>JAYUCH010000106.1:0-16833 GCA_043740435.1 Bdellovibrionales bacterium | reverse complement strand
AGGAACGGGTTTTCGAACCTGTCGGTGGCACGAAATCGATTCAAATGAATGTTCGTGTTATTGCAGCGACGAACTTGGATTTGGATAAGGCCGTCAAGGATGGACGCTTTCGTGAAGATCTTTATTATCGTTTGAATGTTATTCCTATTCAGTTGCCAGCACTGCGCGAAAGAAAATCAGACATTCCATTGTTACTAAATCATTTTATGAATCAGTTTAATAAAAACAAAACCCGTATTTTAAATGGTTTTTCTGCAGAATCGTTAAATTGCTTAACCCATTACGCGTGGCCGGGAAATATTCGTGAATTAGAAAACCTGATTGAACGTTTAAGTATTTTAAAAGGTCAGGGAACCGTAGAAATAGCTGATCTGCCAACGAAGTATAAATCAAACGTTTCAAGTTATGCAGAATCAGGCATCGTTGAAATTCCTGATGCGGGTCTAGATTTTAATACAGCCGTAGATCAGTTCGAAAATGCTTTGATCATGCGAGCTTTAGAAAAAACGGGATGGAATAAAAACCAAGCGGCCATCTTACTACGACTTAATCGCACCACACTGGTTGAAAAAATGAAGAAAAAGGGACTTAAATCAGGCGACACTGAAGCTGAAATGTAAACCCCAAAAATTTAATCGTCTTTAAACTGTTTTAAAATTTCGATGCATTTTTGTATTTGTGCGTCCGTGTTGAATGCATGAATGGTTATACGCACCCCGGGACCACGGATTGGTAACCGAATTCCTTGATCATGTAAAAATTTTTGCAGGTTTCGGTTGCGCCCTGACCGTGGCGAAATATTTAGAAATTGAGATTGGATAAAAGGTGAATGAATTTTAAAGGACATTTTCTGCACGGCTGATCGTAAAATTTCTGCTAATCGAAATGCTTCTTCACGTAGAATTTCAGGTTTAACCTGATTTATAATCTCGGCTGATTTACCTAAGGCACAGATTTCAAGGGTTTGCTTAGCTCCGGGTTCAAATTTGAAAGCATTGTGTTTAGGGACGCACGCAAGATCACTGGCATCATCACATTCACCATAAGTGGTGGCACCAATTGCGATCGGGTTCATTTGGATGGCTAATTCTTTTTTGACAGCTAAAAAGCCCACGCCGACAGGGGCATTCAGCCATTTGTGGCTGGCTCCGGCAAGCCCTGCAATATTCAATTTCTTCATCGAGATCGGATGAATACCTAAGCTTTGTGTGACATCCACAAAAAGTAAAATATTTTTTTCCTTACAAACATGGGCCAGTTTTTCTAAATCAATCATGACACCTGTTTGAAACTGCACCGAAGAAACAGCTATGACTTTTGTGTGAGGGGTGATTCTTTTTTCTATTTGTGAAATTGAAATTTCATTTTCAGCACCAGAATCTAAAATAATTAAACGGGCCTGGCCGCGCTGACAGGCCGTCTGCCAGGGATACAAATTGGAAGCATACTCTTGATCGAATAAAATGACTTCATCATCTTTTTTCAGACTTAAACCAAAAGCAAACTGACTAATGCCCCACGCGCAACTTTGAAAAAAAGCGATTTCATCAAATTCACAATCAACTAAAGTGGCTAACTGGCGCCGGGACCATTCCATGCGAATTTTGTAATCTTCGTCGGAATGAAAGCCGTCTTCAAAAAAACGCTTCGACCAATGGTTGATTTCTTCATGAACGGGACGACTGATGGGCGATAAGCCGCCGTTGTTAACATGTAATAAATCAGATTTAAAAAATAAATTTTTATATTCCGCTAAAGTCATTTCAAGTAGTCCTGCAATTGCCCGACAAAATTTTGTAGTCGATCAAAATGCAAGCGGTGCCCCAGTAAACAAATGCGAATTACTTTTTTCTGATCTACCAGACACGAGGATAGAAATAATGTGTTTTCAGAATTTATTTTTTCTAACAGGACTTGGGTTTTTGCATTTGAATCGTTCACATTTTTACCTTCGACATAAAAAGATAAAATTGTTAACTGAGCATTTTGAAACAGTTTAAGTCCAGGAATTTGAGAAATCTGTTTTTCCAACCAAGTCGTTAAAGCAAATTTTTCTTCTAAATTAAGGATGAAGGGTTCTATCCCTAAAGTTTTTATGGGAAGCCAAACCCGCAGGCCACGCCAGTCCCTAGAAAGTTCCACACTAAGGTCGGCATAATCAACTTGAATTCCGGTGTCTTCAGCTTCGGGTGAAGGGGGCATATAAGTTGTCGAGCTTAAAAAATCGTAGTGGATTTTATTTTTATCACGAATTAAAACGCCACCTGTGCCGTAAGGCAGACAAAGGGCTTTATGCGGATCAAAAGCAATTGAATCGGCTAGGCTAATACCTGTTAATGTTTGACGGCCTTTTTCGGTTAGCATGAAAAGTGCGCCGTAGGCACCATCGACGTGAAACCACAAATTATATTTCTTTGCGATGGCTGCCAGTGTTTCTAAATTATCGACGGCTCCGGTGTTGGTGGATCCGGCTGTTCCAACTATGGCGAATGGCTTTAAACCTTTTTTTAAATCACAGATGATCATTTGTTCAAGATCATCTGTATTCATTTTTAATTCAGTGCCGGCGTTTACTTTTTGTAAGCTTTCTTTAGGAAACCCCAGAAAATCGAGCGCTTTACCGATACAGTGATGCGCCTGCGACGAGGCGTAAACTCGTCCTGCAGATAAATCATAACTTTTCAAAATATTTTTTCGAGCTAACGTCAATGCAGCTAAGTTGGCTTGGCTGCCACCGCTGGTAAAGTAGCCAATGGACGTTTTTTCAGGAAACTGAAATAAATTTAAAAACCAATTGATAGCCTCGGCTTCTAAGGTTACGGCCCCTGGCGCCATCATGAAGTGACCTGTAAACGGATTTAGGGTCTGTGAAATAAGTTGCGCGATGTTACTGTAAACATTCGCTGAACCTGACACGTAGGCGGCATAGCCCGGGTGCCCAGGTAATTGCGACAAAGGTGCTAATTCATTAAAAATAAGTTTTAACTGATCAGATAAATGCTGTCCGTACTGCGGAAAACTTTTAACGACTTGGTAGGGTACCTTGAAATCATCACGCACAAAATTTTTCTGTGGATCATGGGCCGTTCCTGAGGCTTTCATATTTTCGTAATTTTTATAAAAATCTAATATTTTTTCTTGCGTGGCTTGAAACATGTTTTTTACGGACTCAGAAGTAGGCTCTAAAGGTTGTTCAATTTTTTTAAACCATTCGGGTCCCGCATTCATTTGATCCAAAACACTGGCTCTTTTTTGATGCGTGTATTCGCTGGAATTATTAAATTTAAAAGCATTATTATCAGTTGATCCATCCAGGCTTGCGGCAATTCTAAAACCCGAGTGCTGATAAAAGTGGGGCCTAAAATGAAAACGTGCAAACTGACTGGCTTCATGGCCACAGCTGATGAACGAGCCGCCGGCAATCATGTTGTGTTTGCCATCAAAACACGGCGTCGAAAAATCATCATACAAAGAGTTCACTTGAAAGTTCGGCAGTGGATTAAATTGATCCTCGAGCAAATGCCACACATTGCCTACGAATTGTCCGTCGACAGGGCCTGCCGATGACCACACGAAATTAAAATTTAACGGAAAATCATTATTAAAATTAATCTCTGTAAAAGATTTTTTTTGCAAAACGGCATCTTCGGATTGATGACTTAATGCTGCGTGTTCGGCTTCGGTCAATAAACGATAATTTAGATTTGATTTGTCTTTCAGTTGTTTCCACAAACAGTAAGCTTTGGCTTCGTGATGATTCACTTCAACAGGCCAATCCCATGGCATATCGATCACTTCAAATAGTGTTCGCAATTTGTATTCGTGAAGACCCTCGGGTCCACTGGCCATCCAAAACGTAGGCCGCTTGGTATTTCGAAATTTTCTCCAGGCAAGGCCTTCTGGCAACCAATATTGATCTTGGCTGTAGTCACCCGATTTTACAAATTCATAAAATTCGCCATTGGTGATTAAATTTTCAGTGACTTGAAAATCTTTAAGATCCATTTTTCGATGACCATATTCGTTATCCCAGCCAAAAGATTTTTCTTTGGCTGATTTTCCTAAAGTCACAGTTTGCTTGCTTACTTTTTTCCATGCAGAAGTTTGATAATCTTTTTGTGCCACCGGAAAAGTATTCTTTTTTATTTGGCTGCTGGGATGCAACGGGGCCCAGTGTTTTGGAGTTTGCACAAGCTCGATGGGAAGTTCGCGCATTAAAACAGACGATGTTTCGAAATGGATTTTTTCGTGCTCGAAGCCCATCCACAGCGCCCACAATTTGGATTCTAATTTGTTCGCCGTGCGCTTTTCAATATCTGGGTGGGTTAAAATCAGATTCTTTATAATATTATAAACTTTTTTACGGTACAAACGAACTTCTTCGACCGAGGGCCAAATCATTTCGTTCTTACCTAAATCGTCCCAACTCATTTCGTCAACGCCAGTCTCTAAAACTTTTTCTAAATAAAGATCAATGGCGTTATCGACCAGACCAGCCAGACGAAGTTTGTTGATAAATAAAACAGCCGGATGTCCATAATAAAAAATCAGCGGATGCCGCAATTGATGATACGGGGGTCGCGTGAAAGCATTTTCTGTTTTAAGACTTTGAAATAGAAGTTCGGTTAGCGTCCAAGTGTTATCAAAATAATTAAGAACATCTTGCCGTGTGCAAATATCCAAATTCAATAATGGTAAAGCTTGTAAACAATTTTTCTGCGCATTAAACCCAACACATTTTTCTGGTGGTAATCCCGTCCACCAACCGTCAGCTGAAGAATTCAAAAAGATTTTTTGAATTTCATTTTCACTGGGGTTAAGTTTAATTGGAGCCGTTAAATTAGGATTGCGTGTTACTGTAAGTGACATAGATAAATAGTATCGCAAGAGTTTAGCGATGGAACAATTGGATCTATTAAAATTGATCAGTTGATAGCCGCAAACAATCACATTCGCTGCACCCAGACTGATCGAAAAGCTAGTTTTGTGAACCCACAAAGTATCAACTTGCTTTCACTTTATTTACATATTATCTACATATATAGGTTATGTGTAAATAAATATTTAACACATTCCCTTAGAAACTTTCAAGCAACAGGGAGGCTTATGAGTTCGAGTGGTTTTGTTTACAAAAAACGCAATTATTTTGATAAGTTAAATGTGGCAGTCTGGTTTGTTCAACTGCTGATCAGTTATATGATTGCACTTAGTTAAAAGGATTTGGAATTCAACAAAGGCTAGCTCGAAGTAGCTAGCCATGACATCTTATTAATATTCATGAAAACCCTGCTGATAGACCACGATGACTCCTTTACTTTTAATTTACGTCACTGGCTTTTTGCAATCTGTGATCACGTCGACATTGTCAATCATCAGGAAATAAGCGACCAAGTTTTTGCTGAATATGATTTCGTTGTGCTTTCGCCTGGACCAAAGTCTCCGCAAGATTATCCACATATTATTCAGTGGCTACAGAAAAAATATTTCAATCGTTGTATTTTTGGCGTTTGCTTAGGGATGCAGTTGATGACCATTGCTGCTGGCGGAGTGGTGGAACCGTATTCTCCGCCGCTGCATGGAAAAAAATCCAAATTAATGTCCAACATTCCTGAATTCCAAAATGTGGAAGTGGCGCGGTACCATTCGCTTTTCTGCAGTGATGTCAGTACTTTTGATTTGATTGCTGTCAGCGAAAACAAGCCTATGTGGATTGAACATAAAACCAATCGTTGGCTGGCCGTCCAGTTTCATCCCGAATCTTTTTTAACAGAAAACACTTCATTGCTACAAAGTTACCTGTTGCGGTGGCTTAAAAAATGAAGCCCGTTATTTGTTTTTTCGAAAGTGAAAGTTATATTTATTCGACCGACTACAGACGACTGGCTTGCCCCGATCATCAGTCGGTCACCGATTTTTTGCAACAGATTGAATTGCAATTTAAAAGCGAAATGAAAATTATTCAGATAAATTTTGAAGCTTATGAAAATAAAAAATCTTCAACACAAAAAGTTTTGTACCCCAGTCAAAAAGCCAATGTTTTTATTCTGAAAAGTTTTGAAATTCTATCTTTACGTGAAATACAAATGAAACACACAAATTTACTTCGTGAAAAATCCGAGTCTTTAAAAGATACTCGCTTTGAACTGCTTGTTAAAAAAAAAGAATTTATAGAAAATGTTAAAAAAATAAAAACCTGGATTGCTGAAGGTCGATTTTATCAAGTTAATTTGACGGCTGCTTTTAAAGCTGAGTTAGCCATGGACAGTTTGCAGTTTTTTTTAACAATCAGCAGTCAGTTTAGCGGAGCTTTCAAGTGCCATTTACCCATTGATAATTATTCGCTTATTAGTTTTTCTCCCGAGTTGTTTTTAGAAAAAAAACAAAATCGACTGCGAACGGCTCCGATCAAAGGAAGTCTAGGCTTAAAAAATAAAACCCAGGAAAAACTGCTGGATATAAAAAAAGAAGAGGCCGAGCTGTCAATGATCGTAGATTTGTTAAGAAATGATTTGAACAGTTTAGAAATTGCAACGCAAGCTGTCGTAACCGAGCACCGGCAGTTGATGAACCTGAATTATATTCAGCACACTTATTCTGAAATACAAATTTCCACAGAAAAAAACTTACCATATATTCTAGAAAAACTGATGCCCGGCGGATCTATCAGCGGATGCCCAAAAAAAGAAAGTCTGCTTGTTATTCAAGAATTAGAACCCTATCAACGGCAAGCTTACACCGGAATAGCAGGTTGGTGGAATCAGGGTGAATTTAAATTAAATATTTCTATTCGCAGTTTTGTACAGTCTAAGGAAAACTATTTTTATTTTTCAGGCTGTGGAATTGTTTATGACTCGGACCCCGAGCAAGAATTTGCAGAGCTACTGAATAAAACTGGAAATTTAAATGTTCATTACACCTGACAACCGATCAAATATTTTGGATACGTGTAAATTGGAAGCAAATGGAATTGCATTAAAGCCTTTTCATGCTTTGCGCACTTTTGAAGCCTATCAGCTGATTCATAAAATAATTGATTTTAAAAAAATACTTTTAATTTATGACAATCTTGAACAACAACTGCTGCGGCTACAGTTAGGTGAAAAAATCATTCGTATTATATTTTCTTATGCGAATTTCACATACACGTTTGAAATTTTGGATTATTTGCCTTTACAAATACCGGTGGTTTTAGAATTAACGAACGAACCTAAACAACCCAGTGGTTTAGGTTTACAGAATTATAAATGGGAAAATCGACAATTTTGGGAAAATTTGCTGAGTTTTAAATTGCCGTCGGCTTTTGATGTGATTTCGGTAAATGAAAAAAACGAATTGGTCGAAACCAGTCGGTTTAATCTTTTTTTGTACGATCACAATAAAAATCTTATGCTCACCCCACCACTTAGTACGGGTTGTGTAAACGGAGTTTACCGACGAATGACCGCACAACAGGGATACATCGTGCTGCCAGGATTAGGAAAAAAACAATTTCAGGAACAAGCTGTGGCCACCGAAAATATTTCGGACTATCAGCTTTTTGTGGCCAATTCAGTCCGCGGCGTAGTTTCTGCTGAATTGGTCTGCTGAGATAAATTCATCTGCGGCGAAAATGGAACATACTTTTCGGAAATCACCTGGTGTAAGTAGGCTGCGACTTGGGTTCGGTCGTCCTCTGCTTTTGTGTGCAAAAGCGGAAGAAATTCAATTTCGCATGTGACTGAATTAAGCTTCAGCGAACGCCAGATGGCCGGAAAAAATGTTTCATCGCCATACCAGCAGACGGAGTCTCGGTGTTCATATAAAACTGGACCACCGTTCACTTCGCGAAAATTAAATACGAACGGACGAATAGGACGATTGGCAAAACCAGCAGCCATCAGTAAAGTTTTTTTAAAGGGTAAAACCTGTTCGCCATTAGAAGCCACTGATTCGGCGTACAGTACAACCCGAGAGCCCTCTTTTAAAACTTCTGTTATACCTTTAAGTTCATCGTGAATACTTTTACGGCTTTTTCGATTCACATAAGTACAGCCTGCTAAATCACAAATCTGTCCAAGTATGGGAGTATTTTTCATTTCTAACGAAGTAATAAAAACGCAGCCCCTTAAAGCCTGAAGACAGACAATATCGATGAAGCCCACATGATTTCCAACAACTAACGAATTTTCATCCACAGGGATTTCATTTTTATAAATGACTTTAACATTGAAAGCATTGGCCATAAATTTTGAATAAAACTGAGCATTACCCACTAATCGACGTCGGCGCTTTAATTTGTCAAAGGTAGAAAAATAAAGAACTGCGGCCGTTACAAAGTAAATATAAATGATAAGTAAGAAATTGAATAAGCGATAAGCGGCCCGGAGTGTAATAAACGCTGTGTTGATCATTTCATTAGTCTAAAATCAAAGAGGCTGCTTTGTACAGTCTATCGAATATAGAATCCCACATTTCTCCGGTTTGAGAGGGTAATTGGATAAAACACAGTGCCTGTGGCGACCTTAAGCTAGCTTTTCGAAGTAGCGCGTACAGTTCTCGTGCGGCTAAAATAGGATCTTGCGGTAATTTAAAAAACTCGATTTTTGTGATTTTACCTTTGGGTTTAATAATCTTAACGCCTTCGACTTCGTCCGGCAAACTGGTTAGCTTCAAGTTTAGAATTTCAGTCAGTTCAGATAATTTCATATTTTGATTGCGGCAAATCACAAAGGGGACCGCAGGCATGTAATGATGCTTCATATTCCCCGGAGATGATTTTCTATCTAAATGATCCACCCACTGATATTTTAAGTTTAATTTTTTTAGAACGGAATCTATTTGGGTAAAGGTGATGAATCCTTTTCTTAAAATACATAGCTGAAAGACACTTGAATCATTTTTGATGGCTAAAACTGTGGATTCAATTCCGATTTCACTAGCTGCACTGTCGACAACGAAAACCTGATCGCCGAATTCTTGGCGAACGTGTTCTGCCTGCGTGGGACTTGTGCGACCAAACTTGTTGGCGCTGGGCGCAGCCAGTGGAACACCCAGCGCATTAATAATTTCTAAAGCGAGCGGATGCGCAGGAAAGCGAATTCCGACATCGGGTAAGCCTGATGTGATGTGATCAGAAATCAAAGCAGATTTAGGCAGCACCATCGTTAACGGTCCAGGCCAGAAGGACTTTGCCAATACAGTTGCAATTTCATTAAAATTTGTCGTGCAGGTTTTTGCTTGTTCGATACTGCTAACATGAACAATTAACGGATCAAAAAAAGGACGCTGTTTCGTCGAAAAAATTTTTAAAATCGCTTTTTCAGAATCAATGCGAGCCCCAAGTCCAAAAACAGTTTCTGTGGGAAATGCCACAACATCTTCATTTTTCAACAGTCGCACTGCTTTTTGAATTTGAGTTTCTGGCAAAGTAGATTCAGACATTCACATAAATTAAATCAGATTCAAGTTGTCTGTCTAATTAAATCCATCGGATTTAGATTTTTTAAAGGACGTAAACCCCAAAAAATTGTGATTGTCGCAATCGGAATAAGGCCTAAAATCAAAAACAACATGTATTTAAAGTCGAAAACGGCTGTCAAATCAAAAATAAAATGCATAATTAAAGCAGCTGCCAGTAAACCAAAAAGAATTCCAAACAGCACTGCCAAAGTTATCAATATGAAAAATTGTAAAAAAAGTGCTTTACGAATTTGACCCAGCTGGCAGCCCAAAATCTGCATCAAATTCATTTCCGTTAGTCGTTCTTTAATTTGAGTATTCAACAAAATAATAAAAACGAACAAACCGACCGACACTGCCAACCACGCCATCAGCTGCAGACCGATGGACATCTGATCGATATATTTTAAAGAATTCTGCACAGCCTGGGTTACGTTAATAACCGATACATTTTTAAGTTGCTGTGAAATTTGATTTTGTACAGCTTTTGCAATTTGTGGACTGACCTGTGAAACGGACGTTAAAAAAATCTGCGGAGCTTCTTCTAATACACCGGTTGGAAAAATAATAAAGAAGTTGGGTTGAAAACTTGTCCACCGGACTTGCCGCAGTGAAGTCACTTGCGCTTTTATTTCTAACCCCTGCACGTCGAAGGTTACAATATCATTTAATTTAAATCCGACGCGCTCCGCGTAGCGCTCTTCGACCGATATTCCTGGCAGCTGATCACCGATTTTTTTAAAATCAGTCTCAAAATGACCATCCGTTATTTTTTCTGACGGTTGAACATAAGAGCGATAAGTTAAGTTAATTCCTCGGTTACGAAAGCGGGCTTCAGCTTCGGCTTCCCGAGTTTGAAATGAGTTGTCTTGAACAATCCGTTCGTAACTTTGGTCATTAATTTTTAATATTCTAGAGCGCACCAAAGAACTTAGTACAAATTCTTTACCCGTTAAATTTTTGGCAATTGTTTGCAACTTTTCGACTTGTTCAGGTTGAATGTCGAACAAAAACAAGTTGGGAATTTGCGATTGCTCATCGGGTCTGATTTCGTATAAAATCGAGGCTTTTATATGGGGTAATAAGCTTAAGACCAACGTTGATAGGCTCATGGTGATGAATACCAAGCTGGTTGAAGCACGCCTGCGGGTTAGCCCCTTGATACTGTACTGAGTTAACCACGAGAATCTGAAAATATTTTTATCTAAAAACTTCATGATAAAAAAATTGAAAAAATAAAACACAAAAATCAAAACCAAAATTCCTACGACAAAGCCAGAGCCAATCTGATAAGACTGGCTTTGCCAAATGGACAAACCCCAGAAAACAAAAACTGAAATCAAAATCCACAGGTAATACCAAACTGATTTTTTTGTTTTTTCAAATGAACTTTGTAATAACTGTAATGGCTGCAGATCAAAAATCTGCAGAACCTGCGGAACTGTCATCAGCAGTGGTCCAAAAACTCCAAGCAAAGAAATAATAAAAAGTGACTGCCAATTTAATTGTAACTGCACCGGCAAATTAAAGCTGTTGATTAAAAAACTTTGCACTAAGGGAAGAGCTGAAGTCACAAAGCCAATCGCCAAAAGACAAGAAAATACAGAAATAACCAAAGTTTGCAAAGTGTACAGAGTCATGATTTTTAAATCTTTCAGACCCAATGTTTTTAAGATGGCAATATTCTTTCGCTTGGATTGAAAAATCCATTGGAGTAAGTAACTGCCACAAATAAAACACAAACCTAAAGCAACTAAAGCCACCAAACCTAAGTAATCGGTAAAGTACTTTAAAGCCCGATTACCGTCCTGGGCTGAATCTAAAATTGTTTCAACCTGAATGCTGCTGTCGGTAATCGTTTTTTCAAGTTTACTTTTTAGCACCGCTGCATTTTCGCTGGAATTTATTTTGTAAGTCCAATATTCACTGAAGGTGCTGCCTTTTTGAATCAGTTGGGCTTGTTGTAGATATTTTTTTGCAATAAGCACGCGGGGGGCAAAGCCGCCTGCACGGAACAAACGTGAGGGATCTTCAACAATGGTGCCTGCAAAATTGAATTCGGTTTCACCCAATAACAACGTGTCACCTAATTTTAAATTCATCAACTCTTGCACTTCAGGATCTACCCAAATAAGTGGCTGGTCTGCGGATAATTTTTCATTCGATAACTTGAGGTGACCATACAAAGGGTACGATTCATCAAAAATACCTACATTTGTTAAACGGGAATCTTCGCCCCGACGTAACATCGCAAATAAAGAATAAAACTGAGATTTTTTTTGAATTGGAATATCTTTTTCCCATGCGGCCCGTTCATTGTCCGTAAAACCCCTGCGTGCACTAACCGAAATATCTCCGCCTAAAATAATCTGGGCTTTTTCTGCGGTTTGGACGGACAGACTTTGCTGAAAAATTTGCAGCAAAAAAAACCCGATCAGACCTAAAGCAAAATTTAACACTAAAAAAAAATTCATTTTTTTAAAGCGTATAAGCTCGGTCCAAACTAGCTTTGAAAGTGGAATTAGTCGCACAACTGGCCGGATTTAAGTGTTAGCTTGCGGTCACATAATTTAGCCAACTCGTGATCATGAGTTACTAACAAGGTCGTAGTTTTTGTTTTACGAACTTGATTAAAAAATAAATCCATGACTTTTTTTCCGGTCTCGGTGTCTAAATTGCCAGAGGGTTCGTCGGCTAATAACAGTGAAGGTTTAGTAATAAGCGCCCGGGCGATAGCTAATCTTTGACATTCGCCCCCACTCATTTCACTGGGGCGATGATCCGCACGAGGTAGCAACCCCACATGATCAAGTTCTTGCAAAATAAAATCTTTTGAAAAATCACGATTTAAAATTTGCAACGGTAAAGCTAAATTTTCAAATGCTGTTAGGTGCGAAATCAAATGAAATTGCTGAAACACAAAACCGATATTTTCGGCCCGAAACTGGGTCAATTCTTTTTTGGTAAACTGGCTGAGCTGCCGATTGTTAATACTGATGGAACCGGAATCAAAAGTGTCTAACCCAGCTACTAAACTTAAAAAAGTGGATTTTCCGCTGCCAGAAGCGCCCACGATGGCCACCAGTTGACCCGAAGGCACTGTCAAATTTAAAGATTTTAAAATTTCTAACTTTTCTGCATGACCCGTTAATTGACCCATCGAAGTTTGCAGGTAATTTTTCGAGACATTTTCAATTTTAAGACTCATTTACTTTTTTACCTTTATTTCAAATATTTTTTTAAATACAAATACATGTTGTCTGCAATGATTTTGTATCCTTTTTCATTCGGGTGAATGCCATCTTGTAAATTAAACTGAGCTTGGCCATAAACGCCTTCCAAAATAAACGGTGATAATTCCACCTTAAATTTTTTAGCCAATCTTGGAAAAATATCCGCGAATTTTTTTTGATAACCCCGTCCGTAGTTGGGGGGCACATTCATTTGTCCCAAAATAATTTTGATATTATTTTTTGCGGCCCATTCAAGGGCAGCCGTTAAATTTTTTTCAACTTCATCAGGCTTGAAGCCACGAAGGCCATCATTACTGCCTAATAAAATCATTACGTATTCAGGTTTATCTTTTGCAACCCACTTAAGCCGTGACAACGCCGATGCACTTGTCGAGCTGCTGGAACCCGAGGATATAATTTTCCAATCCAGTTGATCTGATTTTATTTTCTGTTGAATAAGTTGTGGAAAAGTTGATTGCTGAGCGACTCCGTAACCCTCGGTTAACGAATCGCCTAAGAAAACGAAAGTTTTGGTTTTTGCTGCGGCGGTAACCGAAATTATAAACAAAAATAAAAGTAGCGGATTAAAAAAAATTCTTAGCATGGCTTAGAATCTTAATAGCTTTAGATTAATGATGGTATCATCAAAGATTAATGATGCTGAGCATGACCGTGTAAACCATGGGCGTGGCCATGTTGAAGCTCTTCAACAGTAGCTTCACGTACTAACATGATTTCCACATCAAAAACTAAACCCACTCCGGCTAATGGGTGATTTCCATCAAGGGTTACATGTGTGTCTGTTATTTTAATAACTTTAACAACTTGCATTTGTTTTTCTAATTGCAATTGCAGATGGGCCCCTAATTCAATTTTAATATGGGCCAATTCTGCTTTCGGCACTTCCATGATCATATCTTGGCGAAACTCTCCGTACGCTTCACTGGCCGTTAACGAGATTTGTTTTTTATCTCCTTCGCTGAGTAATGAAATAACGCGCTCTAAGGCTGGAATAATTTGTTGTTTTCCCTCAAGGAAAGGCAGTGGTTGGTTGGGTTCTGACTGATCCAGCACTTCGCCCTGCTGATTTTTAAGAATATACGAAAAGGCAATAACTCGAGTGGGTAAAGAAGAATTATTTGATGATTTATTCTGAGACATGTTATGTCCTTTCGTACTTTGGTCTAGGATTTATCGTGAATTCATCAATGGAATCAAGTCCAAATATATCTAATTCTAAGTATAAGATATTTCATATTGAAAATGCCTCATAACAGAACATATAATAATAATATGCAGGCTACGGATGTGTTTTCGACCACCCAAAGAGCTTTAGTTTTAAATGCCAGTTATGAACCGCTGCGAATTATCTCGTGGCAAAAAGCCCTGATTATGTGGTTCCAAGACAAAGTTGAAGTTTTAGAATACCACTCGACCAAAGTCAGGTCGGTCAGTAATTCATTTCATCTGCCCAGCGTTTTACGTTTGAAAACTTATATTCGTCCGAAAAAAGTTGATGGAGTTCGTTTTTGTCGCGAAAATGTTTACATCAGAGATTTACACACGTGTCAGTACTGCGTAAAAAAATTCAATTATAAAGATTTAACTATCGATCATGTGCTGCCAGCGTCACAGGGTGGTCCGAAAACGTGGACCAATGTAGTCACCGCCTGCAGAGCTTGCAATCAAAGAAAAGCCAATCGCACGCCGGAAAAAGCAAAAATGCCGTTATTAAAACCGGCGCGTGCACCGACGTGGCTTCCTGTGATCGAGCACGAAGTGCACCCAGATACGACTCCGGTCAGCTGGAAAGATTATTTAAGATTCAAAGCCAATTAATAAATGGCATTTTTCAAACCCGAATTGATCAGCGCAGATGAAACTATGGATTTACGGCAGCGCATTTTGCGACCTGATCAAGACATCACTGTTTGTAAATATGTGGAAGATTTTTTAAGTTCTACGTTTCATGTTGGAATCCTTGATGTTAACGAAAAAATTATTTCAAGTGGAACATTTATCGCTGAAAAAAATAATTTGTTTCCCGATGTATTAAAACCCTACCGTTTACGAGGCATGGCGACGGATATTCATTTTCAAAGACAAGGTTGTGGCCGTTTGATTATCACATACGCCCTTCACGAGCTGGAAAACATGCAATGTGATTTACTGTGGTTTAATGCACGGGTATCAGCCGAATTATTTTATCAGAAACTGGGATTTAAGAGTGATACCACGATTTTTGATATCCCCACGATTGGTCCGCACAAAATCATGTACAAAAGACTTTAGGTCTTGTTTAATTAGGTCATGATTATTTCATTCACCAGAAAATTACTTTTAAAAGAATTTGTTGAAATCGTTTCTGAAACAAATGGTATCTCTTTAATAGACACTTTAGATTTGATGCTGTCATCTTCGCTAAAAAATAAAAATCCTGAAGCTTACACTTGGATCGTTGAATTTCGTGGTTTACTGAACCAATTTATTACTAATGAGATTAATTTACAAAAAGTCATGGGTCATCCGTTTGCCCAGGTTTTAGAAGATTTTTTCAAAGCCTTTCCGATCAAATATAAAGAAGAGCACATTCACTTAACCGGATCATTGACTGCTGAATTTATTTGGTCTCAGTTAAAGCCCCTGGTTGAGGGAACACATGCAAGCGTTTATAAGCAAAAAATTACAGAAGTCTATGGCGCTGCCGCTTGGCCGATTACATCCGTGGACGATGTCGACAAATTAATTCGCTTAAAAGAGCATGAAGGCTTTTCGGCTTATTTGAAAATTCTTTATTTAACCAAACTTATTTTTATTTCAAAACAAGCCCATGCCGATGCAGCTTACCATTTGGCCTATGAACTTTATCACAAGTACAATGTCGGTTTAATACGGTTAAAATTTTCCTTAAGCCGATCAACTTCAAAAGTGGAAGAACAAATTCCCTATATAGACTCGGTCACTTCAGAAGATGTTGTGATGGGACTTTACGAGGGTTTTAAAAAATTTAAAAATGAACACCCCGAATTTAATTTTATTCTTTCACCTTCATTTCGAAAAGAAGCTAACTTTTTTGATGCGGCTAAGTTTGCAACTAGAAAAGATCATTTTCAGCAGCAGGTCGATGAAATCTTAGCGTTGATCGATAAATATCCAGAACTGGGGCGACACTTAAATGAAGTTGACACTGTCGGTGACGAGCGCGACATGTACCGCAAAGAGCATTTTTCAGAATTAAGTTCTGGTTTTCGAAAACTGCAGTACCGCGGATTTAAAATAAGATCTCATCATGGGGAAACGTGGCACACTTTAAAGCGTGGTATTCAGGCCGTTGATAACGCTATGAATATTTGGCATATCGACACCCTTGAACACGGCATCAGTTTAGGAATCAATCCGAATCTTTATTTTCATCAGCTTTATCAGCGGGTCATCAAACACAATTTAGAAGCAAAACCCATTGTGAACAACACGGTTGATTACACCGAACTGATGAATTTAGATTGGGGACACTACAAACCTATTCTGCAAAAATTATTATTAGGGACTGTGTTGAATGAAACCGATCGCACGCAGTTTTTGAAAGCTAAGTTTCACACAGCACGAGAAGTCGAACAATATCAACATGACGTTTTAAATCGGTTGATTCAAAAAGATGTTTCCTTGGTTACACTACCCTCTTCAAATAATAAACTAACTGGTAAATTTGAAGATTATAAAGATCATCCGTTCTCTTGGTGGGAAAAAAAGAATGTGCAGCTAGGTGTTGGTACGGATAACTACGTCACTTTAAATACAAATTTCATTCAGGAAATGTTGATTTTGTTATTAACAGATCCTAGTCATTTAAAAATCACCAAGTTGTTGATGGTAACAACTGGTGAAACTCGAAGACCCTACATCAGTCAGCTTTTGTGGAAAATGCGTAAGGATGTGAACAGCAATGCTCAGTTCACTTAAAAATTCGCCGGGCTGGAGATTCACGATTATTTTGATTTTGGGATTTGCAAGCGGCTTACCGCTGGCTTTAACCGGAACTGCTATGCAGGCCTGGTTAACAATCGATAATATTGATATTGCGACGATTGGTTTTTTTAGTTTAGTTGGTTTACCTTATACCTTTAAATTTTTGTGGGCTCCGTTGATGGACCGTTTTGAACCG
>JAYUCH010000105.1:0-16834 GCA_043740435.1 Bdellovibrionales bacterium | reverse complement strand
ACCCGTGGAGTACCCCGAGCCCTCCGTGCAATTTCAGCAGCCCCTTCAATGCTTAAACTTAAATTTAGAATCTGAGCCGAACGAATCAAAATTGTTTTTAATGATTCTCGGTCATAAAACTGCAAGCGCTCTTGAATACCGAAGCGATCACGAAATGGATTATCCAGTAACCCAGCCCTGGTGGTAGCACCCACTAAAGTGAACGGCACCAATTGGAATTTCATCGACTGTGCACCCAAACCATCGCCCGTAATGATATCGATGTAATAATCTTCCATGGCCGTATATAAATACTCTTCGATCGCCCGTGGCAAACGATGGATTTCGTCAATAAACAAAATTGAAAATGGCTTAAGGCTGGTTAGCATTGCAGCCAAGTCACCTTTTTTATCAATAGCCGGAGCCGAAGTAATTTTAATATCAACACCGAGTTCATGCGCAATTATCTGGGCCAGCGTCGTTTTTCCAAGACCCGGAGGACCAAATAAAAGAGTGTGATCTAAGGGCTCTCCGCGTTTTTTTGTGGCTTGCACAAAAACTTTTAATTTTTCTTTTACGGCATCCTGGCCTGGAAATTCTGCAAAAGATTGGGGTCTTAATTTATTTTCCCATTTAATATCGGCATCATCTTTTTGACTTTCAATCATACGGTTCATATTTTTTGCCCTGTCAACTTCTGTAAGCCCTGTCTAACGCCATCTTCAAGTGTCACAGAAGAAGTTAAAGAAACAATAAACTGGTCAACATTTTGATTTTTAAAACCCAGATTAATTAAAGCTGATGAAATTTGCCTGTGCGTTTCATTCAACTTGGGACCCTTTAACTGACTATCAATTCTTACAAGCTTGCCTTGCAGTGACAGAATAATTTGTTCAGCGGTCTTTTTGCCCACTTTCGGTAATGAAGACAAAGCTTTGGCATCACTGTTTTCAATCCAATCTTGAATTTGAGAAACGCGTGCCCCCGACATGATCGACAATGCCATCTTCGGGCCAACACCGTTCACTTTTAATAACTGTAAAAAAAATTCTTTTTCGGGTTTAGTTAAAAAACCAAACAGCTGAAACGCATCTTCGCGGACATGCGAATGAATCCACACTTTTAAGTTTTGGCCAATCAATACGTGCACATCTGATAGCGTTTGTGCCGAAGCTACGACATCATAACCCACACCATTCACATTTAAAATAAAATGCTCGGTGGAAACATCAAACACGGTTCCATCCAAAAACCCAATCATGGTGCACTCTTTTCTAAAAGCTGCTTGGCTTGTAATTTTAATTTCGTTTTAATTTTGATCACATTCAATTGCGAAGAATGAAAACAAGCCATGGCTAAGGCATCTGAGGCGTCTAAAGACTTCAAAATGGGAATCTGTAGTAGATTACAAACGACCATGCGCACGTGCTCTTTTTCGGCAGCTCCGCTGCCAACGATTCCTTTTTTTACGACCCGAGTGGCGTATTCGTGGACTTCGCAGCCAGCTCGCAAGCTTTCATAAATAATAACTCCGCGGGCATGCCCTAATTTAAAAGCACTGTCGGCATTTTTTCCTAAAAATATCTTTTCTAAAGAAAGATGATCTGGTTTAAATTTTTTAAATAAATCTTGCACCCCGACACCAATTTGATGAAGTCTCTGCGAAAGTGGCACATCGGAATCGAATTTTAAAACTCCGCAGTCGATAAGCTTCAGCTTCGAATTTTCGGCCAATACTGCTCCGTAGCCTAACAATCGTGACCCCGGGTCAATTCCTAAAATAATCATGGCTTTATTAAATAAGTTGCTTTTCTTTGGGTCAATATAATGCCAGAATTTCTTTAAGATGACACAAGTTGATGAAATTGAGCGACTACAAATTGAACTGAATGAAAATCCAAGATCTTTGCAGTTTATTCGTCTTGCAGAACATTATCTTAAAAACGAAATGCTTACTGAAGCCGAAACCTTAGTCACACGCAGTTTAAAATTTCATCCGAATTCTGTCAGTGGCTTACTTCTTTTTGGACGAATTCTTAAACAACGGCAGCTGTCACAATCGGCGCTTACCCATTTAGATAAAGCCACTCAGTTGGCGCCTGAAAACTGGCAGGCGTGGCTACAAAAAGCAGAAATTCAGGCCGAATTAAAAAATGGCAAACAGGCCTTACTTTGCTTTAAAAAAGTTCTTTTTTTGAATCCCAACCACTCTTTCGCTCGCAGAGCTGTTGCACGATTAGAAGTGCTTACGGCTGATGATTACGAAGAAGACTTATTTTCAATGCAACCACTTCACAAAACTGAATTAAGCACTGAACCTCAGCGTTTACAAAACGCAGCTGAATGGATTAAAATTCCGGGGGCGCTTGAAAGAACTTTGGCATTTGTTGATGCGCTAACTGTTCGATTAGATATAAAAAAGGCTATCGATTTGCTTAATGACTGCACAAAAAAATATGGCGCCCACCCTGAAATTGATAGTCGCAGGTTACGTTTAACTTCTTATGACAAGCCTGATTACATTTCGCCAAATAATGAAAATAAACCTTCATTAGCCAAGCAAGATATGGTGCGATCTCGGAAGATTTCAGCTCTACAGGAATTGCTGCGTAGAATCGAACCTCTGCAGAGGGATCGCTTGTCGACCCAGTCCTGATGCTTTACCATAAATGGACTCATAAATAAAAAACAAAGAACATTAAACAAGAGACACCTTTCAAGAGTCTCGAATTACTAGGGGTTAAGATATGTACGAAACAGGCGATTTTAAAAAAGGACTTAAATTAATGGTTGATGGTTCGCCATTTGTTATTGTTGATTTTCAACACGTAAAGCCTGGCAAAGGAAATCAATTTAGCCGTACAAAAATGCGCAACATGCTGACTGGACAAAATTTGGAACGGACGTTTAAATCCGGTGAAAAATTTGAGATCCCAAACGTTGAAAACGTGGAGATGACCTTTTTATACAAAGACGATAACGGCTTCAATTTTATGAATCAGAACAATTTTGAACAGCTGTGCATGATGGAACACGAAGTCGGCGATTCAAAAAATTATTTAACGGAAAACCTAGTCGTCACGATTACCATGTACAATGAAAAACCAGTAGTGGTAGATGTGCCAAACGCCGTGAATATCAAAGTGGCGCAAACGGATCCTGGAATTAAGGGTGACCGTGTTACCGGCGCTACTAAGCCTGCGACGCTTGAAACCGGACTTGTGGTCAACGTACCTTTACACATCAGCGAAGGTGACTTGTTAAGAATCGATACTGACTCTGGAAACTACGTCGAAAGAGTGAATCAAAAGTAACTGTAACGATCAGGGTAAGGATAAGCTTTGGCAGGGAACAATAATCTTGAACTTGAAATACATTCTATGTTCATTGAAGGTTCAACACCAGAGCATATCTGCACCGAAATTTTATCTAAGTATTCTAAAACCGATGTCTTAAGCCCCAACGAGGCTGAAAGTATTAGCCACTTTTTTATAGCACTTGGTCGCTTCGATTTGCTTTTTAGTTTTTATGCAAGTGCACTGCGCAGAAATGCACTGGGCATTTTCCCTTGGGGATACTTCGCTCAGGCGGTCAAAGAGCAGTTTGGCGAAATTTATGAAGACGTCATCGACCTCATCGAGTTCGCACTTCCGGATCAGACCGCAGACTCTTCAGCACGAAAATTAGAAGAGCTGCATGACTTGATACCGCAACTGGGCGAGCGCACCGCTGTTAGAAAGCAAACTTTTGAAATCGAACAACTGCAGTTGAAAACCAAACTCATCGCGCAGTTGAATCAAAACCGACTTTATCAATTGCATGAACAGGAAGAACAAACACTAAAACAACTTGTTAAAAGTTTTCCGAGCGATCAAGAAGTTCGGATTCTGCACCAAGCCCACTTAGAAAAAAAAGCCGACGAAATTCTTTTTCGAGTACGCTCACAACGTAAAAGCACCGTTAGGACAGCAGCCAAAGAATCTTTCAACCAAGAAACCGATGACTTTATACAAAAACTAACAGCACAAGTTAAAACACTGTCGACTCATTACTTGCAAAGCTCTCCAGAGCAAATTTACAACTTAGCTTTGCTGTGCATGAGTTTTGAATTGTTCGATTTAAGTTTTCAACTTTTACAGCAAGCGCCTGAAACTTTTGCTGGTGAATGGCTGAAAGCAGAATTACTTTTTGAAAGTGGGCGTTTCTTAGATTTATTAAAACACATTGAGCATATTGAAAAAGATATGTCGTCTTCACCGGATTCACTTTTTGGAGCCGTGTACTTGAAAGCTCAGGCTTATCATGGTCTGGGACAAAAAGATTTAGCAATTCAAATGTTAGAGTCTTTGTCGCAAACCCGCCCGTCCTACCGATCAACGGAATCTTTGCTGCATCAATGGAGAACTTTTTGAAAAAAAGACCTTCATTTTATTTTTTAGTTCCTGTGCTGATTTTAATTCTGATCATCTCAGTTTGGAAATCAATTGTTCACCCACTGATTAGCCAGTGGGTTCAGGATCAAGTGCCACAAATAAATTCAAGCCAAGAATTCATTAATGTAAACTTTGAAAGTCTGGATTTTTCTTTGCTGAAAATGCAAGGCTATCTAAAAAATGTAGAAATCAGTTTTAAAGGAAAATATGCCGATCTAAAAACGATCAAAGCTGAACAAGTGAAAGCCCAACTAAACCCTTTTGATTTATTAGTCGGTCGTCTGAAGCTAAGTTCAATCTCGATCGAAAAACTTAACTGGGGCTTAACCGATAAATTTTTTGATAGCACATCAGAGCCAATTTCAGATTTGCCCTTGGATATGATATTCAAGCAGTTGCCAAACATTCCCTTAGACAAAATTAAATTAAATCAATCTGAATTTCATTTTTTTATACTAAAAAAAAAGATGTCGGTTGATTTAAATATCGACTTACTGACAATCGAAAATTTAAAAAACAAGATCAACCTGGAAGCTGGTCGTATCAGCCAAACGATTCAGTTCGAAAAAAACTCGACCGTTAAGGCTGACGCACAAATAAAAATGACTTTGACCAAAGATCTATTACGAATTATTCAGTTTAATTTAAAAAGTCTTGGTTCGGAATTAAATTTAACCGGTCAACTGACTTCATTAAAAAAGACCACTTCGAAGCCCGAAGGTGAATTGGTCATTCGCTCGACTTTACTTTGTGATGATTTGCGTTCCATTTATTTGAATCTGTTTCCGCAAAAAAATCGATACCCATCCGTTGCAGGTCAAATACTGGCCAACGGCAAGATTACTTTTCTGGGTATTAATGATGTCAACGCGCAGTTCGATCTTAAAACAGTTAATTTAACGGTGGATCAGTTTAAATTAGGCAGCGCCCAGATAAAATCCCAAATTAAAAAAAATCAGTTGTTTATAGATCAGATAAATCTTGAACATCCTGCTGGGCTGGCTGAATTCAATCAGATTGAAATTGAACAAAAAAAACCTTTCAATTTTAAGACCAAACTCAACGTGAAGTCAGTGAACTTACAAAAAGTTTTTGTCTCGTTAGGGCTAACTCATATTCCTGCGGACTTAAATATCAGTGGCCAGGCGGACTGTGCAGGAAAGTTTTTACCCCCGTTCGATATTGAATGTAAAACTTTGGCGACATTATCCGATTTAGAAATTCAGCAGAAACCAATAAAAGGCCCGGCTCTTGTCAAATTAGAAAAAATTTTGCTGGATGGCTCTGTTGTTTTTAACGATGAAGATATTCAGTTTGACAGTCAGATCAAAGTCGGTGAATCCGCGGGTTCGGCAAAAGGGATCATCGATTATAGCAAAGGCTTTAAAATAGATTTTGTGACTGATAAATTAATGATGTCAGATGTAAAATCTTTGGCAGGCCTTGATTTGAAAGCCGAATTAAAACTTCAGGGATCAACCTGGGGGGATTCGTCTCAGGCGCGCGTTGAAACAGAGTTCTCTGCAAATAAAACTGTTATTGAAAAATTTCTTGTCGGAAATTTTTCTTCGCAGCTGGTCTTTGAAAAATCACATCTTTATTTCCGCAAACTGTTGGGGAAATTGGGTTCAACGGATTATGCAGGATCATTAGATTTTGATTTTAATAAATTTTTTGTCGAAGGAAAAATTACATCTGCAAAACTTTCAGGTGAAGATATTTCTGCAACATTGAATAACAAATTTGATCTTCCTTTCGAGTTCAGCGGCCAAGGACAGGCTGAAATTAATTTTTTGGGGCCGTTAGATTTCTGGAAACTAACCTACAGCCTTAAATCACAGTTGCGACAAGGGCAAATTGCCGAAGAGGGTTTTGAACGTCTTGATCTAAATCTTGGATCTGATGGTCATCGAATTGTTTTTTCTGATGTGCAGTTAAAAAAAATTAAAAGTTCGCTTATTTTAGACGGCTTCATCAATACAGAAAAGACGCCGGAATTTAATTTAAAGGTAAAAACAAAAAGTGCGTATCTTGAAGAAATTGATAGCGTTTTAAAATTTTTACCAACACTAACCGGACAAATTGCCGTCAACGGTGACATCTTTGGTACTTTGAAAAATCCTGAAATAAAATTAGATTTTAATACGAAGGCCGTTACGCTGGATGGTTTTTCCTATTTACCTTCACAGGGTCAAGTGGGTTTTAATAAAAAGTATTTGCAGCTCAACGGTCAGCTTTTTGGAAGACAAATTCAAACCGATCTTAAGTGGCCATGGAATAATTCAAATGATTATTCTCTAAAATTACAAGTGCGGGATTTAAATTTGCTTTTGCTACTTCCGCTGATTTCTTTGCCGCAACCAACTTCTGATTTTTACAGCCACATAAATTTCGATCTAGATCTTTCGGGGCCGGCCAAAAATTTAAAAAGTACTTCAGGGCAGATTAAATTGGCTGATTTACTGTTACAACGAGGCACTGACATTTTAAAACTAAAAGCCCCTGTTCAGGTGACATTTAATAACGGCTTAAGGTTTTTGGACCCTTTTGATTTAGTCTCAGAAGATGGAAGTCACATTAGAATAAAACTTATCTCAAGCACAGCTGACGAAGCCAAACTTGATCTTTCAGTGGCTCTGAAACTAAGAATTTTACAATTCTTAGTTCCATTTATTGAATCGCTGAACGGCCAGCTGCAGGCCAAAGCGCAGTTATCATTAAAATCAGGTCCGGTACAAATTTTTGGTGAAGGATCGCTGACTGAAGGATCGCTGCAGTTTAAGGGATTTCCGACAGCGCTTGACAAGATCAGCACTCCGATTGAATTTTCCCAATCGAAAATATTTTTAAATACAATTCAGGCAAAACTGGGGCAAAGTGAAATAACGGGGTCTGGGACAGTTGAAATTAAAGGTTCGAAAAATGTAGTTGTCCAGCTGCAAGCTAATGCAGATAATTTGGAATTAACTTTTCCAGAAAAAGTGACCACTTCGGGTCGTGCCGACATGAATTTCTTTGGTAGCTGGCTACCCTACACTTTCAAAGTAAATTACAAAATCAACAAAGGACTGGTCGAAAAAGATTTCGGCGAAGAAAAGCGTTCCGAAGCTATGACGATCAAAGCCAGTCGCTTTCTACCATCAAAACAGTTTGAACAGCAGGCTCCATCGCTTTTATTAGACATCAATACAGACTTAAGTGCCGGCGTTTTTGTTAAAAATAAACTTTTAGAAGGCGTAGCTTTTGGAAATTTAAAAATAAAAGGCAGCCCAGAAAGCCCAGTTGTTCTGGGGAAGATAGAAATCAAGCAAGGCAGCAAAATCACTTTTAAAGACAAACCGTTTGAAGTGCAAACCGCCAATCTGCAATTTAACGATGGAAATGACAACGTACCCGATGTGTATTTATCAGCCCTTGCACGAATTTCTGATTACGATATCAATTTACTGGTCCAGGGAATCCCCAATAAAAATTTAGCAATTAAACCCACCAGCCAACCACCACTCAGTGAGCCCGATATCTTTTCGTTATTGGCTTTAGGGATGACATCAAAAAAATTAGATCAGAACTTAAGCTCTGAAGCCCAGCAGCAGCAAACCAGTATTGAACTGCTGGCTTCAATCACTAACCAATCGACGATAAACAAGAAAATCCAAGAAAAATTAGGTCTGACAGTGCAGTTGGCGCCATCGTTGGATAGCACGCGTAATATTGCAGTCCCTAAAGTCGTTGTCAGTCGTAACTTACTCAAAAAATTAAATGCGTCTTATGCGCGGCCGCTGAACGGCGACAATCAAAATCACGAAGTTAAACTGCAGTATTTGTTTAACCCAAACTGGTCAGGGATATTAAATTACCAAAATAAAGAGACCGAAACAACAACTGATTCCGTTCAGAAAAAAAATCAAAGTGAGGGCGTTTTAGGTGGTGATGTCGAGTATAAAAAGGAATTTAAATGGTAAAGTTTTTGATACCAGCCATTTTATTTTTTAGCTTTATCATTCACGCCGAGGGAACTGTTTTTTACCAGATCAATTTAACCGACTGGCCTTTACAAATGCTAGAAACATTGCAAAAGGAAGTTCCGGAAATTTCTGATAATCAACTCACGGAAGAAAAGTTAAATCAGATTCTTAAACAGCTGGATATAAAATTTCACTTTAATAATTTAAAATTAGTCCAGAGCCCACACTCCAACGAGCTTCGACTGGTCGGCGAAATATCACCCCAGATCGAGTCCATTGAATTTCAAGGATTGCGTGAAATATCCGAGGGCGAAGCCTTGCTGGTCATGAATTTATCTACCAAGACAGCGAACGACGAAGACAATGTTAAAACATCCATTGAAAAGTTAATTCAGTATTACCAAGAACAAGGGTTTCGTTTCACCACCGCCGATTATCAATATTCAAATTTATCGACTTTTAAACGCAAACTTGTCATCCGCATAAATACCAAAGAACAAACCAAAATTTCAGAAATCGATGTTCGAAATGTGGATCAAGAAACCCAAGAACGCATTCACCTACGACTGAACGCTGCTTTCAAAAATGATGTTCTAAATCAGAACACGCTGGCCAAGTTATCGACTAAATTACGCCAGTTGCTGAGCGAAAATGGCTACTACTTAACTGCCGTGCCACCCGTCCAACTTATTTTTTCGGCGGATGAGCTGAAAGCACGTGCTTTATTTAAGTTGGATTTAAAACAAAGATACTCCATTGAAATCATCAATGCGAATGAGTTTTCAAATTCTTATTTAGAAAATGATATCCTTAAATTAGAAACTTATTTTTCATCGGAAAGTAATTTTGGTGCAGATTTAACTGAAAAACTGAAGTTATTTTACCAGACCGAGGGGTATCCGCACATCAGTGTCAGTTATTACGAACGTAAAGAAAAAAATAAAATTTTTATCACTTTGAATTTGGATGAAGGCCCTTTTGTTCGCATCAAGCAAATTCAATTTACTGGTCAATTATCAAGACCACTTGTTTATTACGAAAAAAAACTAGCGGAATTGTCAGCCATCAAAGCAAATCAGAAATATGTCAAAGAAGACATAGAAGCCGGCATCAAGAACTTACTGATCTATTTACAAAATGAAGGTTTTGTTAGCGCCAGGCTGGGGCTGGTTCAAGTCCTTACAGACCGTGAAAACCCTAAAAGTGGTTTGGTTAATATTCAAATTTATGAAGGTGATCAAGTCGATATTGATCGAATCGACTTCGTCGGTAACACGTTTCATAGCACACAAATTCTGACAAAAGAATTGGGTTTACAACCGGGGCAAAAATTAAACTTAAAAACATTGGAAGAGGCCACGAATAAGTTAAAAGTATTTTATGCAAGCTCTGGTTTCATCGAATTTAAATTGGTTAATGAATCGACAAATTTAATTCAGTATTCAAATAAAAATAGTTCGGCTCAACTTAAATTTATTATCGATGAAGGTCCCCGAGTTGAAGTTCAATCAATCTTAATTGAAGGTAATGAAACAACTCATGAAAAAGTCATTCTGACTGAAATTGATTTTAAACCCGGAGATATTTTAACCCCAGCAAAGCTCGAGGAATCTATTTCTAGACTGCAACGCACGGGGCATTTTCGGTCGATCGACATAACGACCTTAGAATCTGGAACGCAGATTGCCACCCGGACGGTTCTTATAAAAGTCACCGAAAGAGACCCCGGAGTTTTTACTATCGGCACGGGCCTAACCAACGAAAACAATGGGACCTTGCATGGCTACACGGGAATTGCTTACCGCAATATTGGCGGCTGGGGTCGTGGAATTTCAGCACGTATCGAGGGAAATTATAATTTTGCGGGGGTAAAGTTTTTAGAATCTCGGCTGACAGTTGGTTTTGTCGAACCTTATTTGTTAGAAACGCGAACTCGATTTCGAATTAATTTGACTCGGTCATCGACGATTTCAAATTACCAGCTTCGCAAAGTGACCGAGCTGAATTCAGCAACCTATTCACTGGAACAAGATTTCACTTCGCACATCACGGGAATTTATGATTTGCTAAATGTTGCAACTTACGTTGACCGCGGTGCAACGGCGGAAGATGAAGTGGTTGGTGGATACACCCGCGAAGATTTAGTTATCGTGTCGACTGGGCCAACTTTAGATCTTGATTATCGGAATAATTTATTTAATCCAACGGATGGCAGTTTTTCTCGGTTCACTTTTGAATATTCTTTTGAAGGCGGCAGTATAAAAATAGACCAGTTCATACGTTTTACCGGTCAAACCACATTTTACATTCCCGTTTACACAACGGATTTGGTATTTGCCCAGTCATTCCGAGGTGGCTACGTTCAAGATATAAAACAAATGGGATTTGGAATTCCCTTTGATAAAAAAGGTTTTACTTTAGGCGGTCGAACAACCATCCGAGGTTTTGATTCCGGCGAACTTTTTCCGTCAGAAAAATTAATTGGTCCGTCTTTTAAATTAAAAAGCTTTGCCAGTTATCAGCTGATCAAATCGGAATTGCGCTTTCCACTGGTTCGCAAGTGGGATCTTTTTGGAGCTGTTTTTTATGATGGTGGACAAGTATCTGTGGACGGATTTAATTTTGAAGACAAATGGCGCGACGCTGTAGGCGTTGGTATCAGGTACAACACACCTGTTGGCCCGCTGAACCTAGAATATGCTAAAAAGCTGGACAAAAAACCCTATGAAAATGCTGAAGCTTTTCATTTGTCCATAGGCGTATTCTAAGGTAATTTTGTGCATTCTATTTCAATATCGATCATTAAAATCAAGGAGCTTCTATGCGTCAACATCAAGTCCGAGTTTATCCATCTAAGGAAAAAATTGACCGAAAAGATCAACTGGCTTGGAAACTTGCGGAACTTTGCACAGATGCAACACCAATCAAAGATGACGTTGTCGATATGATCATTAATCGAATTATTGATAACGCCTCTGTCGCGATTGCTGCTGCGAATCGTCACCCCGTGGCATCCGCTCGGTCAATGGCTTTAGCCCACCCCCGAGCTGGCGGAGCCACCGTTTTTGGAATGCCCAATGATCAAAAATTTTCCTGCGAGTGGACAGCTTGGGCTAATGGAACAGCCGTGCGCGAACTGGATTACCACGATACATTTTTAGCGGCTGATTATTCTCATCCCGGTGACAACATTCCACCTATTTTAGCCGTCGCGCAGCAGTCAAACAAAACAGGCAAGGATCTTGTCAAGGCCCTTGTCGCTGCTTATGAAATTCACGTTGATTTAGTGAAATCCATTTGTTTACACGAACACAAAAAAGACCACATAGCCCATTTAGCTCCGGCACAGGCTGGGGGAATTGGCACGCTGTTAGGGTTACCGACTGAAATAATTTATCAGGCTATCCAGCAAGCGGTGCACGTTTCTTTTACGACAAGACAATCACGTAAAGGTGAAATTTCATCTTGGAAAGCTTACGCTCCGGCCCACGCAGGTAAATTGGCCATCGAGGCCGTTGATCGCTGCATGCGCGGCGAAGGCGCACCTTCGCCGATTTATGAGGGCGAAGATTCAGTCATTGCCTACATGCTAGCGGGTAAAAATGGTAATTACTCGGTCCCCTTGCCAGAGCTTGGCGAAGAAAAACGCGCTATTCTTGAAACTTACACAAAAGAACATTCCGCAGAATATCAATCGCAAGCATTAATTGATTTAGCAGCTCGAATGAAAGATGCAGTTCTTGCACAAACGACAAATTGGGATGACGTTAAAGAAATAAAAATTTACACGTCTCATCATACTCATTATGTGATTGGCACCGGAGCTAACGATCCACAAAAGAATGATCCAAAAGCGTCGCGTGAAACTTTAGATCATTCGATCATGTATATTTTTGCAGTCGCCTTACAAGATGGAAAATGGCACCACGTTGATTCTTATGCTCCAGAGCGAGCTCAGCGCACTGACACGGTTCGATTGTGGCACAAAATTACAACGGTTGAAGATGCGAAATGGACTGAAAGATATCACGACCAAGACCCCAATAAAAAACAATTTGGTGGCCGTGTTGAAATCACTTTAGCTAATGGAAATAAAATCACCGACGAACTTGGTGTTGCTAACGCCCATCCGGCGGGTGCAAAGCCATTTAAGCGTGCAGATTACATCAAAAAATTTGATACGTTAACGGCTGACATTATTACGAAAGATGAGCGCAATCGGTTTATTTCATTGTGTGAAAGATTACCTGAATTAACAGCCACTGAAATTCAACAGCTGAATGTGCAAATTCCGATTGATAAATTAATCAATAATAAACGTGATACAAAAGGAATTTTTTAAATGCTTTTTCCTGAATTGACAGCCGCTGAAAAAAGAAAAAATTTTCGTGATCAGTTAAAAACAGGAAAGCTTTTGCAGTTTCCGGGCTCGTTTTCACCTTTAGTTAGTATGATGATCGAAAAAAAGGGCTTCGACGGGGTTTATATTTCAGGATCGGTTTTATCTAATGATTTAGGTTATCCTGATATTGGCTTAACCACTCTGAGTGAAGTGGCTCAGCGGGGCCGCCAAATAGCCCGGACTACCAAATTGCCAGCTATCATTGATGCGGACACGGGCTGGGGCGAACCCATGAACGTGACTCGCACAATTCAGGAATTTATTGAACTCGGATTATCTGGCTGTCACCTTGAAGATCAAATGAATCCAAAACGCTGCGGCCATTTAGATAATAAAACTTTGGTTCCAACTGATGATATGGTGAAAAAAATTAAAGCCGCAGTAACCGGTAAAAAATTAGACTCTCATTTCCTGCTGATTGCCCGAACAGATGCTAGAGCTTCAGAGGGTTTAGATAAAGCCATCGACAGAGCTAAAGCCTACGTAGATGCCGGTGCAGAAATGATATTTCCAGAAGCTTTACAAAATGAAAAAGAATTTGCAGCCATGAGAAAAGCCATCAGTGTGCCACTGTTAGCCAATATGACTGAGTTTGGAAAAGGAAAGCTGTATACAACAACAGAGCTTTCGAATTTGGGTTACAACATGGTTATTTATCCAGTTACGACTTTTCGCCTAGCTATGGGAAATACTGAAAAAGGCCTCGATATTATTCTGCGTGATGGCACCCAGGAAAAAGCTATTGATCTGATGCAAACTCGACAGCAACTTTATGATTTGACTCGTTATGAAAATTACAACGAATTTGATCAATCACTATTTAATTTTAAACTGTAGGAGATAAAAATGTCTGACTATGTTAATCCCGATTATGTTCCTGAACCAGAAAAAATGAATGTCAAAAAAGGCCTCGAAGGCGTCGTCATGGATACGTCCAGCGTTTCTAAAGTCAACGCAGACACGAATTCATTAGTCTACCGCGGATACCCTGTTCAAGATTTGGCTGAAAAATGCAGTTTTGAAGAAGTGGCTTTTTTAATGTACACGGGCGAACTTCCAAACAAAAAACAATTGGAAGAGTTCTCGATGAAAGAAAAATCTTTACGTGATATTTCAAAAGATAATTTAAATATTATTAAATCTTTACCAAAAAAATGTCATCCGATGGATTCAATTCGCACGGGTGTTAGTTTTTTGGGTTGTGAAGACGACCGTATTTGGGACGCAAGCCCTGCAACAAATCTAGATAAAGCGATTCGCTTACTGGCAAAAATTCCAACGATGGTTGCCGCTGATTATCGCTTCAAAAAGGGACTTGATTTTATTGCTCCAAGTCTAAATCTTGGGTTTGCGGAAAACTTTTTTAATATGTGTTTTGGTCAGGTCCCCGAAGCCCGTGTTGTTAAAGCGTTTGATGTCTCTATGGTTTTATATGCAGAACACAGTTTTAATGCGTCGACTTTTACTTCCCGAGTGGTTACATCAACTCAGTCTGATATTTATTCGGCAACTGTTGCTGGTATTGGTGCCCTGAAAGGTCCACTGCATGGTGGGGCTAACGAAATGGTCATGCATATGATGATTGAAATAGCCGATGCTGCAAAAGCCGAAGCTTGGATGATTGATGCCCTGGCACAAAAGAAAAAAGTAATGGGCTTTGGTCACCGCGTTTACAAATCGGGTGATTCCCGTGTTCCAACGATGAAAAAATATGCGCAAGTCATGGCTGACGTCACGGGCGAACAAAAATGGATGCAAATGTATGCCTCACTTGAAAAAGTGATGGTTGAAAAAAAGAAAATCTATCCAAATTTAGATTTTCCAGCAGGACCTGCTTATTACATGATGGGTTTTGAAATTGATTTCTTTACACCGCTATTTGTGATGGCTCGAACAACCGGTTGGTCGGCACATATTATGGAACAAGCAGCGAACAATCGTATCATCAGACCTTTATCTGAATACATTGGATCGCCACAACGTAAAGCGACCCCCTTGTCAGAGCGTCTGTAAAATGTTTCGATTTTTTTCGGCTTATAATTGGATTTTTTTTTCGGCGCTTTGGCTTACTTTATTTTCCTGCCAAAGTAGTCCAACTAATTCGGGTAGTCCGCTAACGCCTGCGCAAGCTAACCGGGCAGCCTTGGCCGATAAATATGAATTAATTAAAAAAGAAAAAAAACAGCAATCGTTACTCGATTTGCCTTTTCGTGGTTTTGATACAGAAAAAACTTTAACCGTCATTGCAACGGGCTCTTGCGCCGACCAAGATCAGCCGCAACCTATTTGGAAAACGATCGAGAAAAATTCACCGGATTTATTTGTTTTTTCCGGCGACACAATTTACTCGTCAGAGCCTGATACAAAACCTGTTGCATCACAGTTCAAAAAGTTAAACTTCATTTATGAATACCGAGATGCCCGTCTAAAAATGCCTTTTATGGCTGTTTGGGATGATCATGATTACGGCCAAAATGATGGCGGTGCTGACAACCCAGAAAAAGAAATTTATCGGACTGAATTCGTTAAATACTGGAGTTATTTAAACAATGTTATTCCCCCAAAACAAAAAGCTCTTTATCATACAAAAATTTTTGGTGGCAAAAAAAATAAAGTTCAAGTAATTATGTTAGATACCCGTTGGGATCGATCTCCACTTATTAAAAACAGCTTAGATACGTACAATCCAGATAAACCAGAACTCGGTACCTTTCCACGCCCTTTTTTACCGAACGAAGACAAAGCTGCGCGAATACTTTCGGAAGATCAATGGACTTGGCTTGAATCCGAATTACGTAAACCGGCTGATTTGCGGCTTTTAGTCAGTTCAATTCAAGTCATCGCCAATGATCATAATTTCGAAAAATGGGGCAATTTTCCAAAAGAGCGCGAAAAATTATTTTCGCTACTTAAGAAAACAAAAGCTAAGAACTTAGTAATTTTATCCGGTGATCGCCATATGGCAGCTATTTCAAAAACAGAAAATGCTGGCTTTCCGGTCTATGAGATGACTTCCAGTGGTTTAAACCGAGAATCAAGGCCTGGTGGTTTAATTCCAGATACCACTTACATCGGCGAGCCTTACGGTCCCGTTAACTTCGGGCTAATTAAAATCAACTGGGAACACCGAACAGTCTTATTGCAGGTGAAATCCTTAGAAGATGAAGTTAAAAATTTTACTGAAATTAAGTTTTAGTACCTCGTTAAGAACCGTTCATCACTTTGAGGGATACAATGAAAATATTTTTGAAAGATTACAATGCTCCAGCTTTTGCGATCGAAAGTTTAGGATTATATTTTAATCTGCACGAATCTCAAACTGTGGTGACTTCGACTTTTAGGTTTAAAAAATTAAAAAATGAAGACTTAATTTTAAACGGTATTAATCTGAAACTTCTGTCGGTTTTTTGTAATAACCAAGTTTTTTCAAAGTACACTCTGACAGCCGAAAATTTAATTATAAAAGCAGCAGATCTTCCCGATTTTTTTGAACTTAAAATTCAAGTCGAAATTAATCCTGAAGAAAATAAAGCCTGCGAAGGATTGTACTTATCAAACGGCATTTTCTGTACCCAATGCGAAGCCGAAAGCTTTCGAAAAATCACTTACATGCTGGACCGCCCTGACGTGATGACAACCTACACCGTAGAAATTGAAGCCGATAAAAAATATCCACGTTTACTTTCGAATGGCGATCTTATAAAAAAAATGGATTTACCCAACGGTCGACATTATTCAATGTGGAAAGATCCTTTTAAAAAACCAAGTTATCTTTTTGCATTAGTCGCGGGTGATCTTGGCGTCATCGAAGATGAATTTATCACGGCCTCTGGTAAAAAAGTAAAGTTAGAAATTTTCGCATCCTTTGGAAAACAACAGCGCTGCCTGCATGCGATGGAGTCATTAAAAAAAGCCATGCGCTGGGATGAAGAACGATTTGGTCTTGAATACGACTTAAATCAGTACATGATCGTGGCCATCGATGATTTTAATATGGGTGCCATGGAAAACAAAGGTCTGAACGTTTTTAATTCTAAGTTAGTTTTAGCAGACAA
>JAYUCH010000104.1:0-17511 GCA_043740435.1 Bdellovibrionales bacterium | reverse complement strand
GTTAAAAAAACGTCAAAATTAATGATAACATTTTTTAACAATACTTTGTCATTTTTAAATGGCAGTTGGCTACAGCCTTGCACTTGAGTTTAAAGAATCTGTAAAAGAATTTAAAACCGCTAACTAAAAAGTACGAATTATTTTTCGTATTTTGTTAACGGAAGATTCTATCTAATTATTAATACTTCAAAAGGATAGCTAACTCATGTTGCTTTATAAAAAAATATGACTTACAAGCACACTTCCGAATCAAATCGGTCAGGAAACATGAAGACTATGAACAAGAAATTTATATTCATTATTGAAGACTCCAAAGAAATCCAAAATCTGATCGGAGATCTTTACTTTGATAAAGGATACAAATTAGAAAGGGCTTCGAATGGTATTGAAGCTCTTGAAAAATTACGCAATATTACAGAATTGCCATCATTAATTTTGTTGGATATTGGTATGCCTTTGATGGACGGTTTTCAGTTTCGTGCTGAACAAGAAAAAGATTCTGTTCTGACAGAAATTCCAGTAGTCATTTTGACGGGTGATTTAGAAGCTGAAGCCCAATCGATACGAATGGGCGCCCATGGCCACATAAAAAAACCTTTTTCTGCAAGAAATCTGTACACAACAGTCGACAAGTACTGCAGTCATTAAATTCTGCAGTTTTTGAGTAACCAGTCACACCGACTTATAACGGTGGCGCGTATTTGTTCTCGGTGAAGAACAAGTCGTGGCAGGTCCGAACTAAAAGCAATCTCATACAGCGTCGCACATTTTACTAGCTCTATCAGTTGATCCTTTTCTGGCCCACGACTTAACGGAAAACGTGGCAATTTTTCACCCATATCGGCAGCCTTTTGTACGCCTGCTGTCCAATCAATTTCTGTTTGAGTTAAATAAATTGAATTTTCTTTTCGAATTGCAGGCCTTACAAATTTTTGCTGATGCTGTTGTTGAAGTTCGTGCAGCGTAGATAATGCACGCACCTGCTCAGCTTCGAAGCGCTTACCAAAAAGCTTTAAGCCCGCATGCGACCAGGATGAGCAAAAGTCTTCAAATTCAATATCTTGATCTTTATCATCAAAGCTTGGATGAGTCAGATCATAAACTGTTTCATACATGGCTTCGATTGAAAAAATGGCCAGATCGCTTTTAAAATTTAAACGCAGCATATGATGCGCCCAACTGGCAATGTCACGCACGGACTGCGAAGATATCGCTGCTGTTCTGAAAGTTAAATGGAAAGCTTCAAACGATACACAATCCATCGGACGAATTAAATAATTGTCAAACACACTTTTACTGCGTTCAGATTTGATAGTTCTAAAAAAATCTGACAAATGATTAGAAAACTGATTGAAAGAATCTTGGTATAAATTTTCGGACTGACACATTTTATACAGTTGAAATGCTTTTGTGGGGCTCGGTTCGGCATCCTCTAGCAAAGAATTTATTTTCTGCACGATTTGTTGTGGGAAAGAATTCCAAGCATTTTGTAACATCTGAACTTAAGTTTATCATTTGCGATAAAAATTATTGAAATTTTGTTTGATCTTTTTTGTTGAATTATTTGACAGCGCTGTAAGGTATTATGAGGCGCTATAATTAGCTTAGAAGTGCCAGAGAAGTTTTTACTTCGAAATTAACGCTAACTGTGTTTTCGTTTTTCCTAAAAGTGATTTATTAAAACGCGCTTGCGACATCAAAAGCTGATAAACTTTATCTTGCTGATTGGGGTAATCCCCCAACAGTTTTGCGACAATTCCAGTGACATGGGCTGTTGCCTGGGATGTCCCGCTAAGTACGCCATATTTATTATTGGGAAGTGTTGATAGAACCCATTTACCTGGGGCTGCAATATCAACTGATTTTTTTCCATAATTACTAAAAGGCAACAGTTCACCCTCGCGATTTGCTGCGGCGACAGAAATAATATTTTTAAATGGATAATTAGCTGGATAATACTTTTTAAAATCAGAATTCGAAAAATTATTACCCGCAGCTGCAACTATAATTATTTTTTGCAATAAACTTTGTTTTAAAACCTTCATTTCTTCAAAATTGCTTTCATTACCACCCCCTGAATAGTTAATAACTTGCGCCTGCATTTTATTAGCATATTGAATTGCTAAATTAGAGTTTTTTAGATTGTCTTTGTTTTTGCCTTCTGGATTATAATATTTTAAAATCATCAAAGATACTTTTGAGGCCACCTTAAAACCCGGCTTGGGAATATTAAACTGACGTTTTATTATTCCACTAACGTGGGTTCCGTGCCCGACCTCGTCGAAGACGTCATTATTATTATCGACAAAATTCCATCCATGCAGATCATCGACAAATCCATTACCATCATCATCCACGTGATTATTTTCTTTGTTATTTCCAATTGAGTCGAGGCCGCTTTCTCCGGGATTGGTCCAGATGAAGTCTCGTAAATCTTTGTGATTAATATCTGCACCGGTGTCAACGACAGCCACAACAACCGGCGCATACTTTTTGGAAATTAGATTTTTATTTTTTATTTCTTTTGCAAAAAGATTTGCTGAAAAAAATAATAGCAATCCAAAAATGAATTTTGTTTTCATTTGATTTCTCCGTTGTTAGATTTTTTATTTGTGTGACGAGGTAAATATCTATGAAAGCAAGGTGCACGCCAATGCTGTAATAGCTTTTACTTAAGTTAGACAGCTGTCTAAGGTGTAACCTGTATGGAATTCTTTAGACAGTACCAAGGACTAAACAGTCGCTATATATTGAGACGGATTTCCATTAAATCAGCTGCAGCCGACTACGGCTGATTAAGCGACTTTAACAGACTTAAGGGCATTTGAAGCCAAAGTGTATTTGTTACGTCCCGAGTTTTTCGATTGATACAAAGCTGTGTCCGCCCGTTTCAACCACTCGGAAGCCGATTCACCGTCAAGCAACTGGGCCAGCCCCATAGACACCGTGAAGGTAATATTTAAGTTTCCTTGAATGAAAGATTCTTCACGAATTCGCTTTTGTGCTACTTCGGCCCGCTGGGCAGCAAGCTCTAAGGAGTGTGAAGGCAATATGACTACGAATTCTTCACCGCCAATACGGGCAACCATTTCGCCTTCTTTATTGAAAACTTCTTGCAGGATACGAACGCACTCTTTTAAAACGTAGTCGCCAATATCGTGACCGTAAGAATCATTTATTTTCTTAAAAAAATCTATATCAAGAATCAGTAAACTGGTGGGCGACTGATTCAGCGGAGCTAACTGCACTAATTTTTTTACATATTCATCACAGCTTTTGCGGTTGTAGGCTGTAGTTAAATGGTCTGTTGCTAAATCTGTGTGCGCTGCGACCAATTGTTTTTTAATCGTATCTAAGTTTCGTTTTACAGAAACCATGCGGCGTTGACGAATACTGTTTTTCTGACTTTGATATTCCATATAGGAATTAATAAATTCCTTAGATTTTGCCCGAAGTGTCTCAATGGAATTGGCTTCAACAGCCTCTTTTAAATCATTCAGATTAACCACTAAAGTTTTATCTTTGGAATTTTCAAATTCAATGTCTTCGCTTAGCTGGTCAGCGAAGTCCCAAACAACTCTTTTAAAATCATCGAAGGTATTTTGAATGTATGTGTATTCGTCAATACGATAACTGGAAAAAAACTGGCGAATATCAAACAATGTTTTTTCAGTTTTCTTAGGTTCTGGATCAATAAGTGCTTTTGAAAGCGTATCTAGCTTTTCTCGTACTTTTCGAACCGAGTGTTTTTCAATTTCAAATAAGTTTTTATTATAAATATCAATCATATACAGCAAAGTGGCTTTCTCTTCGCTGATTGAAGGCACTTTTTTAAAAGGTTCGCTGGTGTCTGGTTTAATGAAAGAGATATCAAGTTGTTCAATCAGTTTAACGATCCATTGCTTCAACAGAAACCTCCGCGTGTAGCCCGTCTTTTCTTATCGGGATTTGGTCTTTAAAGTTGTAGAAATATATTAAGTCCTAATAACTACTCTGGTAAGCGTATCAAAATGAAATCTAATAATGAGACAACTGGCTTGGGCTAGAAGGCTAGAACTGGATCCGGCCTTTGACTAGATTCCTAACTCATATCTTTCATCTGGAAGTGAGCCCTCCGTTATAGGTTGTAGAAAAGGGAAATCACAAAATGAAATCATCCACCGAGTCAGCCGTCGAATCATCCTTCAAATTAAAGATCAGCCTTCAACTGATTGCGTTTATATCGCCGATATTATTTTTTTCTTCAGCCGGCTTCACAGCTGATGATTTTTTCACAGAAGCTATACCCGAGTATCACGTCATTCATGACGGTCTTATTCGCGGCGGTCGACCCCAAAAAGGTGATCTGCTATTCTTGAAAAAAATGGGTGTTAAAACAATAGTTAATATCGATAATGCAGACTCAGCCGTCGAACACGCTGAAGCCCAGAAACTTGGGTTGAAGTTTATTGCAAGCCCTATGTCTTCGTTAAAAGTGCCGAAAGACAGCCAAGTTAATTATATTCTGTCCTTGTTGCAAAATCCTGATTTGATGCCTATTTTTATTCACTGCAAGCACGGTCAAGACCGAACCGGGATGATCATGGGAATGTATCGTTACAAAGTCGATAAATGGTCTGCCAATCAGGCGTATGATGAAATGCTAGATTACGGCTTTCACCCCATTTTACTGGGCTTAGATTACTATTTCAAAAAAAATACACATTATAAATAATTATTTTATATTTAAACCTTTTTTTAAAAAGACAATGGGTTGGAATTGCGGTTTTTTTAATAAAAAATAAGCTATCACTCCAAACCCGATGACTCCGGCCGCACCCATAATAAACGGTCGGGGATTTTTTTTGACTGATTTTACTGCCTGATCTGAAAAGTCTAAAACAGTACCTTTGATATTTAATAATATTCTTTTCGGTGCTGTTATGATGTCTTTTGCGTGATTCACACTTTTTGAAGTCACCTGAACGCGATTAGCTAAGTGAGCCATTGCCATCTCAAACGACTGCAAACTCATGCTGACACTGGTTTTTGCTGCTGTTATTTCCTGCTCATTAAGTAAAGACTTAGTTATATGTTCTGAATTCATGAGAATTTCCTTTCGAAGCTGAATTGACCGTTGCATGAGTTGAAAAGTGAGATGCCGAGTTAACTTTTTCAAAGCCCTCTGAAGCCGTCTGAAGAATGTCTTTCAGACTTCTTTTTGTTTGATTGAAATTAAAATCTTCTTCTTTAATTTTTTTCAAAGCTTGTTTTGATAAAGGGACCCCAATGGCAACACACAGTACACCGACCACAAGCGAACTTAACCAATACCGCCCGTCTAATATTAGGCCAAGTCCAATGACTAAAAAAGCTAGAAATGGTAAAACACTAAATGCCACCAGTGCACCGAAAAAAGATGCCTGCATCAAGTGCTTTGCAAATTGTGGCTGCAGCTGTTGCAGTTCGGTTAGGAAAAGATTTATTTCACTTCGTAATAAGTTTTTAGCACTGACAAGAACATCATTGATCGTATGAGAATAAGATTTCGTGTCTGATTTCGTGCCTGATTTCGTGTCTATCGACGATGGAACCATTAAAGCCCCCTTTTCTATGTAACCTGTACCGCAACTCGTGTGCCAGACGAAAGCTTGGCTGAGGACTGCAAAAGATCATCTCTGCAGCTAAGTCGGGTCAAATAACCCCAGTCGAACAACCTTTTGCTGGACGAAATCTTTCCATTTCAAATAGGATAATAGCATGGGAAATTTAAACCGACTTTTTGTTTTAATTATTTTAACTTTATCAATCACAGATTGCTCGAGCTTTTCGGGTAGAACCTACAGCGTCACGGAAACTGATTACAGATCGAATGACGGTACAACAAACTTTCAAGTCCACGTTGCAAAATACAGCGGATCAGTTCCCAGCCAAAAAAGTCTTTTGATTTTACCGCCAACCGGTGGTGAAAATTTTATTGATCGAAGCTATGCACGCGATTTTTCAAGTGAAGGTTACGATGTCTTTATTTTGCAAAGTTGGACTGGCATTGATGAAAGATCCACAGATTTAGAAATTCATGAACGTTTTTATGGTGGCGGACAAAAAGCTATTGAAACTGTTTTAAATCACATCACCAGCCCTTATATTGGTCTGCTGGGAACCAGCGTTGGCGCCTTGCATGCAGCAGTTGCAGCCAGCAAGCAGCCCAGAATAAATTCTGTGTTTATCATTACAGGCGGAGCGCCAATTGCCACTGTGGTCACAACTTCAGATCAGGAAGCCATGTTGGAATTACGGAAAAATCGAAGCGAACGTTATGGATTTAAGACGGCTGAAGAAAATGCAGCCGCTATTGAAAAAAAGTTTTCTTTTGAACCTATGACTTTGGGTGACGGTTTTAAAACAAAAGACTTGGGCATGGTGATTGCTGAAAATGACAAAACAGTACCCACTGCTACCCAAGAGAATTTAAGAAATTACTGGAAACCAAAAAAAGTAATATATTACTCGAATAACCATTTTTTTGGAATTATAAGAACTTGGTTAATGAATGAAAACGATGTGCTTAATTTTTTCGAAAGCAGTGCAAAACACTAACAGTTTTTGCAGTTCAATCGATTTCTTTTCGAGTGTACATGTAGGCCCAGCCTATCAGCACCAGTTGAAAAGGCATGCGAATTAAAAGAATAAAATCAGAGACTTCAAAACGTGCCCCCCCCAGTTGATACATATAAATATGGGCTGGCATGAATGCGATTAGCATCAAAATGATGCCAACCGCTGCAAGTCTGCGTGTTTTTTTGAAAAAAAGTAGAGCTCCAAAAGTAACTTCACAAATTCCGCTTAAATAAATTAGGAAAAGTGGCTCAGGTAAATAAGGTGGCATCATTTGTAAATAAAATTCAGGAATGCGAAAATGATTTAATCCTGCGACAATATAAATGACAGCCATCAAATAAAGTAAAAAAATTTTAATTTTTTTAAAATCCATAGGTTACCTTTCAGTACCAAACTTTTATAAAAAACTACAAGCTAACTAAACCTTTGATCTTTCCAAATACAGCTTCTTTGATACCTTTAACTTTTTTTAAATCATCGATTGATTTAAACGGTCTGGCAGCAACGATTGCTTTTGCTTTTTCAGGACCAATTCCTGGAAGTTTAGCTAAATCTTCTACTGAAGCTGAATTAATAGAAACGATCGCTTTTTCGCCCGCTTTTTTTACGGCAGCTTTGGAATCATTCATTGCTTTTGCAGCTTCACTTGGAACTGCGGGAGCCTGAGGGGTTTGCGGTACTGCTGGAGCTTGTGCAAATGCGATTGTTGCTGCGGCTAACACGGACATAAAAATTACTTTTTTCATAAAATCTCCTTTTAAAGTTAGTTGAGTTTGTAGTTGTAAATTAACTTTATTTTTTTGTCAAAAGATCACGGATTTCACGTAACAAAATAATATCCTCAGGCGGGCTTACTTGCACGAGTAAATCCTTTTTCTTTAATTTATTCATGGCTTTTATCAGGGTAAAAAGAATCAGTGCAATAATTAAAAAAGCAAAGACTGTTTGAATCAAATCACCGTATCCAACAGCAACTTCACCTTTACCATCGACTGCAGCCTCTTTTAATATGTAGCGCAATTGACTAAAATCCATTCCACCGATAATTAAACCAATGGGTGGCATAATAATTTTTTCAACCATGACGGTAACAATTTTACCAAAAGCTGCACCAATGATAACTCCAACTGCTAGGTCGACGACATTTCCTTTTAAAGCAAAATCTTTTAATTCTTTAACTGCTGACATAATTTCATCTCTCCTTTTAATTAATTGTTAAATCTAAGGTCCCGGTGTCGTTGTCGATCGCCTGAGACAGTTTTATTGTTTGAATATTACTTTTTGTGTCAGCCTTGATCCACACGCTGGTGCCGACGTACTCGGTTTCACGATCATTTTTAACGTGTGTCACCCAGAATAAAATCTCCCATTGATTCTGAGTCGAATTCGAATGTAACCGAGTGAAATGATGTACTCGAAATTTTCGCGCACCGCAAGTCACCAAATAGCCATGGGGCTGATCGGTTTTTGTATAGGTACATTCAGTTCCAGCGGATTCGTGGGGTTGTAGAAAAAATTCGATGCCGCGAGCAGTAGGAACAGCCATGGCAAATCCCGAGGAAAGAAAAATGACCACCATGAACACTGAAAAAAATTGAGTCATATTATTGGAAAATCCTTTTTTATTTTTTTCGAACCCTGATTCGATGCCATTTATATTGATCCCTGCCGTTAAGTTCTGTCAAACCACAATTTTTAAGTTGCTTACTTTTTTTTTTTGGGCCCCAATAGATGCATGAAGAAAAACTATTATTTAATCGGATCAGCTTTGGGTTTAATCGTTGCCTTTCTGATGTTGATAACTATTTTGGGTCAACATGGCTTTGAAATTATATCGGTATCGCAAAATTTTAATGGCCTCGTCCCCAGTTTAGTCGCAGCCGCAGCGGCTTTAGGTCTTGGTTTTTTCTTTGATCGAAAATTTGTCCCAGCTATTTTTGTAAATCAAGTTTTTTTGATTCCGATATTCATCCTTATTTGCGCTTCTATCTCGGGCGGCCTGGTTAATTATTTTATTAATGGCTATCCCCATTATTTTTTCGACTACTTCACCCGTCCGATTTGGGCCCTGGGTTTATTTGGTTTTCCGGCTTGCATTGTGGTTTCACTGGCCTGGAAGTTCGCAAATTCGCAGTTACACAAGTCATGATTAACTCGGATTTAACCAGCTACTAAAAAATAATCTTTCTTAAAATCTGATAGAAAAGTTTGCATAAAAGCTATTTTTGGGACCAATTAGTCACTTTGAAGTTGGCCATAATTTCGCAATATAGAATTCAATGCAAACAAATGGTGTCATTATAGTCCAAACTAAAGTGCTCACCCAAAAAATCAAGGAGCTCAAAATGAAATTTTTAACGTTAGCAATTCTGCTTTTAGGTCTTAACGCTCAGGCTTGGCAAGATGACCACAGCCTAGGTTTTGAAAATGGCTATAAACCTAGCCATGCTGATCTGCGATCGACGCGCGTACTTTGTGAAAGCACGGACTACAAAGCTCGTTCATGTGGAATCAATGGATACATCAGAGACGTGTCCGTGGTTCGTCAACTTTCAAAAACAACTTGTATTCAAGGACAAAATTTTAATTACAACGATTACAGCATCGTCGTTTCTGGTGGTTGCCGTGCGGAATTCGAAGTTCTTTATTACTCAAATGACAATGGTGGCGGCGGCGGCGGATACAATCCTCCGCACAATCAACCTTCAAGTCAGGTGATCAACTGTTCAAGCAAAGATTTTAAATACAATTCTTGTTTCACCAGCGGAGTCGTTGCTTATGTTGAACTGATAGCTCAGCAATCCAAAGCGGCTTGTATTAAAGGCAGTACTTTTGGAGCAAATTACGACCGTGTGTGGGTCGATAAAGGTTGCAGCGGAACTTTCAGAATTTATTTAAGATAATTAAAACTAGATCTTTTTGAATTAAAAAAAAACCCGCCTGAATACATGGCGGGTTTTTTTTAGCAGTAGCAGCTTTTTAGAGTGGAATAGGTTCACGTACTGACTGCAGATATTTTTTAAGATTCACCAGAAGCACCGATTTATCTTTAAAGCTTACTGAATCTTTGACAATTTCAAAGACAACTGGACAAGAGTAGTTACCGTTTCCAGTCACTGAATCATAAACCCCGCTCTTCTTTTTTAAGAAAAAAAGCAAATCCACGCTGGATGCTACTGAAAATCCACCAGAGCATGAAGTTCCTTGGCAGACTGCAGTTGCTAAATCGATTTCTTTTTTATTGTCATCACCTTTAAATTTATTTTAAATGATCAGCACGGGATTGGGTTTATAAAGAACTTGACCGGTTACGACCAGTTCAGAGACTTTGTAAGCATCACCCAAAAGAAAAAATTGTTTGTCAGTAGATACAAAATTTAAACAGCGCTGTGGTTCACTTCCGAAAGAAATTTTTCCGAATCCTAAAATTGCAAATACCACAAGTTGAATCAAGGTTTAGAATTTTTCTTCTTTTCGACACTATTGGCTATGCCGCGGATTTTTTCTTGTTGTAATGCCGGCAGTGATTTTAGAAACTGCTCGGGGTTTTTCATGGCTTTCAGTAATAGTTCTTGGGCTTTTTCTGGATCACCGTTTGTGGTTTGCAGCAAAGAATTTAAGACATCAGCAGAAATGTCATAAACTTCATCTTTTAATTTTGGATCTCCACCCACAACTTGAGAAGCAAATTGATCGGTGTCTTGAGCTTTTTTATCTTTCGAAATAATATCTTGCCGCTCTGTTGGCGAGCGTAAAACCCTTTGGGTTTCTAAAAGGGCCTCTTGATCAACTTGTGAAAAAGAACTTCGGCTTATTAAAAATACTGATAAAATTAAAATAAAATTTTTCAAAAAAAGCCACTCCTTGTATACACTAGTTACTCATTCCTGTATTGGTTGACAAAAATATATGTATGTCCCCGATATCCGTCATACATAAAATATGAACTAGGCACTGCTTACTCATCGGTGCAATTTCAATTTTGTGCCCCATAATTACATTTGGAATCACTTGTCTGATGTCAAAACCGATATCATTTAATTTAATTTTCGTTTGTCCGATGATCACATTTAAAAACTCTGCGGCGCCATCTTTTATTTCAGGAGTAATTTCTGTAATTTCCGCTTGTAAAAATCGTGACATTGCTTTCTTGAATACATCCATTGTGAATCCTAAAACCAAACTACCCGTAAAGTGAGCTGAAACTATGCCGGCGATTGCGCCAGCCTCGATGTGGGGAATTTTTTTAGAGTCCGTATGCATCGTGACTTCTTTTTTAATTCCATCAAGTTCCAATAACACCTTCATCGTGGTCAAAGTCGAATCCAACAAAGTATTTAAAAAAATACGCACATTTTCCTTATTGTCGATTCCATTTTTCTGATAGAAATCTTCTTTACTTTGAGCATACACGACCATTCGTTCGATGGCATTCTTCATAATTAAGCTTCCCAATTTGAGATCTCCGATTAAGGCAAATTTCATACCCTGCTGTTCTACTAAGGAAGAAATACGGCAAAGCACAGAACAAAAGTTTGGCGCAACCGTTTGAATATTTTCAGCAACCAAAACCATCCACTTCTGATCTTTAAATTCTGCTCTGGGGATTTCTTTAATCTGATTAAATAAAACTTTGCAGTCGTCTTGCTTAAGTTGTTCGTTTGCCTTGATTGTGAAAAAGATACAGCCGTTCTGTTTGGTAATAAATTGAGACATATAAACTAGACGACTTTCCGCAAAACGGGCAAATTTAAAAGCTTTTTTTCTAAAGCGGCTTTGTCGACGGGTTTGATTAAGTAATCAGTCACTCCACTTTTAACTGCGCGAATAATTAAAGGCTTTTCACCTTCGGCAGTAACCATTATGAAAGGCAGTCCGGTCAAAGTGGAATCTGCCCTGACTTTTTCTAAAAGTTCAATGCCCGTCATTAAGGGCATATTCCAATCGGAAATAATCAACTGGAAGGGCTGTTCAGCCGCTTGTTCTTTTTTGATAAGCTCGTAACCATGTTGTCCATTTTCGGCCTGTTCAATTTTTAAAAATCCCATGGTTTTTAGTTGATTCATGATTCGCATTCGCATAGCGGCCATATCGTCAATTACAAGTATCTTTATTTCTGCATTCAGCATTTCATTTCCCAACTAACTAGTATTTCAAGCCGTCGTCATGAAGCCTGCAAAAAAACTGTTAAATAGCAATCGGTGTTAAGAAAAATAAACTTAAACTAAATTGTAAATAAATTTTGGTCTAAACGCAATTGGGGCGCTTTTGAGTGACACGAATCCTAAATCGAGTCACTGACTTAAGTCGAGATGGTATTGAAATTGGAAAAATCCAATAAGTTTTCAAATCTTTGAACTCTATAAATCGTTAAATTCAGCAGTCTCTTCGGCTTCGGTTGGTGCGGTCACAGGTGGTATGATCAAAAATCCAAAACCAATGCATCCAGGAATTGTACTTAACGAGGTTTACATGAAAGAATTGAATTTGAATCAAACTCAGTTAAGTGAAAAATGCGGCTGTTCTCATCGAAAAATCAATGAAATCGTAAACGAAAAGCGAGCCATTTCCCCTGAATTTGCTTTGGTGTTAGAAAAAGTCCTGGGGACTTCCGCAGAAATGTGGGTGCGAATTCAGGCCGAGTACGACCTATGGGTCGCTCGAGAAAAAGTGGCATAATTTAAAACTCACCGACGAACAAAGAAGATGCTATGTCAGAGTTGTCCGCATCGGTTACAACGAAAACGTGGTAACGATCATTCGAAAAATCCACCCATAGACCCTCAGGTTTATAATCACAGTTAAGTTTTTTTTGAAAAATGACTTCACCGGAAATATTGATACAACCTAAAACTGCGCCGACGTAGGCACCGTCATCGAAAGTTGAATCGCTGGCTTCAGCCGCTGCTAAAAAAAATAAGTGTTCATTACAAAAACAGGCATCTGTGAAAGTTAAAGAAACATTTTTGATCGTTCCTAAATTATATTCGGTGGTTCCTAAGATGTGTTTCGTAGACAAGATTCCAGAATTTTCAACATCGGCGATGAAACCATTTAAATCTAGATCAATAATCGCATTCTGTTTCAATTTTCCGTTACCACGTTGAAATATTTTAAGGACCGCACCAGAAACCGCTGCACCTTCAATATTTAAATCTAAGTAAGTTTCACCAAGTTTTGCGTACAGTTGATTGAAATCAATTTTCTTGGCTTCGTGAAACACCCCGTCTTTAATTTTTACGAGCATGCCTAAAGTGCGGTTGGCTTTTGAACCTGATGGTAAAATTAAAATTTCGTCACAGCCATTTTTAGATTGAAGACAGACTAAAGATTCCCAGTCGGGTTTTTGTTTTTTTCTTTCCAGGTGATCTTCTGGCAGTTCACCCGAAAGTAATTTTGAAAACTGAATAGAGTCCGTGCTGTCTAAAGTGAATGACGCCAATGAAAGCTGATCATCAGCTACTAAATAAAAAGTATTTTTTAATTTTATCAGCCCGCTAGCTGCATGTACCGAATTAAGCTTGGAATGAAGTTTTAAGTTTATTTGATCAGACAAAGTTATTACGACCTTACAAAAAAAATTTACCAACTCGGTTGATATGGTCTTTAAAGTTTTCGTTATCAATTAGATGATACATAGAAAGGTCTACTTTATAAAGTAAAAGTAAATCGTCAATTTCATTTTCTATTTTTAGCAAATCGGTTAACAGCATTTTCGATGACTTGGTCGTAAGATCGATATCTGAGCAAGGCTTATGTTTACCTTTAGCCCTTGAACCATATAAAATAACTTGATCGACGAATTTTTGTTGGAAAAAATCTCGTTCAATTTATTTTGAACATCCATACTAAGTCTACATTCGGCTTCTGGAATCATTTAATAAGGCTTTTCATTTTTTTAAAAAGTCAGCAAAGTTTGGATCATATTTTGTTATTATACTTTCAATAATTAACTGAGAAGTTAAGTCTGCCCGCCCGTATACTCGATGTAGTCATTTGAAACATTCCAAGCTAATTCGTGAGTAAACTCGAAAGCCTGAATCATCCCTTGTTTTTCTAAATCAGTTAACGATCTGGTTTTTTGCAGCTCGTTAGCACTTAAAAGCAGCTTCGAAGCTAAGTTGAAGTTATCTAATCTTTGAATCCAACCTACGTCTTTATTCATAGATTAACATTAAGTGTGATTTTGCTTATTGTTAAAGTAATTCCGCAGAATTAAGAACTTTTGGTGCCCTGGGCCGGACTTGAACCGGCACGCCCCATTCCTGGAAGCTCAGGATTTTAAGTCCTGTGCGTCTACCAATTTCGCCACCAGGGCATCTGATGATAAATCGAAGAAAAATTAAGTTAAACTTTTAGAAAATCCTTGTCACGAGTTTTTAGTGACAACAATCATGATACCTCCCGCAGCCGAACCTATTGACTCGATCTCAATCTGGGTGAATGATTTTTAGTTGTGTCAGCTTATACAAAAATTGAATTCAAAAATACTTTTAGGCTTGGTTTTTTGCTGGTTTTTTCAGCGCTTATGGTTGCGACTTTAGTAGATCAGTCATTAAATAAGCACATCGAGCTTGCGATTCAGTCACCCACGGGTTTGTCGAACATGATTTTTTTGTGGGGTGCATTGTCATTGCTGTCTTCACTTTTTTTTCCCCTGATCACGTCTTTACTTTGTTGCCACACCCTAGCGGGAATGAACGTCAATTTGTCGCAGTTTTTCAAAGCTAAATTTGAACTGGGACTGATTGAAACGCTTAGGGCTTGGGGTCAAACTTTTATTTGGTGTTTTGTTTTTATTATTCCGGGCTTACTTAAATACACTTATTATTTGCTGACTCCGTTCGTTGTTATTTTTTCTAAAAATTATGAAGTAGGTCTAGTTGATGCCTTAAAACAATCCGAAAAAATTTCAAAAATGTTTTGGTGGAAACTTAATTTTTGGCTGACCGTTTTTTATTTAATTATTCCATTAGCCCTTTCGTCACTGCTGGATGAAAAAAGAATTTTTAAATATCACCCTTGGGCTGCAACATTTTGTGTTTTATTAGAAACTGGAATTATTTTTTTATTTCATTACGTCATATTAAAACCCTTTCTTGATTGTTTAAATCAACTTGAATCGACTAACAGTGCATCTGACACCACCACCCCTTTTGAGGCTACCAATGTCCCTAATGTTTAACTGGAAAAAAATCAAAGACCGTGACCATGGCTTAACTTTTGACGACGTCTTAATTATTCCCGCAAAATCTGAAGTGCGATCGCGCCGTGACCCAGCACTTCGCACAAAACTGACAAAAACAAAGTTTTTAGAAACTCCGATAATTTCGGCCAACATGGATACCGTGACAGAATCAAAAATGGCTATCGCTATGAATAAAATGGGTGGGCTGGGTGTGCTGCACCGTTTTATGAATATCGAGCAGCAGATCATCGAAATAGAAAAAGTAAAAGCCAGCGGAGCGCTAATTATTTCAGCCAGCATTGGCGTGAATGCAGATTTTAAAGAACGTGCTGAAGCCATCATAAAAGCTGGCGTGAATTTAATGACGATTGATATTGCCCATGGGCATTCCGTGCAAATGATGGAGACTTTAAAATGGCTGAAAAATAAATTTTCAGATTTGGAAGTTATTGCAGGAAATTTAGCAACACCTGATGCCGCTATCGATTTGATCGAAGCCGGAGCTGACGCCATCAAAGTGGGTATCGGACCCGGATCAATGTGCACCACGCGCATAATCACGGGTTGTGGTGTTCCGCAGTTAACAGCTATTGCTTTATGTGCGGATGTTGCCGAAAAATATGGTGTTCCTATTATTGCTGACGGTGGAATTCGTACCAGTGGCGACATGGTGAAAGCTTTTTGTGCCGGCGCCAGTACGATCATGCTAGGAAGTATGTTATCAGGAACAATTGAAACTCCTGGTGATATCGTACACGGTAAAAAACAATATCGTGGTATGGCTTCAAAAAAAGCGCAAATATCTTGGCGCGGTGATATGCCGCCAGGAATGGCTCCGGAAGGTGAATCCACTTTTGTAACAGTTAAAGGCCACGTTGAAGATGTCATCGCAGAATTAACCGGCGGCATTCGAAGCGGCATGAGTTACATCAACGCCACCACCATCGAAGAAATGCGCCACAAGGCCTTATTCATGGAAATGTCACCAAACGGTATTCGTGAATCCAGCGCCCACGGAGTACAAAATTAACCGAGCCATCGGAGTTTTCGATTCGGGCATTGGCGGCATCACTGTTTTAAAAGAATTGCTTCGACAATTACCCAATGAAAATTTTATTTATTTAGGCGATACGGCAAGGCTTCCTTATGGTTCAAAATCAGCCGACACCGTCCGAAAATACTCTTTACAAAATATGGATTTTTTAATTTCAAGGAATGTAAAAGCCCTAATAGTGGCTTGCAACACGGCTTCAACTCAAGTCTTAGAAAATACTTTTAGGAATATTCCGGTTTATAATGTCATTGACCCCGGAGCAAAAAAAGCAGCAGCAGCCACAGAAAATTCTAAAATTGGCGTGCTAGCCACCAGGGCCACCATTGCAGCTGGAACCTATTCGGAAAAAATTAAAAACTTTCAACCCGCGGCCGAAGTTTTAACTCAGGCCTGTCCTTTGTTTGTGTCCCTAGCCGAAGAGGGTTGGCATGACGATCCGATTACTAATTTAATCGCCTATCGTTATTTACAAAATTTAAAAGCAGCAGACGTGGATACGGTCGTTTTAGGATGCACCCACTACCCGTTACTGAAAACTGCTATAGCAAAAGTCTTTGGAAAAAATGTAAAGCTGATAGATTCTGGTGAAGAGTTAGCGCAGCAGCTTGGTGCTGATTTAGAAGCAAATGTGCTTTTGAAAAATACCAATCCTGAGCCGAAATTATTAACGATTTGTTTAACCGATTCGGCACCTCATTTCGAAAATTTAAGCCTTCGACTCCTCTCTGAAGTGACTGCAATTAAACCTAACTTTGAAACAGTTTCTGTCATCTGATCATAAGTTTAACACCTGTGATTTCACCTTTGAAAACTGGTTTGCTGCCAGTCGCAATTTCATACTTATGAAGCTGGCCTGTCCCCTGCTGTAAATACCTGTGAGGTTTCACGTATGTTCAGCATCAATCAAAAAAAATTTGGACTTATTGTCGTCAGTTTTAGCTTGGCATTTTGTAGCCCAAAATTAGAACAACGCTTAAAAACAACTGCAGTAAACCAACCTCAAAAGCCGAATTTACCGAAAGCGGAAGACTCCGTCGAGATGGAATTAGTTCCGACTTATGTTCCCTATATTGGACACAAAAAAGTAACCTCTGCAGAAAAAGTTTATGAAAAAATTCCTGAAAAAATTGAAAATAAACAAGCCGAAATAAATTTAGATTTAACCACGATGTCAAAAGTGGTTATGAAATACGATTCTGCCAATCGCTTTTTATCGGTCCAGGGCCATGCCGAAATTTTTGATGAAGATAAAAAACCAATTGCAGACACAGATTTTAATATCTCGGGACAGCACTCGTTGGTTGATGTGACTTTTAATTTAAAACCGGATGACTCTGTTAAAATTAATTCCAGTGAAAAGCCAGCCGTTCGTGCAAAGGTTACGTGTTTAACTTTTGCAGAAAATGATCAAACAAATTGTTCTCGGGTTATTATCGATTTTTTCATCGCTTATAAAAAGAAAATCTACACAGAACAGATGGAAGTAAACCGTAATCTTCCACACTCTGCAGCCCCTGACATAACAACAGCTGAAACAAAAAAAGAAGAAATGAAGCCACCCGCAGTTGATGCACCAGCGGAATCTGAGTCAGCTACTCTGCAAGCTAAAAAGGCCGCACAAGAAGCTTTACAACAAGAAGGTGAAGAGGATTCACTTTTAGGGCGCTAC
>JAYUCH010000103.1:0-17543 GCA_043740435.1 Bdellovibrionales bacterium | reverse complement strand
TGCCGAGCCTAAATTAACAATGAAATTTGCATGTTTCAATGAAACCTGAGCATCACCAATACGAAAACCTTTTAGTCCACACTGATCGATAAGCTGTGCCGCTTTCAGTTCCACTGGGTTTCGAAAAACAGAGCCACAACTTGGCAAATCCAAAGGCTGCTTTGTAAGACGTAGTTTGTTCGCTTCACGCACTTTCGAAATAACGTCTTTATCAGGAACCAAGGGCCAACTGATTTGCACTTTTGTAATGATTCCAGGCTGCCAGCCATCACAGTGTCGGTACGATACCGTTAGCATTTGTTTTTCTATACGCTTCGATACTCCAAAAAGATCGACCACTTCAATCCAGTCGACGAAATCCATAAATTCTCGAGGGTGAAACTGTTCGGCAACTCCGGCATTCATGGTCACACCACCACCGACATCACCAGGTAAGCCAGCTAAAAAATAAGCCGGCGCCAGTTGGTGCTTCAAAAAAATCTTCAGCAATTCTGATTTTGCAGTTCCACTTAAACACTCAATAATCAGTTTATCATCTTTAATAACTGATTTAATTTCCGAGAATTTTCGTAAGCAAATTGTTAACCCGCGAATACCTTGATCAGAAATTAAAACATTAGAGCCACCACTAAAAAAAGTTATGGGCCAGTTTTTTTGCTGGGCTTCTTTTAAAACTTCCACCAATTCAAAAGGATTCGTCGGAAGACAAAAGTAATCTGCACAGCCGCCTATAAGCCATGATGTGTAATCTGCTAATTTAACGTTTTCTAAGATTTTCAAGAACTTCCATTCCTAATTTCCAACCATCGCCCGCACCCAAGGTTAAAAAGACATCGCCACTTTTAAGTTCCATCAAAATATTTTGTGCTAACTCAGAATTTTTTGGAGCATGTTTTTTTGCCGTCAACAAAATCTCAGCTATCAAACTTTCTGAATTAATTCCTGGCAATGGATGCTCGCCGGCTGGATAAATATCACCTAAAAATAAAAAATCAGCTTGGGCAAAGCAAGCGGTGTAATCGGTCCAACAGTGCTCCGTACGCGAGTATCGATGCGGCTGAAAATAAACGACCACTCGGTTTTTATCATATTTTTCTTTAAAGGCTTGTAAGGCTGCACGAACTTCTGTTGGATGATGACCATAATCATCGTAAACACGAATATCCGCAGCTTGTCCTTTGAAATGAAACCGGCGATCGACACCTTCAAATTTTTCTAAACCATGGGCACACTGTTCAAAAGTTATTCCTGCGCTTAAACCCACAGCAATGCTGGCTGCCGCGTTCAGAGCATTGTGTTTGCCAGGTATGTTTAATTTAAACTGCCCTAGCAATAACTTAATATTTTCTGAATTTTTAAATAATTTGTAGTTGCCTTTACTGCCTTCAATCACAAAGTCATTTTTTTCATCAAAGCCATAGTATAAAATTCGCTTCGGATAATTTGAAAAAATTTCTGTGATGACTGGATCATCACCACAAACTATTAACTGCCCGTAGAATGGAATTCGGTTAGCAAACTCATTGAATGCATGTTTTAAATTTTCAAAACTTTTATAGTGATCCATATGATCTGAATCAATGTTCGTGATGACTGCAATCTCGGGCGACAGTTTATTAAAACTGCCATCACTTTCATCGGCTTCGGCGATGAGCCATTCGCCAGAACCAAGTAGTGCTGTTGATTTAATTCGTTCAAAGCGACCACCTACTACAATCGTCGGATTAAAATCGGCCTCTAAAAAAATGGACGCAATCAGACTGGTTGTTGTTGTTTTACCATGCGTTCCCGCAATCGCAATACCACGCTTTAAGTGCATGATTTCGGCTAAAGCTTCGGCCCGGGGTATTAGTGGAATTTTTTTCGACCGAGCCTCGATGATTTCTGCATTGGTGAATGGAACAGCGCTGGAATAAACAACGACATCTGCATGGCCCACATTTTTTGCTTCATGCCCTTTGAAAATTTTAATACCCAAAGCTTTAAGTCTGTCGGTGTTGGCATTTTCACCCATATCGGAACCCGTAACCTGGGCCCCAATGTTATGTAGTAACTCGGCAAGACCGCACATCCCGATGCCACCAATACCTATAAAATGAAATTTTGCATTTTCTATTTTCATTATTTAATTTCTTTTTGTATGTCTAAAGCAATAGCTTCTGCGGCACTACTTGCTGCAAGCTTTTTTAAATTCGTAATCATGGTTTCACGAATTCCAGAATCTGTCATGAGCTGATTTATAATTTTCTCAAAATTTTGTAGATAAAAATCATTTTGAATTATCATAAATCCAGCATTATTTTTGATAAGCGTCTCTGCATTTTTTTGTTGATGATTATCAGCAGCTGGCAGCGGCACAACGATCGGGATAACCCCAAAACATGCGGCCTCTGCAATTGTACTGGCACCCCCACGACAAAATTGCACGTCCGCTTTTTGATAGAACTGCGGCATATTGTAAATAAATTCATGAACCTGAACACAAGAAATACCTGCGTATTTTTTTTTCATATTTTGAAAATCAGCAGCCCCCGTCTGGTGAACCAAATGAATTAAAGAATGCAGCTGAGGATTTTTAACAATAAAATCTGATACGTGTTGGTTTAAAAACAGCGAGCCCTGGCTTCCGCCAAAACAAAGTATTTCAAATTTTGTATTGATGGGTTTTGGTTTTAATCTGGCCTCTTCGATTTCTTCACGTAGGGGCATTCCAACGATGGCCACTTCTTTCGAAGCTAAATAGGCGGCTGATTCGGCAAATACTAAAAATGCTTTTTTTACAAAACGCGATAGTAAACGGTTGGCCATACCCGGATGGGCATTGGGCTCCCATAAAGCAGTCTTTGAGCCCAATAGGCTTGCAATCAATAAAAAAGGTGCTGACGCATAACCGCCGACTCCTAAAACAAAAGCTGGGCGATGTTTGTATAATAAGAATGCAGATTGCACAAAGCCGATACTGATTGCAAATAACGTTTTGATTTTTTTTAATGGATTACCAGAAAAATTTAATTTTCCCCCTTGAATTAAATCAAGCTCTAAATTTTCTTGCTGCATAATTTTTTGTTCAAGCCCAAGTTTGGTACCAACAAAGCGAATTTTAAAATCTGGATTTATTTTTAGTAAAGCTCGGCCTATGGCAATGGCTGGGTAAATGTGCCCGCCGGTACCACCCCCGGCAATCATAATGCAATTTTTAGTTTTCATGCATTTCGATGTTTAAGATGCTTCCGAATAAAAAACTAAGAATAAGTAACGAACTGCCGCCGTAACTTAAAAATGGCATCGTTAACCCTTTAGTTGGAAGCAACCCCATAACCACACCCACGTTGATAAATACAGAGACGGAAAAAGTTAAAATTAAACCCAGCACTAAGGTTTTTTTAAACTGATCCATTGTTTTTAGTGCTATCTGGAAACCTCGAAAAATAACAAAAATGTACAAACCTAAAAGCATCACGAGCCCAAGAAATCCCATCTCTTCACTGAACACGGCCATGGTAAAATCCGTATGTGCCTCGGGTAGAAAAAATAATTTTCCCTGGCCCTGACCAAGTCCTTGGCCGGTTAAACCACCCGAGTGAACCGACAACATACTTTGTATAACCTGAAACCCTTTTTGTGCAGGATCGGACCACGGATCAAGAAAGGCTTGGACTCGGGCTCTGCGATAAGGCGAATGCCAGACCAAAAAATAAAGTACGGGCATTGCCGCTAATCCCGAAACTAAAAGCCACTTTAAATTTAAACCGAAAGTAAATAAAAGTGCCGTTGCGACTAAAATAATAATCATGAAACTGCCGAAATCGGGCTGCTTCAGTAATAAAGCAATCGGTAAAGTAACCATCAAAAAAATCCAGCCCCATTTTAAAGTGCGCAAATGGTTTTGATGCCGACACACCAGACTTGCAAACAAAAAACTAAAAGCGATTTTCAGAAGCTCTGAAGGTTCAAAGCGTAGTCCAAGCGGTAGCTGAATCCAGCGGATGGCGCCGCCAACACGCACACCAACCCCAGGAACGAATGTTGCCACTAACAAAACAAAAGAAGCGGGCCAAATAAGCCAACTGTATTTCCTAAAAATTTCAAAAGGCAATTGCGTCGTTGCCACCAGAATAAGTCCGGCTAGTACTGTAAACGCCAATTGCCGTTTAAAAAAATAAAGACCGTCGCCAAAGGACTCGGTCGCAAAAATGTAACTTGAACTGTAAACTTGAACGAGCCCTATGCCAAATAGGGCTACAATTGATAAAAATAAACTAGAGGAAAGAAACTTGGTCTTCAAAGGACCTCAATATCATTTAAATTTTTTAACGATCTCTTTAAAATAATCGCCTCTCTCGGCGTAGCTGTCAAACATATCAAAGCTTGAACATCCCGGAGACATTAAAACGATATCTGCAATCCTAGACTTTTGGTAAGCAATCAAAATGGCTTCTTCAAAAGTTCCGATCAGATAAGTTTCAGAAAAATCGCCTAAATCGCGATTGATTCGCTCTTTGGCTTCGCCAACTAAAATTAAGGTTTTCACTTTTCGCTTAACCACATTACGAAGTGGTTCGTAATTTAAGTTCGTGTCTTTACCACCTGCAATCAGAATTACATTTTCATCGAAACAATCTAAGGCACGCATGACCGCATGCACATTGGTCGCTTTAGAATCGTTGTAAAACAAAACTCCGCCCACTTTACGCACGTATTCCAAACGGTGCTTTAACCCTAAGAAAGTATCGATTACTTTTTGTACGGCTTCATGAGTCGCACCGTATTCGCGGGCCAGTAGCAATGCAGCCATCACATTTTCGATCGAGTGCTTGCCTTTCATTTTAATATTTTTTATAGAAAATGTTTCAATTTCAGGACCCGTACGAACGCGCAATTCATCACCCACATTAACGGCGCCGCCAATGTTCATGATTTGTGGTTCTAACGCTGGTTTTCTAGAAAAATAAAATATTCTTCCACGCTGAACAGCTGGGTCACGCGCTAATTCCACAACCGCATTATCATCGGCATTTAAAATAGATGTCGACGCCTGGCTGGTGTTTTTAAAAATTCGACGTTTGGCGTTCACGTACTCTTCCATCGAGCGATAACGATCCAAATGATTTTCTGCCAAATTTGTAAAAACAATATTTGCCGGAGAATACTCTGAACAATGCTCCAGCATAAAACTTGAAACTTCTGCAATCACGACTTTGGCTTTTTTATCTTGCAGCAAGTAGTTCGTAATTGGGCTTTCGTTAGAACCACCGACCCACACGTCAACTCCACTTTCGCGCAGCATAGCTTCTGCAATACGGGCCACCAAAGTTTTTCCGTTGGTGCCCGTGACTCCGACGATGGGCTCTTTGATAAATTGCGAAGAGAATTCAAATTCTCCGGTAATTTTAATTCCTTGTTGTCTAGCGTATTCAAAAATTTTCAAATGCGGAGCCACTCCCGGAGATAATATCACTAAGTCCTGCGACAAAAATGTCTTTGGCGAATGCGAGCCTAACTCAAACTTAATGTTTGTGTATCCATCAAGCTGATCCAAGGTGTTTGAAAGTTCTGGTTTTGATTTATGATCTGTTACGGTCACTGCAGCTTCATATTTCGTTAAAAACTTAGCTAAGGCCACGCCCGTTTTACCAAGGCCCACGATTAGAATTTTTTTATCTTTTAGTTCGGCGACATCTTTCCACATAAACACGATCCTTTTTCTTTTTTTACGTTACAATTTTCTAAAACTTTTTATTAAAACTTAAATATTATCTTAATTTTAAAGTGGCCAGACTAAGTGCCGCTAAAAGGATCGAAATAATCCAAAAGCGCACAATGATTTTAGTTTCTGTCATTCCACCTAATTCAAAATGATGATGAATAGGTGCCATTTTAAAAATTCTTTTACCTGTAAGTTTAAAAGAAATAACCTGCGTGATCACAGACAAAGCTTCGACCACAAAAATTCCGCCTAGCAGAATCATTAATATTTCATTATTAGTAAAAACAGCCATAGCGCCTAGAAAACCACCTAAGCTAAGACTGCCGACATCTCCCATAAAAACCTGGGCCGGATAAGTATTAAACCATAAAAAACCTAAGCCGCCGGCAACCATGGCTGCGGCTAGCGGCGCCAATTCACCAGCTCCGGAGACGTGTTGAATTTGCAAATAAGCAGCAATTGAAGAATGACCGACGATGTAAGCAAATAAACCCAACGTTGTCGCCGCAACAATCACCGGAACGATGGCTAATCCGTCTAATCCGTCAGTTAAATTGACAGCGTTGGCCGTACCAACAATCACTAAAGCGCCAAAAATGGAATAATAATATCCCAGATCAAATGCCAAATGTTTTGCAAACGGTAAGGACACCACGGTACCCAAATTATAAAATTGAATCAGAATTAGTAAAGTCAGTCCCGCTATTAAAAATTCGGCACCCAGGCGCAATTTTCCGGATAAACCTTTGCTATTTTTTTTTGATACTTTCAAATAATCATCTAAATAACCAATCAAACCAAAGCCCCACGTTATAATTACGGCACCAATCACCAAAGGATTTGTGATATCGATCCATAATAGCAGCGGAACCAATGTACTAAGAAGTATAAGCCAGCCACCCATTGTCGGAGTGCCTGCTTTTTTTAAATGAGTTTTCGGACCGTCATCACGAATGCTTTGACCAAAATGTTTTTCTTTTAGGGCTTGAATAAATTTTGGTCCCCAAGTCAAACAAAGAAAAAACCCGGTGAAAAATGAAATAAAAGTTCTGACTGTTATATAACGAAAAACATTAAATGCTGACACATGATCAGCAAGCGAATAAAGCCATTGATAAACCATTTGTTGAGTTCTAGCACATACGCGGACCCAAATTCAAGAAAAATTTTCTAAGTTATTGAAATGACTATTGATTTCTAAGGAAAACCAAGATAATCATTTTCTTATGAAAAATCAAAAAAAACGCACAGAAAAAGAGCTTAAAGAATTTTCTTTAGGAAAAAAAGTGACTTCTTATTTGGCGGATTATTCGCCAGAGTTGCTAGAGGCTTTCGACAATAAAAATCCGAAAAAGACCGCGTGGACGACATTTGTCTGCACGGAATTTACTTCTTTGTGTCCGAAAACGGGCCAACCTGATTTTGCAAAAGTATTTATTAATTATATTGCTGATAAAAAAATGGTCGAAAGTAAATCACTTAAAATGTATTTATTTAGTTTTCGTAATCACGGAGATTTTCACGAAGATTGCATTCAAACGATTTGCAATGATTTGGTTCAGCTGATGAAACCTAAATACATTGAAGTCATCGGCGAATTTACACCTCGTGGGGGCATCGCTATTTTTCCCTTTGCTGCAGAATCTAATTCCGAAAAAGAATTTCAAAATTTACACAAAGAGCGCATGCTGAACTATGCACCGGGAAAATATTCTGTAAAGTTAGAACGCGTTTATTAAATTTTTATTTTGTCATCCAATTTAAAGGTTCGATGGCTTCCACAAATTGTTCGGTTTTAGCGCCCCGCGAGCCTTTGATAACAACAATGTCACCAGCACTTAATGCTTGGTGCAATCTTAAACCAAGCTGCGCAGAATATTCATAAGCAATATAAGTCGGCCCATCATGATTAGTCTCTGCTAAACCAGCAGAGAAATGTTTATAGTCTTCTCCGGTAAAATAAATTTCATGAAAACCTGTCTGACCGGCCAATGTGCCCAATTTTTTGTGCGCTGCTGCTGATTCAGTTCCTAATTCTTTCATTTGCCCAAACACCCCAATTTTTTTTCCCGTCACCTTAAGTAACGGAAGGTTTTCTAAAAGCGCAGACATACTATCCGGATTGGCATTATAACCATCAAATAAAATTTCTGCGCCGGTTTTGGATTGAATAAATTGGTTTCGCCCCCACACTGTCTTACAGTTTTCAAGGGATTTCCAAATTTTTTCTAACGGAACTTTACACAGATAGGCAATCGTACTAGCCGCCATCATATTTGTTAAATTTTGTTTTCCAAATAATGGCACAACAGCCGAGCCTGGCTGCCCAGCTATGAAACCTGAAATTTTCATATCCTTCATGGATAATTCATCAATATGAAAATAAACGTCAGCCTTATCATTTTTTTCAGAAAAAGAAAGCATTCTGGAAGCCGGGAATTTTTTTGATACCGGATACATCATATCAAATGTCCAATCTTGATCCTGATTGAAAATTCGCACGGTGCTTTCACGGGATTCCATATAAATTTCGCGTTTTGCAAGCGCCACATTGGCCTGTGAACCCAGATTTCCCAAGTGCGCCGTTCCGACCATCGTGCACACAACAATATCGGGATCTGCTATTTGCACAAGCTTGGTAATTTCTCCGGCATGATTCATACCCATTTCAATAACGGCGAATTCCGTGTCGGCATCAATCTGCAATAATGTCAGCGGCACACCCCAGTGATTGTTAAAACTTCCGTGACTGTAATGAGTTTTCTTAAAGGTACTTAAAATCTGTGCTGTAAATTCTTTTGTTGTGGTCTTTCCATTAGAACCCGTTATTCCGATAACAGTCGTTTTTAAAGTTTGTCGGTACTTTTGTGCAAACTTTTGCAAAGCCATCAGTGTATCGTCGACTAAAATAATACTGACTTCAGCTTTTAGGTTTTCAAATTTTTTATCTAAACGATGCACCAGCAAGGCTTTGGCACCTTTTTGCACCGCTTGATCTAAATAATCGTGAGCATCGTAACTTTCGCCCTTTAAAGCGATAAAAACTTGATTCGATAAATCAGACCGGGTGTCGGTACCAACTGCATTAAAGCTTTTTTCTTTTTCTGAAATTAATTTTCCATCGGTCCAGTTTAAAATATCATTCAATTGCCACTTCATTATTAATCCTTTGCATATTTTTCTGCGACTTCCACATCACTAAAATGAATTTTCTCTGAACCAATAATTTGATAGTCCTCGTGACCTTTACCGGCAATCAAAACCACATCATTGGCAGTCGCCATAGAAACGGCAGTAATAATTGCATTTTCACGATTCGAATCAACTTTAAAATTTTTAAAATTGTGCGGAAGCCCTGCTGTTATATCGTCAATGATGGCTTGCGGGTTTTCAGTTCGTGGATTGTCAGAAGTTATAAATACGAAATCACTGTGTTTGGCAGCTATCTTTGCCATCAGTGGACGTTTTGTTTTATCGCGATCACCACCGCAACCAAAAACCAAAATAATTTTACTGTCGGTCTTCATGTGTTTTCGAACAGTCACTAAAGTTGATAACACATTATCTAAAGCATCCGGTGTGTGGGCGTAATCTACAAAAATCGTTTTTGCAGACGAATAGACTTTTTGTAATCGACCTGGTACGCCAACAAAACTGGACAATGAACGCACGGCTTGGGTTAACGAAACACCAGCCGTTAGCGCCGCCATGAGGCTTGCAACACAATTGTAAATCATGTGATTACCAGACAGCGGAACTGTGACTACCAAAGTTTCAAGCGGAGTTTTTAGTTCAAACTCAGTTTCTACAAAATTCATTTTTAAAATTTTAAATTGAAAATCAGATTCTTTTTGTCCATACGTCCAAATGACAGCACTGTCTGCAACTTGCAGTTTACGGCCATAAGAATCATCTGTATTCACAATTGCAAATAAAGGTTTTTTTTGTGACGACCACAATAAGTCCGTAAAAAGCTTTTGCTTTGAAGCAAAGTAAAGATCCATCGAAAGGTGATAATCCAAGTGGTCTTGCGTCAGGTTCGTAAATATGACGGTATTAAAATGAACGCTGTCCGCACGTTTCTGATCTAATGCGTGGGAAGAAACTTCCAAGGCCGCACACGTGGCGCGGTGATTTATAAATTCACCTAATCTTTTTTGTAACATGAGCGGATTGGGTGTGGTCATTTCTGTTGGCCATATATGTTCTAAAACTCGGTGATTAACTGTACCCATGACCCCAGTGGTTTTTTGGTTTGTGTTTAAAATATGTTCTAAAATATACGTGATTGATGTTTTTCCATTAGTTCCTGTGACACCGAAACAAAATAATTTACTGGAAGGAAAATCATAAAATATGGAGGCCAGCTGATTTAAAGCCAGTCTGGTGTCAGCGACTTCTAAGACAACTCCACTGAAATCAGCAGGGACTTTGCTTTTGTTTTGGACAACTAAGGCTATTGCCCCTTTTGCCATCGCCTCCGAAAGAAATTGATGGCCATCAATTTTATTACCCTTGATGGCAACAAACACACTGTTGGTGATGACATGACGTGCATCAAAAAAAATATCAGAGACTTCCAAGCCATAAATTGCGGCTAAACTGACTTCAGATGATTTTGATGCTGAACCGAAAAAAGAAAATAACTGCTGCAGTTTCATCGAAATTCAGACTAATATTTGATTTAGAAAGTAACAACCTAAAATTAAGAAAATATGTCTAAACAATTACGTTCTTGCGGCCCTTTACAAGCGATCGAATTTTCAGAAAATCCTGATGGAAAATGGATTATTCTGTTTCATGGTTTTGGTGCCGATGCCAACGATCTAGCTGGCTTAAAAGATTTTTTTGATTTTAATGATCGCTGCAATTGGCTTTTTCCAAATGGACCACTTTCTGTTCCTATCGGTCCCGGTTTTAGCGGCAGAGCTTGGTGGACAATACGAATGTCTGATATTTCGCCTGATCTCGACTGGAGCCAACAACGCCCCAGTGGTTTAGACCAAGCCGTCACCACGGCACTGAAGATGATTGTCTCGATGAAGTTCGATTGGAAAGATATAATTATCGGTGGATTTTCTCAAGGCGCCATGCTGGCGACCGAATTATTTTTGAAGGCACCGCAAACACCTGCCGGCCTTATTTGCCTTTCGGGCACAATGCTCAGTGAAGAAATTTGGCAGTCTTTAGCCAATCACAGAAAAGGCTCGACGGTTTTTCTTTCGCACGGAGAAAATGATCAGGTGCTACCATCCAAAGGATCTGTTCGCCTGCAAAAGTTTTTCGAAAAAAACGAAATCAAAACACAGTTCGCATCTTTTCGTGGGGGCCATGAAATTCCAAAGGTCGTCCTAGATAAAATGGCTTTGTACATCAAGGAGCGACTGTAATGAGTTTTGCCATCGAAACCAAAAACTTAGGCCGAACTTATAAAACGTATCAAAAAAAAGAAGGTTTACTTAATTCTTTTCGTGCTTTTTATTCTCGAGAATACTCAGAAAAAGTAGCGCTTCATGATGCCACCCTACAACTTGAGGCTGGAAAAATTGTGGGCCTTGTCGGTGCTAATGGTGCTGGCAAAACAACGCTGTTAAAAATATTATCGGGTTTAATTTATCCCAGTTCCGGATCGGCGACCGTTTTGGGGTTCGAGCCCTGGAAACGACAAAGCGAATTTTTGAAACAAATAAGCATTTTACTGGGACAAAAAAATCAGCTTTGGTGGGATATCACTCCACGCGATAGTTATTCGCTGTTAGCAAAAATTTATGATTTGGATCCAAACAAAGCTAGGTCCCGAGTGAACGAGTTAGCTGACTTACTGAAATGCACGCACGTTCTAGATACGCAGCTGCGCCGATTAAGTCTTGGTGAACGCATGAAAATGGAAATTATAGGGTCGCTGTTACATTCGCCGAAAGTTTTATTTTTAGATGAACCCACGATCGGTTTAGATATTGTCGCGCAGTCAGCCATTCGCGATTTTCTGCAAGTCTATGTCAAAGAATTTAAACCTGCGATAATTTTGACGTCCCATTACATGGATGATATCGCACAGTTGGCGGATCAGTTGCTGCTCATGTCACAGGGCGAGATTGTCTACAACGGAACTGTTGATGCCTTTATGTTAGCTTCTGATTTAAAGAAAAAACTGATTTATCGTTTTAAAAATTCTTCGGAAGAAAAAGAAATCATTTTTAATTCACAGGAACTTTCAGTCGTTCTATCGCAAATTATTACTGAAGGTGAAATAGTTGATATCAAAGTGGAAGAGGTTAATTTTGAAGAAGTCATTCGCCGCTTTTTGGCGAAGGAATCTAGCACTCTGTAATTTAGGAATTGTTTCTAACTTAGAGTACAGATTTAATTTTTTTGTCGACGCTTTTCTGCAGCCCATTTTGACGGTGGGTATCGAGGTTTTACTTTGGCTTGCCATATTTAAAACTGCTGAAACCGCACAGATTGGTGGATTTTCTAAAGATTCATATTTGGCTTACGCAGTCTGGGCACCATTCTTGGGGCGAATCACGATTAGCTGGATGTACGAATCGATGATGGTTGAAGAAGTTGCCTCGGGCAGCATTAACACGATCTTATCTAGACCGCTTAGTTTTTTCGAATATTACTTAAGTCAAATGATGGGCTATAAATTAGTGACCACGGTATTTTCCTTAGCGGTACCCGTCCTAGCCAGTGTGTTTTTTAAATTACCTATTTTTTATGATCGCTTAGCACCCAGCATGTTATTAGTTATTTATTATTTGTTTCTGGTCCACACACTGAGCTTTATCATTTCAACTTTGGGTTTTTTCTTAACCCGAGTGCGTTCTTTTACTTTGGTTAAAAATTTAACTCTTTGGCTGTTCAGTGGAGAACTGGTTCCCATTGATTTGATGCCCGTCGCGCTGCAAAAGTTTTTTCTGGTATTACCTTTTTCATCGGGAGTTTATATTCCTTTGGCTTACATCACTGGGCGTGCAGAATTTGATTTACTTATTCAAGGCTTTAAAAACGCGACCTGGGGATTAATCATTGCTGGAACTTTTAGTTATTTTTTTTGGCGCAGGGGTTTGCATGAATACACAGGAACAGGTGCCTGATGTTCAAAAATTTAAAACATACCCTGAAGAAATATTTAGGCCTGTATCAAGCTTTTTTTAAAGTCAGTCTGGTCGCCGATTTAGAATACCGACTTAACTTTGTTTTATTGGTCTGTTCTGAATTTATTTGGTATTCGACTCAGTTGATTTTATTTGAAGTTATTTATCGTCATACAAAAATTATTGGCGAATGGAATATTGATCAAATGCGAGTTTTTATTTTCTTGGTCCTATTTGTGGATTCCATTTATATGATTCTTTGGGACCCAAACTTAAGTGCTTTTACTGAAAACGTGCGGAAGGGCTCGTTGGATTTACTTTTAGTTAAGCCAGTGAATTCAATATTTATGCTAAGCTCGCAAAAAATATCGATTTCTCATTTACCTTGTTTAATTGCCACTGGCTCTGGACTGCTGTGGGCCCTTGGAAGAATTGCAAATTTTGAATGGCTTCGTTTACTTTGGCTGCTTGTTTTAATCCCCGCGGGTTTGTCTGTTATTTTTGTGGGACGATTTGCCTTAAACTGTTCTGCAATTATTTTTACCCGGGCTGATTTTTTACAATATGTCTGGTACTCGATGTTTCGCTTGGGATTACGACCTGACGCTATTTATTCAGGGGTGCTGCGATTCATGCTCATATTTATGATTCCGTTTGCCATGATCGCATCGATTCCTTCGCGCATACTGCTAGAGCCCTTTCATCCTTGGATGATCCTTTGGGCTTTGATTATGCCAATCATTTTGATCATCGGTTTAAAGAAATATTGGGCTTACTGTTTGAAGCAGTATTCAAGCGCCAGCAGTTAAATTTATTCTTTTAGAAATACGGTCATATCGCGGTCAGTATTTAAAGGTTGGCCTTCGGCGGGCCAAGTGCTGTCAACCCGACCTGCTCCGACAAATTTAATTTGCAGTTGCTGCTCGGAAGCTTTCGACAAAACTTCCCGCACAGTTAAAGCTTTCAGTTTCGGAGCAGATACCGCTGCTGTATTTTCCTGAGCTAGTTTTTCATGACTAATCTCGATTATTTTTTCCTGGTCAGAGATTTTAGCCACGGCCTTAATCATTGCAGCCTTAGCTAAAGTCTTTGCCGGCTCTTCTGAAAGCGTATCTGGAGAAACTCCATTTTTTCTAACAGCATAAGATGCTATTTTTGAAAATACCGGAGCTGCCACTTGCGATCCATAATAACCTTTTCGCGGATGATCAAAACCAACAAAGATAACGTACTCTGGATTGTTGGCCGGAATAAATCCTGCAAAACTTGCAATGTAACCACCTGGCATATAACCGCGCCCTTGCGTTTTTATTTTCTGGGCTGTTCCTGTTTTTCCGCCAACAAAAAACCCTGGAACTTTTGCTAAGACTCCGGTGCCTTTATCCGTTGTAACCGCCGTCAGCATTTGTCGCATTTTTTCAGCGGTGGTTTCAGAAACAACTCGGCGGATTAATTTGGGTGCATGCAATTCCGCTTCGTTAGTTTCTAAATCTGAAATGGCCTCGACAATGTAGGGCTGATTCAGCAAACCTCCGTTGGCGATGGCCGCATAGGCGTTGGCTAGCTGTAGCGGTGATGCCGTGATGCCTTGACCAAAAGAAACGTTTGCAATCAAATGATCTTTCCAAGGAAGTGGTACAGTAATTCCTTTGGCTTCACCTGGCAGGTCAACACCACTGCGCTCTCCGAAACCAAAATTAGAAAGTCCATTTTTTAATTTTTGATCCCCTAACATCAATGCAATTTTCGAGGTCCCGATATTAGAAGAATAAGCTAAGACTTCGGTCACACTAATTACACCCTGAGCATGATCTTTTTCAGCTTCTCGAATAATTCTTTTACCTATTTTAAAATTGCCGTTTTCACAAAATATTTTTGTCGCAGGATTAACCACATTTTGTTCGATGGCCTCAGCAATGACAAAAGTTTTCATCGTGCTACCGGGCTCGAAGGTATCGGTCACACTGCGATTACGTCTTACAAATGAACTGGCTGATGCAGGCAAGTTAGGATCAAAATGTGGAAGACTTGCCAAAGCTCTAATGGCAGATGTTTTGGCATCTAAAACCACGGCCCAAGCGCCTTCAGCTTCGAATTTTTGCATGGCTGTATGCAGTTCGCTTTCAACAAAATACTGTAAATCCGAATCGATCGTTAATTTAATTTCTTTACCTTGCGGAGTTTCTGTAAACAGTAACCCATCTTGAACCAGTGGGCGACCTCGGGCATCTTTACGCATTGTAATTTTCTTTTTTTCACCTTTTAAGACCGAGTCATAATGCAGCTCGAGACCTTCAAGCGCTTGGCCCTCTTTGCCAACAAAACCAAGTGTTGAGGACAGCACCTGGTCATTTGGATAAACTCGCTTCCACTCTTCAACAAGGCCAATTCCACGAATTTTTAGATCTCTTATTTCTGTGGCCTGAGTCGACGTAATTAACCGGGTTAACCAATTAAATCTTTTATTAACACCCTTAATCTTAACTAAAATTTTTGAAACGGGTTCATTCAAAATTTTTGCTAATTTTTTTGCGACTTGTTTTTTATCATCGATAATTTTTGGGTCGGCATAAACTGAATACGTTGGCGAGGTCATAGCCAGTTCTTTGTTGTGAATGTCAACGATTGCACCCCGGCGTGATGGTAAGGTCACAACTGTTTGAAATTGTTTTTCTTGTAAAGTGTTTAACTTATCTTGTGGTAAAAACTGCAAATATGCAGCGCGGGCTAATAAAATGCTCCATAAAAAGCAAGTGATTGCAAAAAGAGTTATAATTTTCGATTTCAAGGCTGAACCTGATTTTTTATTGGTAATTTATTCTGTGCAAAAGTAAGCGACGTTGTTAGATTAATAATTTGACCGGGTTTTATTTTTCTTAACGTTAATTTTTGCGTCGCAACGTTTTCTACCAGCTGAGGACGTGTCAACTTAGCCAAGATTATTTCTTTTTGTCTTGAAATTTCATTACTTTTTTTAAATTCGCGAGTTAATTTTAGAACAACGTAAGATAGTCTTCGTTCTTCCATTTTAATAAAAACCAAACCCAATAGTGTCGCTATAATTACTAATAAACTTAAAAAAGGTTTCAACTGCCGCATATCACCAGAGTTCATCCTGACCTCGTTTTGAATTTTCACTTCTGGCTACTCCTTAGCCCGAAGAGAACGACGTAACGCAAACTTGTCAGGTTTTTCCGGTCTTTGTCCCTTTTGAAAAATCCGTAGTTTCGCACTGCGTGCTCTGGTATTAAGTTTACATTCTTCTTCGGAAGGCACAATCACTTTTTTGTTCACTAAAAATCCGTGCTCGTCATCTTTAAATAAATTTTTAACGATTCGATCTTCTAAGGAATGAAAAGTAATAATTGAAAACAGACCTCCGTCTTGAAGTTGATCGATTAATAAAGGCACGGCCTCTTGCAGGACCTCTAATTCTTGATTAACAACTAGACGTAAAGCCATGAAATACTGAGTGGCCGGATGAAAACCTTTCTTGGCCCAACCATCAACTCGTTCGATTAAACTTGAAAGCTGTAATGTGGTCACAAAAGGCTTTTCCACACGGTCTTCGATGATGGCTTTCACCACATGAAATGGATTGGGCACTTCTCCATATTTTTTAAAAACTTCCATCAATTCGTCAAAATCTAATTCATTCACCAAATCAGCAGCGGATTTAATTGTTTTTTGATTCATCCGCATATCTAAGGGTCCTTCTTTATTAAAGCTGAACCCACGATGACCTTCATCCAATTGCGGAGAACTAACACCAAGATCTAAAAGAATTAAATTTAAAGGCTGTTGATTTGTTTTAGCAAAATGTAAGAAACTGGAATGAAAAACTTTGATTTTTTTTTGCAAAATAGACTCAGACCACTCGGATTCAGCCGCTGCAACAGCTTCAAGATCTTGATCGGCTAAAAGGGCTTGTTCTACAGCGTATATTTTTTTAATTTCGCGAAAATGCCCGCCGCGCCCATAAGTTCCATCGAAATAAGTTAAAGCATGGCTATTCTTTAGGGGTTCAAACGAAGCAAGTACTTCTTGCAGTAACACAGGAATGTGCTTAGGTGTTTCTTCAGACTTATCTTTAACAACCACATGAACTCCACTTTTTTTCTCTGGACCTTGGTCATATCCTAAAATTCGAAAATTTGTGCGTCAAGGCAGATTCACATACTGTATAGGTAGGAAACACAAATGATATTAAATTGTCCACGCTGTGGTTTTTCACAACCAGAAGATCAATACTGCGCACAATGTGGCGTCAACATGCAGTCGTTTCGTCCCGCACAAAAAACCTTAAGCAAAAAAATATCTGAAAACATTGCTCTGCAAGTTTTTATTTTAATAGTTATTGCGGGCTTTGCTGGATCTTATGTGATCAAGACCGGCACTCCTCCGGTATGGGTGCAGAAACTAACTCGGTCTCAGGGTGTTACAAAAAGTTCAAAGTCTGTTTCAACGGCCACAAATCCCCAAGAACAAATGCTAGCGGTTACAGATTCTAGTTCTTCAGATACCAATTTAGATCAGCTTAAGAATAAAGAAGTTATCATTGAAAAAACTGTGACACAAAATATGTCTGGTACTGTTTCTAATTCTGCAGCCTTGTCAGATTCAGAATCCAATACAACCGCGCGAAGTTTAGAAGCCAAAGATCCTACGTCTGCAGAGACTGCAGGTGTTTTGTTTAAACTGACTTACGCGGAAGTGACTGTTGATATTTTAGCAAA
>JAYUCH010000102.1:0-17991 GCA_043740435.1 Bdellovibrionales bacterium | reverse complement strand
CCTCAGCCAAATAATTTTGCTGCTGAGCAGCCGCAGATCTTTTGACTAACTCATCGGCTAATCTGTGTTCCAAGCGAATCATTCGGGCAATGCCTTCTGTGTATTGCAACTGTCCTTTTGCTAGGACCTCTGCACTAGGCAAATCAACGTAGATGTTTGAATCTTCTTGGCCCGCCAGAATAGGTTCTTCACTTAAAGCAATTTTAAATGCTCCGGCTGGACCCTTAATTCGGGTTTCAGATATTGCCAGCAACTGGGCTAATTCTGATTTGTTCGCCAGCAGATTTTCATATTTTGCCCTGCGAATTTGTTGAGTCTCTTCGCTGTCACCCAACTGACCCAATCTTTGTACGAGTTCATAAGTTAAAAGATTGGCGCGCATTAAAGGATTTATGCGCACAAAACAAAACTCTTCTTTTTGAAAAACATCTTTGCAATTTAGTTTTTCTTGTAAGATTGCGTCCCACTTTTTACTTAAACTTGGTAACAAGGGTTCGCCGGCCAGGATAGCCTCTTGCGCTATAGCAATTTGAACCAGTTTCAATGCACCTTGCAGCAAATACACAGTTCGCGAATGCACTTGATCGGTAATCGAAAATTTAAGGGCGCCATCTAATGAATGTTTCCACTCTTTGTGATCAACGGCCAAGTAGGGCCATAAAACAATAAGGGCCGTCGCATATTTTTCTAATTTATTAGTGGCAGTCAGTTGAAACAGTTCCATTAACGTTGAATCATTTGATGACGGCTGGTCCAGATACTGCGACTTTTTCTCAATTAAAGATGAAACAGTCAACACGGGTAAGTGCAACGCCATTTTTTGCCACCGGCTATCTTTGTTTTTAGATATTTTATCTAAGTATAAATAAGCTGGCTCATAGAATTTTTTTGAAATCTCAGCGCCACTTTTAGATGGGTAACCGTTGATATCAAGCTCGATCCATGCTGTTCGATTAAACTTGTAGGTATCCATAGCAAATGTTGAGCCCAACTCTTGTTGGCATGTATCAAAATTTGTCGAAGAGGTGCTATCTATAAACTTATGTAAGCTTGCCTCAGATGATGTTGCCTGTCGAAGTTTCGACTGAATATTTTCTAAGTTCGATATGCGCATTCGCTGACTGCTGGCACCGATTGAATGCATCGCAAAATCACTCATCACCTGACACTTGTAAAAATTGTCTTCCGCCAAATCTGAAATAGCGTCACGCGCAAAACCTAATTCATCGCGAATATCAATCAGCGTTTGCATTTCTTCTTTATGATTTTCTTCTACCAATAGCGCCAGATCTTTAATCATCGACATGGTTTGTTTTTGCTTCTCTAAAATATCCAATTGCAATTCTTTAATTTCACTTAGACTTTCTTTGATTCCACCAAGTTCGCTCATGATCGCTGGATCTGGTCCGCCCGCACCAAGTCCCCCACCAAACGCAGCTAGTGCCAACGTTGCAGGCCCACCTGAAAACGCACTCATTGCACCAATAAAACCGCCTGATGTGAATCTGGCAGTTACGGCTTGCGCAATTTTAACACCGCTTGAAATTTTTTGAGCCGTATTAATAGCCTCCATTACTTTTGGACTAACTTTTACGCCCAATGTATTTGCGATAACCAAACTTGTATCTAAAATTCTATCTAAAGACTCAGTTGCAGTTTTAGCACTGTCAATGAACTGGGTTATATCCGAGTTCAGCTTGCGGCTTTTCTGGAAGAATTCTTTGCTGTCTGCAGTTTCACCACCCGCTTTTTGGGACTCGGTTAATTTTACTTCGCCCTTGTCACTACCGTTTATAAGATCATTCAGCATTTTTGTGGCATTTTTTTTATCTTCGTTCGTCATTCCGACAGGAAGTGATTTATGAAGTGAATTCATATTTTTATAAAGATTTTCAATCGAAGTTGCCATTGCCTTCGCATTTTCACTTAGCTCGACGGCATCTTTTTTTACTGACTTTGTCAGTTCGATGATTCGGTTTGCCTTGTCTGATAAATCTTTAACTTCACTAACTAGTTTAACTGTTTGATCAATTAAAGACTTAACTGACGGCTGCTGCGCCAGCACGGATGCCATCGCACCCGCGGTGGCTGTGTAAAGAACTAACTCGGCAGCACCCGCATCAGAAATGTTATACTGAACAAATAGTTTATCGGCTTGTTTCAAATACAAAGTTATTTGTTCAATCTGTGCAGAACGGTCTTTTATACTTTTTGTTTTATCAATTTTTGTTAATATTTCCGGATTTGATTCACTCAGTCTCGTAGCGATATCTTTTGCGACCGCTAAGCTATCAGCCTTAATTTGGTTATCATAAGTTTGTAAAATATTTTGTAGTGCGATCGACTGAATCAGTCCGTAGACCTTAACATTTAGCTGCGTACTGAAAGAATTACTGTTTGCGATTTCATCAGGATTTAAATTTAAAGTACTTTCTAAAAGTTTTGTATCTGCAGAAATCGAAGAATTTCCAACGATTAAAGCGTTTTTAGCAGCATTCCACTTTTCGGTATTCGCCTTGAATTTTAGTTCGCCATTTTCTACCATTCGTCGCAGTTCAGCCAGCATCTGTGGACTTTGCTCTTGCAACAAACTTGATAAAGCTTCGGCCAAGGCAATATTTGGATTTTCACCTTTAACCAAAGACTGAAATCTGTGCCAGCCCACTTGCTGTAATACAGACTGAGGATTAATTTGTACCGGATTTAAATCGTTACTACTTTTCTGAGTACACGATGACGCAACCATCGCCAAAACGGTCGATAAAGTTATAAAATTATTCTTCATTTTTTTCTCCGGCGATGACATCGTTTTCAATTTTGATTTGGAATTTATCTTTAGTGCCCTCTGGGCCCGTGTTACCACGCAGTCCTGTTTCACCGATCGGACCTGCCGCGCCCGAAGAAGCACGAATTGTACATTTAGATGCGACGGATCCTGGATCACCACCAGGTCCACCGCCGCCACCAATCCCACCATCACCACCGGGTCCACCCGAACCTGGCTCAGTTACAACATCTGTTGAAAAGAAATTTACTTTCTGTTCGATAGTTAATTCAAGACTGCCCGATGACCCACCAGTCATACCGATACCACCTGTTAAACCCTGTGGCCCCTGCAACCCCGTTCCACCGTCTGTTGGTTTGGCTCCGCACACATCATAACAACCTTCATTTTCTCTTCTGTAGTGACACATTTCTACATTCGTTCCGTTGGCGCCGCGATCACCTTTACCGCCGATTGCTGTTTGAATTTCTCCAGCCTTACCCTGGCCGCCCGCTTTTCCACGCAGATATATTTTTAAATCACCCGTCGCTGATTTTACATTCAAAATTATTTTTCCACCCGAGCGACCCACTTGCCCAAGACCCGGATCTGCTTTCGCATCATCGGCTGAAAACGTTTCTAATTTTGCACCAAATTTTGCGATAAGTTTTTGTATTTCAAGGCTTACATCAGAGCCTTCGGTTTGAAGTGTGCTGTCTTGTTCAAAAATAGCCACCCCAAGTTCATAAGTACCGGTAAAAATCCCTAATGACTTCAACGACTTTGATGTCGCTTCTGGAACTATCATGTCTGCTGTAAACTGCATCGAAGTTGTCCCACTTGTTTTCTTATTTGTATAAACCTTAAAAGTAACATTTCGTGGCCTTAAATCCTGTTCTTTATTTTGCTCAGACGTCCATGGATTCACTTTGTGAGTAACAGTATAAAACCCATCTTGATAACTGTACTTTACAACCGATACCGGCAAAAAAGTCGGTACAACAACGGCTTCCCCTTCGGTGGTAATAACTCGCTCAATGTTTACTACAGAAAAAATTTCTTCTGGAATCTGAAACGTTGCCTCAATTTGATTTAGATTTTCTTTGAACAACACAATGTTTGACAGGTCAACTTCAAGAGCTGTTACCTTTTTTAATTTGATGGTCACACCGTTCGGTAGCGTTTTTATTTGTTCAGTTTGTGCCGGGCTGTCAGCCGTTACAGGTGCTGGTGATGATTTCGAGCTGTCATTTTGACAACCTGTTAAAAGCGTCAAGGTAAGCACAAATTTTAAGATAGTTGATGATTTCATTTTTTTCTCCTGATCAAATTATTTTTTTAAATTTTCAGACATGTTACTGTTTAAAGTTTCTTTCACCAAAGTGCGCAGATTAAGGTCTTCTTTTTCTAAACGATCGCTATGCATCCAAGTCGTTAATGCTAAAATAGAAATAACAAGCGTAACTAAAAAGATAAGCAGTTTAGGTTTTTTAATATTCATGGGACCTGCTTCAAATCATCTGGTTGACATTCAACGCCATTGTTCTCGAGAGTTTCGCAAACGACCGCCTTAGCCATAGCCTTAATTTTTTCGTCTGTAGCTGCATTATCACAGGGAAGTTCACCGACGATCATCGAAACCAACGAGACACCTAAACTTCCACCCTGAAGCCAAAGTGCAATTGGTGCCCCAGCCCCGGTGCACGCCGTGTAAAACGAGCCCGCCTGAAGCGAAATGCTAACAGCTTTAAGTCCCACGCCAAGCTTAGCAAGCCGGAGCCGAGCAAAACATCGTTGCAAATACGATCACAGAAATTTTTTGCAGCATGAAGTTTCCCCTAAGAGCGAAAGGCTAAAGTTAACAGCTATGGCCCAGTTAATCCAACGCGAACTCAGGACACAGTAATAATTCAAAGAGTGTCCATGAAATTGCCATCGAACATAGATGCAATGTTTGAAGTTGGTTCAAATCTAACTGGGTACGGATCCCTCTGCAGATAGATCCGAAATTCGCAACTACTGCATGCGTTCAGCCACTTGAACCATTTTAAAAGGAACATTTATGATGGATCGGTATTTTTTTCCAGCTTCAAGCATATCCAGGTTGCCTTCCGAATAATGCCAGCAAATCATGACTGGCGATCCGCTATTGTTAATGCCTTCCAGCCGCTGAAAAATTGCCATAAGTGCTTTAGTCGATCCTGGATTAAGTGTTGAAAACCAAATATTCAACTGCGTAATTTTCGCCGGAGCCTTCGAGTAATTATCAAGCCACTGAGCAAGAAGTTTATAAAATTCCGTTGAATTCTCAGGAATCGAACGGCCTTTCATTTCAAGAACGCCAGTCTCGGCATTAAAATTAATCGTCGGAGTCTTCGGAGTTCCATCAATATTCACCATCTTATCTGTGATCAAAGCCTCACTGATCACGGTCTTTTCATCGGATGCGCTACCAGATGATCCTGGATGACAAGCAACAAGATTTAGGGTCATGAAAGACACGCATACAACGTAAGCCAAGCGCCACATATCAGATTTTTTTGTCATTGAAATCTCCTAAAGGGGTTTCTCGAAGTCCTATCAGAGCAAAGAACGTACCTAGGGTCCACTTTTCTAATCTTTTGAAATCATTGACGATTAAGAAATCGAATGCTTTTGATTTCGACTAAGACTTAGACGGGTGAAGCGCTGACTGAAAAATTTTTACATATTAGCGCGGCCAGCTGTCCTCTAAATATTTTCTTCTAATTTAATTCGAACTATTGGTGGTTTATTCGAAGCGATCGTGTAGCAGATCAAATCTATCCATTTACCGTGTTCAAATACAAAGTTTTTTCTGGTGGCTTCACGCTTCATTCCACAAGCCCGCGCAACTCTGTACGAGGGTCTGTTACCTTTCTCGATGCCTGCCTCTAAACGATGAAGTCTTAGGTGATTGAATGCAATTTTAATTGCGCCCTTGACGGCCTCGGTGGCGTATCCATTTCCTTGATGCTGGTTATGGATTGCATAGCCAATATTTGCATTTTGAATCGATAGCCTGGCCAGCACAAAAATATCAACCCAACCTAAGCACTGCCCAGTTTTTCGGTGAAATATGCCGAAGTTATAAAGCTTATCTTGAGCTGCTGCTTTTTTTTGAAATCGAAGTTTTTGCAGAAATTTCTGTTTTGTTAGTTTCTTTAAGTTCACCGGTCCGTAGTCAAAAGAATATTTCGGATCAGACCGCCCGAAAAATCCTTGTTTCCACTTTGTGTAGTCTGCAGCTTCGTATAACCGAATTTCTAGACGACAGGTTTTAAATTTAAAATTGCTTGGAATGATCGGATTAAATTCAGGCTTGGGCATGGGACTATCTCAGCTGCTTTTCATTACTGAGAACTACCACTCGATATTTTCAAGTGAACAAATTTCTTCATAAATAGAAAAGGCAGTAAAATTGCAAAAACTAAACTGCTGATAACACGAAAAGGATAAGCCCAAATTAAAGGTTCTTTGGACATACCTGAAGCTACCCAGACGATAAAGGGAATCAAAGACGTTATAATTGCAATCAGAATGTATACAAAAAATGATTTTATGTTTTTCAATAAAATAATTAGTGATTTTTTTGGTATATTAATCGAACTATCCTGAAATAAAGCTAAAGCACTTGCAAAAGAAAACCAACCGACAAAAATTGAATTTATCGGCATTAGTAACATTGCAATGGTTTGAGTATTATTGATATTTATTGGATTAAGATAGAAGTATATTATCGTAGGCAAGAATATTAATACCAATACGTAAATTCCTATTTTCAATACTGTTTCAATCGTTAAAACAATAACCCGCTTAGGCTTTAGAATCCCGATACCGAGGAAGCTTCTAATCTCAACTAATAGGTTTGCTCCGGAAACAAGTGCTCCGATTCCTAAAAGAAAGCTCACTACAAAATTCTGATTTAAAAACGGAGTGGAATCTTGAATAGCTTTAGCAACTAATAATACAGACAATAGCCAAAAATATTTAGACTTCGAAATGTGTAACAAAAATAATTTCATGTATCATTATGTTCTTTTGAACAGTCAGATAAATCAACTAGACATTCGACTGAATTACTGGACTTTAGAAGCTCTTGCACTGCAAGTCTTCGAAGGCTCTATCGAAAGGCCACCATACATTGCAGCACGGACAGCAAAAGCAGCACCGCTTGTTGTTTTAAAATCATATGAAAAAGAGCCTGCTGCGTTCACAAAACTATACTTGGTCTTTTTTAATCGAACAATTTCGCCGGATCTAGCATTATAACCATTAATTTTAAGATAGTTATATCCCTTCGATTTTTTTTCTAAAACTGTACCGTGAGCATTTTTTTGCACAAGTTCACCTACGCACAACTTGATTGGAAATTCTGTGCTTGTCGTTTTAAGATCAGAGCCTGAAAGAACATCAGCTTCCTGGGATGCGAAGGCCGAGTTAAAGATAAAGTAAATAATCAAAAAGAAGTAAGGATTCATTATGATAGTTTGGTATTCCCTTATACGGTGGTCAACAGTCTACTCAGAATAATCAATCTGCCAAAAACTTTAGCTCATTATGGAAAGTTAGTTTTGTTAAAAGCTTTTAACACTTTCGCGTCACCGCGTTGCAAGGTTGAATTTTTGCAAGGTACAACGTATTTTTAAACCTAGCCGAAGGGAGCTCTCATGTTGGAACTTTTACTTATTGTACTTTTAGTTATCGTTATCGTTAAAGTTATATAAAAAGTCATAAAATCTATGCAACTTGCAGTTCGCGGCTTAAGTAAAATCTACGGACTGGATAAGGGACTTTCTCCGGTCAGTTTTGACGTCAAGTTCGGCGAAGTTGTCGCTATCGTTGGCCACAATGGCGCCGGAAAATCAACTTTATTGAAAATGCTTTCAAGCTGGATACAACCTGACCGTGGCGAAATTACGGTCAACGGGTTCAATCTTAAAAACAAGCAAGCTGTCGTAAAAACAATAGGTTTTGTACCCGAGGTACCGAACCTTTTTGATTTTTTTTCCGTCGATTACAATCTGAAACTATTCGCCATGCTTTTTGGGGCGCCACTGTCTCGGGTCGATCAGATTTTAAAAGAATTTAATCTTTTAGCATTCAAAAAATTTAAAGTCAGGACCCTATCCAAGGGCTTGAGGCAACGGGTCAGTATCGGTCGGTCGCTGATCGCAAATCCTGCCTTTTTGCTTTTAGACGAGCCCACATCAGGACTTGATGTAGATATGACTCGAGAAGTTTACCGTATGATGATTCAAATGCATAAGCTTGGAAAAACTATTCTTTTTACAACCCATCAACCCGACGAAATAAAAGATTTAGCAACCAGGATTTTAGCCTTCAACAAAGGAGTTTTAATATTCGACGGCTCCCCCGCTGAATATTTTCAAACTGCTTTTTATAAAAACTCGTCACCACGATTATGAAAAATATTTTAATTCTGCTTTTTCATGATTTTGCTTTCGCGATAAAAAGTAAAAGTATTTTTCTAGTTCTTTTTATTCCTTTATTTGTTTTTGCTTCAGAATATTTACTGGATCAGTCCAAGAGCGAAGTCGGTAAATTAAAAGTAGGTGTAGTTACAGCAGATACCACGAATAGCTCATCACCCCTAACCCAACTGCTTCAACAGGCCGAAGAAACGGTCGATATCACCCAGGTCAAAAATGAAGACCAGGGCCGACAACTTTTAACGGATCATAGCGTTCAAGCCGTTGTGCTTGATCAAAAACCACCTTCGAAACAACTGTCATTGATTGTTTTACGTAAAGACTCTGTCGAAACGCTGGCGATTATTCAGCTTTTCTCTACCCTGCAACGGATGCACGAGAAAAATAATCCAAGCTGGATATCTGAAATTAAATCTGTGCGTGAAGGCGGCCTGCGCAGCCTAACGCTGACGACCTGGATTCTGATGCTAGTGCTTCTGGTAGGTTTTATTATTCTTCCTGCACAAGTTGCTGAAGAAAAAGAAAAAAAATTAATTTTGGCTTTACTGCAAACCCCAGTTGACGAAAAACAATGGCTGATCAGTAAAATTCTTTTTGGAACATTACTAAGTCTTGTTGCCGTGATTTTACTTATGCTACTAAGTCAGTTTAGTCCCAAGAACCAGTTGGCTTGCTTCGTTTTTTTAGCTATCGGAGGCTATTGTTTTAGCGCCGCTGGTATTTTTTTGGGTCTTCTGTGCCGCCAACAGGCCAGTGCCCGAACTTTAGGTTTTGTTTTTTATTTACCACTTTTACTGCCTTCAGCTTTAAGTGATTTTTCAAAAAAGTTAACGGCTGTTGCACCGTTTATGCCTTCTTACCAATTTTTTTCGCCACTGCATGATTTGATATTTGACCAGATAACGTGGAATTTACTGATTTTTCCAATGGCCTATCTTTTGATTCTGGGTTCGGTTCTGCTGGGACTTTCGTTTATACTAATGAAAAAGCGTTGGTTGATGAATACGTAAGGGAAAATTCACACTAAGGTCAATTGTCCGATCCCAACGGTGATGGAAATTTAACAGGCCATAACGCAAAGTAAGTCGGAACTACGCTCACGTCACCTATTGAAGCCCATGTATGGACTTGTACTCTATCAAGCATATTGACCCCAAAATGAAAATTTGGCGTCCATAATTTTTCTAGAAAAATTGGATAGGCACCTAATACGGGGTGGTAAATATACAGTTGCCCTTTTAATCTTAAGAAGCCGCTAGCACCTGAACTAAATCCATGAAAACCAAGTTGAGTGACATCCGTTTTTTCTCCAAGCCGATAAGTTCCACTTGGTATGGGATTATTTGTCGTTACAAGTCTTGCTGCATTTGCTCCAGCATATTCATTATATTTTAGGATAAACATAACGGCATAGTCGCCACATTGGCCCAAGTGTTCAGATTCCATAGGCCCTGTTGTGTAATGAAACCAGGCCGCTGTTTCACGAGCGATTCTATCTGCTTCTTGTAGGTTAGTTTGATTTGAATTCTCAGCAGCTGCAACTTTCTGATTGTGCACACTTATAGCGAACAATAAAAAAGTAACTTTTAAAAATAATTTCATGATTATCAGGTACAGAATTTTTCTGCCGCATGCAAATAGTTTACTAAAAGTGAATTACAACTTATCTTTTGAAAGCGACTTTTCTTTATACTATTGAAATGAATACAGCGTTGTCAAAGAGTTGATCACTAAAACTACAACGCCATCAGAAGCTTTAGGGAAGTCACTTAGTTTAATTTTTTCGTTTCGCTCATCGCTTTACAGCGAAACCGTGTAGCCCACTTACTGAAGTGTCCCACGAGTTAAAATATCTTTTAAAAAACTAATTCTAGCCGTAACAGATTTTAGTTCTAAAACCTTTTGCAGCGATTCGGGCTCAAACGGCACAAGAGAATAAATTTTAAAGCTGTATTCAAAATCAGATAGTTTTAACCACTCAGTACTTTGCAGATACTTTTTCAAGTCTTCAGATGTCTCAGTAGCAATATCTAGTAGAACCTGATCTAGTTCTGTGCGCAACTGCTGAGCCGAGGGCTCGGGATCATCTTGAAAAGTTCGACACATAACAATCTGATACGGGATAGTCTGTTTTTCCTCGCTGATTTCGTAGCGATTGTCGGTGGTAATTTCAACCAGCATGCGGCCATCTGGCAAAGTTTCGATAACTTGCGCAAAGCCCGCAGAAAATATTGTCTGCGCCAAATAGGATTCTTGGTTGCTATTTAAAATTTTTTCTTTAGTTCTGTTGGCTTTAAATTTAGGCTCGCCGATCATTTTTTGCGTGTGGGCGATGCCAACACGCCGATTTGATTCAATCGAATCTAAAATCATCTTTCGATATCGGGGTTCAAAAATGTGTAACGGAATTTTGCTAAACGGCAGCGAAACACTGCCAGGAATTGGAAAAAGAGATATCTCAACTTCATTCATAGAGATAGTTTATTTCAAACTGGCCACATTTGGCAAATTATCGATTAACCTGACGAAAAAATAATGTTTTTACACATTCTGCGGTTTAAAATCTATTGCTTCGAGTCAGGCCGTAGACAACCATATCGACGAATCGGTTATTTCTAAAAAAGTCTTCTTTAAGAAACCCTTCTTTTTCTAAGCCAGCTTTCTGCATTACTTTACCTGAACTCTGATTTTCAGCCATGTGGCGGGAAGTAATTTTATTTAAACCAATGGAATCAAACGCAAATTTAACGACTGTAATTGCTGCTTCACTGCAATATCCATTATTCCAAAATTCTTCACCTACCCAGTATCCAAGCTCTGCACGATTATGTATTTTATTTATTGCAAGACTGATGCAACCAATAAGTTTACTTTTCGTTTTAAGTTCAATCGCCCAAGATACGGCGACACCTTTTTCAAACCATTCTTGATGCTTTGCAATCCATTCTTCAGCAAGGCCGTCTAAATAAGGATGTGGAATAGTTGCGGTCATTGCAGCTACTTTAGGATTGCCAGCTTGACGCTGAACTTCTTTTGCATCTGAAAGTTGAAATGGTCGAAGAATTATTTGATCTGAAATCAAAATTGGAATTTTTGATTCAGTTAAAGAAGTATGAATTCCGTTAAGTTTCATAAGAATAATCGTAACTAATTATTTAAATTTATTCATGGGAAAAATGGCGGGGTGGACGGGACTCGAACCCGCGGCCTTCCGCGTGACAGGCGGACGTTATAACCAACTTAACTACCACCCCGAGTGGTATGTAACCGAATTGATAAATATATGGAATTTCTAACTGATTTCAAGTTTTAAGTTAATTGTGCGTTAATTTAATGCAAAAAATGATCGTAACTAAGAATGTCCGGACTACAGTAGACTAATTAGCCTGCCCTGTTTCTAAATTCCCAGATACTATTTCCTTAAGAATTTAAAAACCTTAACTACAAAATATTTTAAAACGGAGTCCTTCTAAAATGGCTTACGAAAAAGTTGAAAATTTACTGTGGCTTGATATGGAAATGTCGGGCCTTGATGTGAACAAAGAAGCCATCATCGAGGTGGCCTGTATCGTGACCGATATGAATTTTCGTGAACTCGATACGTTCGAGACCGTCGTGAAGCAGCCACAAAATTATTTAGATAACATGGACGCCTGGAACAAAGAAACCCACACCAAGTCTGGCCTGGCCGCTAAAGTCGCATCGGGAATGGATCCCGACATGGTTGAAGCCAAATTAATTGATTTGATCAATAAACATTTTCCGCACTCGCTGACCGATCCTAAGAAAAGACCGCTTCTGGCTGGTAATTCGATTATGCAAGATCGTTTATTTATTGATAAATATTTTTTGAAGCTTTCGGCCCGGCTGCATTACCGCATGATCGATGTTAGTTCTTGGAAAGTTATTGTGAATAATAAATTCAACATTGAATACAAAAAACAAAACGCCCACCGAGCCCTTGATGACATTCGTGAAAGTATTGGCGAGCTGCGTTTTTATTTAGATAAAATAAACACTTCAAAGAAATAAAAAAACCCGCTTGTGAGCGGGCTTTTTTAATGTAGAGCTTATAAAAACTTAAAACTAGTAACGGTACAACTCTGGTTTGAATGGTCCATCTTCGCTTGTATGTAAGTATTTGGCTTGCTTGCTTGTTAATCTTGTAAGCTTCACACCCAACTGACCTAAATGAAGTGCTGCCACTTTTTCATCTAAGTGTTTTGGTAAACGATAAATTTCAATATTCTGGTATTTGTCACGGTTAGTAAATAATTCTAACTGCGCCAAAACCTGATTCGTAAATGAAGTGCTCATGACAAATGACGGATGTCCTGTTGCGCAACCCAAATTCACTAAGCGGCCTTTTGCAAGCACCACGATTTCACGGCCGTTTTTCAAAGTGTGAATATCAACTTGTGGCTTTACTTCGCGCATTTTTGAATTTTTGTTCAGCCAAGCCATATCGATTTCGATATCAAAGTGACCAATGTTGCAAACAATTGCGTTGTCTTTCATTTTCATGAAATGCTTTTCCGTGATGATATCGCAGCAGCCAGTCGCTGTGACGAAAATATCACCAATTGCTGCCGCTTCATCCATCGTAATAACTTGAAAACCTTCCATCGCTGCTTGTAACGCGCAGATTGGATCAACTTCTGTGATCATCACACGCGCGCCAAGACCTTTTACTGAAAACGCAGAACCTTTTCCGACGTCTCCGTAGCCAGCAACCACAACTACTTTTCCAGCTAACATCACGTCTGTCGCGCGCTTTAAACCATCAGCTAAAGATTCACGGCAGCCGTATAAATTATCAAATTTTGTTTTTGTTACCGAATCATTCACGTTGATCGCTGGTAATTTTAATTTCTTTGCGCGTAATTTTGTTTCTAGATTATGTACGCCTGTTGTTGTTTCTTCAGATAAACCGATAATCTTTTTAAGCTCTTTAGTAAAACGAGCTTCATGCATCATGTTCGTTAAATCACCACCGTCATCCAAGATCAGGTTGAAACCTTCAGATCCCCAACCTGTAATAGTCTGTTCAATACACCAGTTGAAGTCTTTTTCGCTGAGACCTTTCCAAGCAAAAACTGGAATTCCAGCAGCAGCAATAGCAACAGCCGCATGATCTTGCGTTGAATAAATATTGCAAGATGACCAACGGATTTCAGCACCTAAGTGAGTTAATGTTTCGATCAATACCGCAGTTTGAATGGTCATATGCAAACAACCCGAAATGCGCGCGCCTTTTAAAGGCTGTGCCTTTCCGAATTCTTTACGTAAAGCCATCAGACCTGGCATTTCTTTTTCAGCAATTTGAATTTCTTCACGACCCCAACGAGCCAGTTCTGCAAAAACTTTTGGATCGTTCATGGCTTCAGCACAAACGGCGTAATCTGGTTTGGTTGTTTTAGTTTTTACAACTGGTTTTGCCGTTGTTTTGGTTAAAACTTTTGTGTTTATTTTCATTTGATTTTTAGTCATTTTTGCCATTTTCGAATCCGTTCTTTTTTCTGTTGATGTTCTCATGTTTTTTTCCTTTTGGTTTTTTTAATTAAATTAAAGTTAAAATTTCATATCCTGTGTCTGTCATTAGAATCGTGTGCTCGAACTGGGCTGATAATTTACCATCTGATGTCGAATAATATTTAATTGTTGATCCCGGAATGTTGTGTTCAATAAATTCTTCCGAGCCTTCATTAACCATCGGTTCAACGGTGAAACAAGTCCAAGGAATTAGTTTTTCCCCTTTACCTTTTTTTCCGAAAGCTGGCACAAAGGGGTCCGTGTGAAAAACTCGACCGATCCCGTGCCCACCAATTTCTTTGACAGTGGAATACCCTTTTCGAGTGACGAATTTATTCGTTTCAAAACCGATATCACCCGTCCATCCACCTGCAGTTATGGCACCAATTCCGATCATCATGGCATCATAAGCTGCTTGCACTAAATCGGCAGCGTTCGGCTTTACATTTCCGACCATTACAGTTTTTGAAGTATCCCCGAAGAAGCCATCTTTTTTTACAGTAACGTCAATATTAAGAATATCGCCATCTTGAACGACGTACGCGCCCGGTAAGCCGTGGCAAACAATATCGTTCACAGATATGCATGTGGATCTTGGATAGCCGTGGTAACCAATACAGGCTGAAACAGCACCAAGACTATTGGTGTAGTCATCAGCAATTTGATCAAGTTCAAGTGTGGTAATACCAGGCTTCACGAATTTTTCTGTGTGCAGTAAAACCTGTGCAGCCATTTTGCAAGCTTGCTTCATTTTGATGATTTCTGATTTATCTAAAGGCTTATCCGACATAGCTAGATATGGTAAATGAAAAAACCCCTTAAAGCTAGGCCTTAAGGGGTTTTTAAGTAAGCTCATAGAAAATCTATAAACTAAATTGTATCTAGAACTATTTTAAATGCTTAGAAACAAGTTTAGTCATTTCGAACATAGAAACTTGGTTCTTGCCGAAAATTGGCTTTAATTTGTCGTCAGCGTTGATGTTACGACGGTTCTTAGAATCTTGAAGATTGAACTTCTTGATGTAAGCCCATAATTTTTTAACAACTTCTGTGCGTGGAACTGGAGCCGCACCGATAACAGCTGCTAATGTAGCTGAAGGTGTTAAAGGCTTCATGAACGCAGCGTTTGGCTTACGTTTGCTAGCAGCTTTTTTAGGAGCAGCTTTCTTAGGAGCTGCAGTTTTTTTTACAGCTGTCTTTTTAGGAGCTGTCGTTTTCTTTGCAACTTTTTTAGTCGCTTTCTTTGCTTTTGCCATTGTATCCTCCGAAGGGTTGGCTAGTTGTTTCATTAACACTTTAGTCTCGAGACTAAAATCCAATGTTCACAGTCTAAGTCGATAAATTTTCGTTTGTCCAACATAAAAAACATAAATCTTCATTTTTTTTCTGATTTTCCAGAGGGAAACTGACTTTTTCCCCTCGAGAAAACATAAAAAAACCCTAAATTTAGCCAAATTTACCTCTGAAAACTAGCCTTTTCTCCTCGAGAAATCAGAGGTTTTTTGCAATTTCCAGACGTTCAGACCCTATTCGAAATATCCATTTTCCCGATAGGTTACCTATGAAAACAGAGCTAACCTTCTTTGAAATCCTTAAAGAAATCAGCGATTCTGATCGGCAGACCCCAGTCTTAGCGTCGGCATCTGCAGGTTGGGAAAGTGCTTTAGACCCCTGGGGGCTATCACAAATTATCGGTACCATCCCAGTTTATAAAACCGGATACAAAAAATATACCTCAGTCCCTATACCAAGAAAACCGCATTTGATGAATCCCCAGCAGCAGTTGGCTTTTGAAAATTTATCATTGTGGGCACCGGCCTTAACAAATGCTTTTACCAGAATCGAACTGAAATCCTGTTATCGCGCGGCTTTGCTGAAAACTCATCCAGATCAGGGCGGAAATTCAGAAAGCTTTCTGGCCGTAAAAAAAAGCTATGAAATACTAAAATCGTTCGTTAAAAGCTAAGGCGTGCAACAAACCGATATTTTACTGTGTACATTGAATTCGACCTATCAGCATGCCTCATTCGGGTTACGCTATTTGTTTGCTAACCTGGGCCCCTTAAAAGAAAAAGCTTTGATTCTAGAATGGACTATCAAGGAAAATCCGCGGGTCATCGTCGAGAAAATTCTGCAGCATCGGCCGCGCATCGTGGGCTTTAGCGTTTATATCTGGAACACCGAAACCACGCTGCAAATTATTTCTGTTTTAAAAAAAGTGGCTCCTGAGATTTTAATTGTTCTTGGGGGCCCAGAAATTTCGTACGAGACGCGCACGCAGGCTCATTTAAAATACTGCGACCATGTGATCACCGGGGAAGCCGATTTTTCGTTTAGAAATTTTTGTGAAAATTATTTGATCCATAATATTAAACCTTCAGAACAAATTATTGCCTCCGAGTTACCCGATATCAAAGCCGTGCAGTTTCCGTATGATCTGTACTCAGATGACGATATCAAGAACCGCGTCATCTACGTGGAAGCCTCTAGGGGATGTCCGTACAAATGCGAATACTGTTTATCATCACTGGATAAATCTGTACGCAGCTTTGATCTGGAACTTTTCTTGATAGAAATAAAAACCTTATTGGACAGAGGCGCGCGTACATTTAAATTTGTCGATCGCACGTTTAATCTTTCACCCACCTCTTCAAATCGTATTTTGCAGTTTTTTTTAGAACATATCTCTTTGGGACTATTTCTTCATTTTGAATTGGTGCCTGATAGGCTTCCGCCAGAAATTCGTGAACTGATTCAAAAATTTCCGGAAGGGTCTTTGCAGTTTGAGGTGGGCATCCAAACTTTAAACCCTGCTGTCGCTGCCAACGTATCTAGAAAAAATGATTTGGCAAAGGTAGAACAGAATTTTCAGTTTTTAAATGAACACACGCACGTGCACACCCATGCCGATCTTATCGCAGGACTTCCCGGTGAAACTTTAGAAAGCTTTGCCTCGGGCTTTGACCGTTTAGCTTTAATGAAACCCAATGAAATTCAAGTGGGTATTTTAAAACGATTAAAAGGCACGCCGATCGCGCGGCATGAAAAAACATTTCAGATGATCTATTCTGATTTTCCGCCTTATCAAATTTTAAGTACCAACACGATGGACTATCAGACCTTACAAAAGATGAACCGCTTTGCAAAGTTCTGGGATCTTTATGCCAACAGTGGGCAGTTTAAAACTTTCATGACCTGGTTTGTTGACCAAAACCAAGATAAATCTTTTTTCTGGAATTTTTATGCTTTCAGCGAATTTTTATCGGAACGCTTCACCGAAACTCACAGTCTTTCACTGGCAAGCCTTGCCGAACAAGCTTGGCTTTATTTGAAACTTAAAAATGTCAGCGATGAAAGTGCGCACAGCATAATCGAAAAAGATTACTGCCATGGTTTTAAACGTCGTGATTTACCGGTGTTTTTAAAACCACAGTTAAAAACTGAATCTCACTCGGGATCTAAGAATTATCGCCAGCTGCAACATTTAACTTAAAAGGGATATGGCTGGTAACGATATGTTTTGCTGCTGATTGCGTTGTGCGGATGAAGACTTTCTTCGTGGCGCGTTTTAATTTTGTATCCTTTTAGCTTAGAATCATTCTGCTGGGTCGACTTTAAGAATTCGTCATCCACTTTACGGACTGCATCTTCGCAAAACATTAAATTTTCAGAATTCAGTTCTGCAAAAGCCATTTCGTCGGCTTTTTTTACAGCGGTTTGTACGGGTGTTTTCAAAATAGCTTCAACCATTTGAATCTGCTCCGTGATGAACTGATCGAAAGGCATCGAAACTATTTCTGTGTTAAACAACATTTCACACGTCATCACACTTCGCTGAGCGTGCGGGGTTGCGGGTAATCGGTTCATCGCATGGACATCAAGCCCTTGTTGAATTTTGTTCTTAAATGCTTCTAACGACAAAGCCGCAGACTGAGGACACGTGCTTGAGTAAACAATTTCAAACCGTAACCAGACATGATAGGTATTCGCAGTTTGTACAGCAGCAAGTGTCACTTCGTAATTTCTGTGACCTGAAATACCTGATTTCAAGGCCCTGGTTTTTACTGGTAATTTAAACTGAATTTCTAAGCCCGCTTGATCGGATAAACCTTCCTGCGATTGAATCGCAGATTTTAAAAAATTCTGCATCGAGATTTTAGCCAAATCCCTATTTAGAAATTGTTCCGTCATCAAAGAATAAAGCCTGGACATATGAATACCCCG
>JAYUCH010000101.1:0-2522 GCA_043740435.1 Bdellovibrionales bacterium | reverse complement strand
GCACAACACGATGGAAATCGCCTGGTACACTATCAAGGAAATCAGGTGGTACACATCTTTGGATATTCACTGGTACACATCAGTGGAAATTCGACAACCCGAAATGGGATGTCGACTTTTGACAACCTATCCGAAGTCACAGTTGCGTCTTCAGTTTTGGGGTCATTGCCGGAGGTGCAAGAAGTAATCGAGAAGCATCAAATTCGTGGTTTTTCTTTTTATGGCATCTTAGCGGCGGGCCTTCAGGAGTTCAAGGATTCAAGGAACTTTATTCTTGTATTCAAGAAATACGATTACGCTAAAGCGCCAGGTAAAGATGGCTTATATAAACCAGAGGTAACAATGAAGCTTGTGAAAATCGATGACTTCTCGTCAGGGAGTCGACAAGTAAGAATTTATGATTACAACAACACTTTGTAATAAAATTTTGTTTGTATATTAAACACTTGTTTCGCATGAAGTAGGCGCACAGTTTTGCTGGCGCCATTTTTCAATTAGGGATCTCAAAAATCAGGTGATCAGTTGAGTTTCCATTTCTGGCCATAACTCATCAAAAAGCAGTAGTTACTGGTCTGTCTGAAATCTCAGCCTAGCTCGAAATGTGAGATCTTGACTTATCATGGGAGCACGAAGTTTTGAAATGGCCAAAGATATACATTGCGAAAATGATCCGGAATCGCTTCCGCTACCAACGGTCTCACTCGTAATATGTTGAATGGTTCCTTTTTGATCTACTCCAAAATAGAAAAATAATTCAGAGCTAGGCCTCGGATTTGAATTTAATTCTTTCTCATAGCAGAATGCGAAATAACTTTGAAGGGATAAAATCAACCCTCCGACCAATTCTTCGTTTTTGACATTTTCAGGAGTTCGTTTAACGCCTAAAATCTTTACGACATCGGCATTATTGGCGGGAAACCTATCTGTTTTTGCTGAAAGATCTTTTGAACCTAATGATGCGCAACCGAGTTGTCCCAATAAAATGCTAGAAATTATTATCTTTTGGAATTTAATCATAACTTAATATTAGGTGACATTTCTAACCCCAACAAGTCCAACTTTTTGCTTAGAGCACAAAACTCTTTTCATCGAAAAGGTTGCCTCTCGGTTTTGCGAGCACCATTAGTTTTTCAAAAACTGAATTTTCTGGGTGGTTTGAAAAGCCCATTCAAATTTATAGAGGCTGCTACAGCGCCGTAATTTGGTTTCAATTAAGGAAAAAGTTAGAAAATATTATAAAAAGTTAACGGCATCCGAGGCTCTAGCTTAGAACCCAATGAACTACTCAAACCAATAAGATAAAGGTTTTACTATTTTCTTCCAGATTGGAATGTCGTTCTGTCTGGGTCAATTAATTTTTCGATAGTAGGGGGATGTTTAGCAAAAAATTTAGCGATCGCAATACTGTCTTTATTAAATTTATCCTGCGAGTTTTCTTTGCAGACCGAGATAGTTTTCTCAACTGTCTTTTCGATAGTATCGGCATCGAAACTTTGACCGCCAACCGTCGCTGACTTTCCAAATTTTGATTGAAGCTTGAAGCCATCCTGGCCACTGACATTCGTTTTTCTGTCAAAGAAAAGAAGAGCCACGCCATCTAGTTTTGATTCTTTCAAAGCTAAAACATTTATCTCTGGATCTGATGGTAAACTCTCATTTACTTGGAATCTAAATCCATTTTGGTAATACCTTGGCGGACTGCATTTAATTTGGGCGGCGGGATTAATCGCTATATCGGATGTAAATGTCTTCTTCATTTTAAAATATATCAAAAGAGGCCAAAAAGCTGCGACAGTCAGGATCACAAGGACCCCCCTATTATTACCCACTGGCCCAACAGCTTGTGCCTCTGGAATGAAAAGTAAAAACTTTGACACATCTTTCCAGTTAGCAAAGGGTCGAAACTGCCCCCATTTTTTTTCAAAAGCGGCTTGGTTTTTCAGAAAACTCAAAGTTTCGTCATACACAAATTCAACGTTTTTAAAAACCAAAGTCCCATTTGGTTTAACAGTTATCGGATCAGGCAGACCTCGCAAATAAATCTTATCACCCTCGGCCGTCATTTGGAGTAGCTCTTGGTCGACTGAAATGTGCGAACTCGATATAAATTTTTTCAAATCATTGACGTCCGATTCGGACCACAATGCCGATAAAAATTCTATCGCTATCTTTGGTGTCGGAATGGCATGCCTCGCCATAATAAGCTGGTTCGCTGAAATAGGTTCAGCTTTTGATCCTATCGACCATGCAACACAAACTAAAAGCAGTAATTTTTTCATATCTTATTATATTAGTTTTTCAAATTAGGCTCTACTGTCCTTAGGTCTTAAAAAACGATCGTGAACCCTACGCCTTTTGTTTAGTTAAGATTTTGAAAATCGGATCAGCCCTTGGGGCCAACTGGTGGGACTGAAGTGTCACGGTTTGAAATCAAGGGAGTATGAACAAAACCCAATCGTTTTGCTAAGCTAACATATAATCGTTACTACGTTCAGTGGGGATCGCCTGTACTTTAATGACCG
>JAYUCH010000100.1:0-18236 GCA_043740435.1 Bdellovibrionales bacterium | reverse complement strand
TTTAAGATTCCGAACAATCCCAACTTTTTCAGATTGGTTTTTTACACGCAGATCAATAATTTTTCCTTCGACCAGCACACTGACTCCGATATTTTGTGAATCCTGAGCCATCTTAGCTAAATCGTATTCACCTGATTTTACATAACGAGTGATATCTATTTTTAACTGATTAGAATCTAAAGCAATAAGTTCTTCACTTTTGTTAAGATCATCCAAAAATGCCTCGCGAGCTTTCAACCGCGCAGATTCAGGTCGGTCAGCCCCGGCATCGATGAAAGGTAAAACGATAATTCTTTTTTTAGGACCCTTGTCTTCAAGACGGGCTTTAAAATCGACGTCTCTAATTTGTCTTTTAAGTGTCGATGCCGGTACCTCAATATTCATAGGAATCACAGCTGGCTTTACACGATTACCAGCGCAGCTTAAAAGAAAATGAACCAAACAGAAAAATAGAGTTCTAATTAACAATTTGAAATTCATAACGAAAGCTCCTTAGTGCCATGGTCTGATATTTTATCTTAACCTATTTTTGCACTTCAATAAAGTCAGTGCGACCAAAGAGCTGTCTAGCTCCTTCGAAAAAATGATCGGATATTTCAATTTGATGGGGATTTTCAGCAAAGATTTCTATATCTTGACCATCAACATTCATGACAAGCCTTACGTTCGTCGAGCCCTTACATTCCGCTAAAAGACTATCCAGCTTATTGTAATCTTCCGTATTAATTTTATCTAATCGAACTGATATTTTTTTCGTTTTTTTAAGTACATCTTCAAATAAAGCAAAGCTATCAGCCATGATTTTTGCATTACCATTTTCAATTTCTAACCCACCACCAATTAATAAAGGCTTTTCTTCCTTTAGTATTTCTGTGTATCTAGCAAACGTATCAGGAAAAATAACTAATTCGACAGCTCCGGTTAAATCTTCCACTTTGGCAAAGGCCATGCGCGTCCCTTTTTTGGTAACTAATTCTTTGTAATCCGTGATTAGACCTGCAACGATTACTCTTTTTTGATTTTTCTTTTCGCCCCATTTCGGTTTTCCGGCTTCTGCAATTTTTTGCAACTCTTCCGGTGAAATCAATGTCGATAATTCTGAAACAGTACAAGTGGCCCAGATTTTAGCAAAATTTTCAAAGCCACGTAATGGATGATCACTCAAATAAAAACCTAAAATTTCTTTTTCAAAAAACAAAGACTGAACGCGGCTCCAAGTTTTGACAGCTGGTAAGGTCACCACAGTTTCTTCAGGCGAACTCATTTCGAACAGTGAAACCTGACCGCTGGCTATATCTTTTTGATGTTCGACGGCTCGGTCTAAAAACTGAGGGTAGCCACTCATTAACTGGGCACGGTGATATCCAAATAGATCAAAGGCTCCGGCTTTGATTAAGCCTTCGATCACTTTTTTATTCACCCGTCGTAAATCAACCAAGTTAAAAAAATCTTCCAACGAGTTGAATTTTTTATTCAGATTTTTATCACGCGCTTCGATGATAGCTTCAACGGCAGACTGCCCCACGCCTTTTATAGCACCAAGACCAAAATAAATTTCATCTTGATCAACTGAAAATAAATAATCTGAATAATTCACGTTAGGTGTATGGACTTTTAATCCACGCTTCTGAGCATCTTTGACATATTTTACGACTTTATCCGTGTCACCGACCTCTGTCGATAACAAGGCTGCAAAAAATTCTGCGGGATAAAAATGTTTAACCCACGCGGTCTGTGCAGTAATAACTGAATAAGCAGCTGCATGCGATTTATTAAATCCGTAATCGGCAAACTTGAACATCAATTCAAATAATTCTTCTGATTTTTTTTTATCATGCCCGCGTTCACTGGCCCCGTTCAAAAACCGTTCACGCTGCTGATCCATTTCCGTTTTGATTTTTTTACCCATGGCCCGACGAAGTAAATCGGCTTCACCTAAACTGTACCCCGCGATGATCGAAGCAATTCCCATAACTTGTTCTTGGTAAACCATGATGCCGTAGGTTTCTTCTAAAACTTTTTTTGTTTCAGGCAGAATATATTCCACAGGACTTTCACCGTTTTTACGCTTCGCGAATTCAGGAATGTTAGCCATCGGGCCTGGTCGGTACAGTGAAGTGATCGCCGTGATATCACCAAACTTTGAAGGCTTTATTTTCCGGGTTGCGTCACTGATTCCTTCACCTTCAAATTGAAAAACTCCGGCTGTATCACCCCGGGAAAGTAGTTCATAGATTTTAGGATCATCAATTGAAATATCTTTTTCTTTAATTTTGATACCACGATTTTTTTCAACTAACTTTAAAGCATAATGAATATGGGTTAAAGTTTTTAGGCCTAGAAAGTCAAATTTAATCAGGCCAATTTTTTCAGCGTGCTTCATGTCATACTGAACGACATTTTCTTCTTCGGCCCCTTTGTACATCGGCGCATGGCGAACCAGGCTTCCATCAGCAATAATAACACCAGCCGCATGAATTCCCGCGTGGCGAACTAAACCTTCAACTCTTAAAGCTAACTCCATCAGCGTCCCAACTGTTGGGTTGGACTCCATCATTTCTCTGATTCGAGGTTCCATTTCTAAAGACTCGGTTAAAGTGACGCCTAATTTATCGGGAATCAGTTTTGAAACTAAATCGACTTCGCCAAAAGTAAGACCTAAAACTCGGCCGACATCTTTAATAGCCGCCCGGGATTGAAGTTTTCCGTAAGTAATAATTTGTGAAACACTTTCAGCACCGTATTTTTCAGTTACATACTGAATCACTTCTTGTCGTCGGTCCTGACAAAAGTCGATATCAAAATCCGGCATCGAAACCCGCTCGGGATTTAAAAATCTTTCGAAAAGTAAAAAATGAGGTATCGGATCTAAATCTGTGATTTTTAGACAAAATGCCACAATCGAGCCGGCTCCGGACCCACGACCAGGACCCACTGGAATATCGCGATTTTTTGCCCACATAATAAAATCTTGAACGATCAAGAAATACCCGTTGAAACCCATACGATCAATGACATTAAGCTCGTACTCTAGTCGCGCTTGGTATTCAGCTTTACGCTCGGGCGTTAGAATAATATTTTTTTCAGCCATTTCGCTAAAACGTTCGGCTAAACCGATATCTCCGCGGTACTTAATTTCTTCTTTAACGGTTCTGCCTTCAGTTGTTGGAAAACTTGGTAAATGATAAATGGCTTTTCCATTCGCATCTTTAAGATTAAATTTTACATCACACCGATCAGCAATTTTTAAAGAATTTTCAACAGCTTGCGGAATATGTTTAAACAGGCTTTGCATTTTTTCTGCGGATTTAAAATAAAAATCTGAACTTCCCAGCGTGTATCTAGAATCATCTGACAGTGTTTTATTAGAACCAATACACACTAAAACTTCCTGAGCGATTTGGTCATCTTGAGTTAAATAATGAACATCATTCGTAGCTACCAGTTCAGTCCCAGTTATTTCTGCAGCTTCAATCAAAAATTCATTGATTACTTTCCACTCGGGACGAGTCGCGCACAGTTCAATATAAAGTCGGTCAGTAAAAATATTTTTTAAGGTTTTTATTTTATTTAAAGCCGCTTCCCGGCCTTCTTTTAAAAAAGTATCTACGATTTCGCCCCGAAATCCACCAGTTAAACAAATCAAATTCTCGTTGTATTTCTGAATCGATTCATAATCAATTCGAGGTTTCCAATAAAAACCTTCTTGATAGCCAATGGTACTCAGCTGACAAAGATTTTGGTATCCAGCAAAATTCTGCGCTAAGAAAACTAAACGCCTGGGACCCAGAGCCACTTCGGCGTAGCGCTGATTGGGATCTTGTTTTTTTTCTAAGCGTGAATTCGGTGCTATGTATGCATCTAGACCAATGATTGGCTTTACGCCTTGTTCCAAGCAGGCAAAATAAAATTCAATAGCGCCAAACATGTTGCCATTATCTGTTAAAGCGACAGCAGGCATTTTGTATTCGGCTGCCTTTTTAGCGATACCCTTCAGTCGACAGGCCGCCTCTAAAAGTGAGTATTCAGAATGAACATGAAGATGTACAAAACTCATTAATGACCTATTCCCATTCAATTGTTGCCGGTGGTTTGCTGGTGATGTCGTACACAATGCGATTTATTCCACGAACTTGATTTGTTATTTTATTAGAAACCATTTTTAAAAACTCAGGATCAAACGAAAACCAATCCGCCGTCATGCCATCAACAGAGGTGACAGCTCGTAAGGATAATACAAATTCATAAGTTCTTGAATCACCCTGCACCCCAACAGTTTGCACCGGCAGTAACACACAGAAAGCCTGCCAAATCTTATGATACAAATCGTGCTCACGAAGCGCTGTAATAAAAATATGATCCGCTTTTTTTAAAATTGCTAATTTCTCTTTTGTAATATCGCCTATAATTCGAATGGCTAGACCTGGCCCAGGGAAAGGGTGTCGATCAATAAAGTTTTTAGCTAATCCTAAATCAGATCCTAATTTTCTGACTTCATCTTTAAAAAGGTTTCGTACGGGTTCGACCAATTGTAATTTCATTTTTTCTGGTAATCCACCCACGTTATGATGTGATTTAATAGTAACACTTCCACCTATCGAAGAAATACTTTCAATCACATCCGGATACAGCGTTCCCTGTGCTAGAAATTTTATTTTATTTTGGAAAGTTTTTAATTCTTTATTTAAAGCCATTTCAAAAACATCAATAAAAAGCTTGCCAATAATTTTTCTTTTTTTTTCTGGATCGCTGACACCCGCTAATTCAGTTAAAAACAAATTCTCAGCATCAATTCCAATAACATTAAGCCCAATTGATTTGTATGAACTTAGCACCGATTCAAATTCATTCTCACGAAGCATACCATTATTGATAAATAAACAATGAACTCTATCGGCACCTAAGGTTTTTGTTAACAGAGTCGCCACGACCGAAGAATCCACACCACCACTGAGGGCACACAAGACATGACTTTCTGAATTCACTTTATCAAGAATATATTTTTTACTTGCGGCAACAATTTCATCACTTTTCCAATTGGCCTGAGCCCCAGACCACGTCGCAAACTTTTTTAAAACAGCCGTACCATATTCCGAATGTGACACTTCGGGGTGGTATTGTAAGGCCCAGTAACGGTCTGAATAAAATCCAGCAATATGAGATTCCGATTTTAGTAAAATTTTTGCATCCAGGGGAATTCTTGAAACAATGTCTCCGTGACTCATCCAAATTTTATGTTTCACAGGCCATGGCAGGTCCAAGTTTTTATGAGCGTTCAAATCCCATTCAATTTCGGTTAAGCCGTATTCTTTACTAAGACCAGGCTCGACGTACCCACCAAATTGCTTAGCAATAAGCTGCATTCCGTAACAAATTCCTAGCACCGGCGCACAGTCCAAAAGCTCTTGAATATCTCGTTTGGGGCTTAAATCATCGTAAACAGAGTTCGGACCACCGCTTAAAATAATTCCATCGGGATTAAATTTCTTGATGGATTCAAGGCTTTCATTAAAAGGAAAAATCTCAGAATAAAATCCTAAATCTCGAAGTCTGCGTGCAATCAGCATCGTGACCTGTGAACCGAAATCTAAAATAAGAAAACCATTTTTTTTCGACACCATTATTCTAACCTGTAATTGGGCGCTTCTTTGGTGATACTAACATCGTGCACATGGGATTCTTTTAGACCTTGTCCTGTAATCTGAACAAACTGAGCTTTAGCTTGTAGCTCGTCAATATTTTTTGCACCTAAATATCCCATCCCTGATTTAAGTCCACCAATTAACTGATGAATGATGGCCGAAGCACTTCCTTTATAAGGGACTTTCCCTTCAATTCCTTCAGGTACAAGTTTATCAAAATCTTGAATGTCCATTTGACCATAGCGGTCTTTCGATCCCTTCATCATGGCTTCGATCGATCCCATTCCACGGTACATCTTGTAAGTTCGTCCTTGGTACAAAATCATTTCACCGGGTGCTTCTTCGGCGCCCGCTAAAAGATTTCCGATCATGACGGTATTAGCACCCAATGCTAAGGCTTTGGTAATATCACCGGAAAATTTTATTCCACCATCTGCAATAATTGTTTTTTGTTTTTTCTTTGCAACAGCTGCGCACTTCATGATGGCTGAAATCTGCGGTACACCTACCCCTGCCACAATTCGCGTGGTGCAAATACTACCAGGTCCGACGCCCACTTTCACAACATCCGCTCCGCGCAGAATAAGCTCTTCGGTGGCCTCAGCCGTAACAACATTTCCTGCGACCAGAATAACGTCTTTAAATTTATTTTTAATATACTCGATAGTTTGAATAACATTTTTTGAATGACCGTGAGCTGTATCTACACAAATAACATCAGCCCCACTTGCTACCAAGGCCTCGACACGCTCGGTGGTGTCTTGCCCGACGCCAACAGCGGCACCAACCACAAGTCGACCTTTGGCATCTTTGGTTGCGCGAGGAAAGGCCTCTGCTTTTTCGATATCTTTGATGGTGATCAAACCCTTTAACTGGCCTGCTTGATCAATCACAGGTAATTTTTCAATGCGGTGCTGCTGCAGAATTTTTTTTGCTTGATCTAAAGTTGTGCCTTCGTGGGTAGTTACTAAATTTTCTTTGGTCATCAAATTTTTAATTGGCTGATTAACGTTTGTTTCAAAACGTAAATCGCGATTGGTTAAAATTCCAACTAACTTACCCTGCACCGTGATCGGCACACCGCTGATTGAATATTTCGACATAATTTGTATGGCTTCGCTAACATAATGATCGGGCGACAATGTGATTGGGTCTTGGATCATACCACTTTCGTATTTTTTCACTTTTTCGACTTCAAAAGCTTGGGCTGCTACCGAAAAATTTTTGTGAACTATTCCCAATCCTCCGTTTTGCGCCATCACCCGAGCAATCTTATTTTCGGTGACGGTATCCATAGCTGCGGAAATAAGTGGATTATTTAAATAAAGATTCCGAGCAAAAAATGTTTTGGGAATAATATCAGTCGGAACAATTTCGGAATAAGCAGGCACCAATAAAATATCATCAAAAGTTAACGCCAGCTCAAAGCTTGGTTTTAATTCCATAAAAGCACCTCTTTTAATAAGCTCAGTATAACGTTATTTGTACCAAGATTGATACAGTAGGTAATTATCGGCTGACTGCTCCAAGAATTTTATTTCATCTTCATTCAGCGGACGAACAAGTTTTGCAGGCCGACCCATAATCAAAGACCCAGGCGGAAATTTTTTACCTTCGGTAATGAGACTGCCGGCACCAACAATAGATTGATTACCGATTTCGACATCATCCATTAAAATCGATCCCATTCCAACAAGACAACTGTTGCCTATTTTGCAACCATGTAAAATAACAGAATGACCGATGGTCACGCGGTTACCAACTTGGCAGGAATATTTTCCAAATGTTCCATGCAGTACCGAGCCATCTTGAATATTGGTCTCAAAACCAATCGATATCGGCATAACATCACCACGAAGAGTTGTATTAAACCAAACTGAAGATTTTTCGCCAATTTTTACGTCGCCAATAATCTTTGCACCATCAGCAACAAAAACATTCGCAGCAAGTTGAGGATCTAATCCCCGAGCCTTAATGAGCGACATGCTACATCAGATACGTGTGATGGCGCTCAAGCACCGTTGGATTTTCACTAACACCTTTTGCAATCCCCACGATTTCAGCACTCATTACTTTTGATTTGCTGATAAAACTTTTTGTCGCATAAATCGGAATTTTTAAATGAATACATAAACTCATGACTTCATCAGCCTTAAATTTCATGCTTTGGTAAATAGGATGACCGGTCATGTAAATACGAACCCATTGATGAACACCTTTAATTTCGACAAAAACACAGCGCTCGATTGCAATATCTAAGCTTGATAATAATTTCTCAGAAAATGTATGCATCGAAAGTGGAATGGCCGAATGAGACGACTGTGTTAAAGTAGCACCGGCTTCAAGTTGGTTAATGGCCACTGGTAAAACACAATCCCCGGTTTCGTCTTTTAAAATTAAAAAGGGCCTTGCTGCATCGTTCGTCAAAGACAAACCATAAGGCTTTAATAAAATTAATTCTTTTTCATCAAAATCGACGCGTTCATCTTGGGATTTTGAAAACAAATAATCTGGGATTATCATTGAACAAGTTCTCCGCGCATGTTGTTTGGAAACGCCTGGGTTATTTTAACTGGCACGGTTTGTCCGATCAAATTTTCTGAACCTAAAAAATGCACTGATTTATTTTGAGTGCTTCGGCCATAAAGTTTACCTTGTTCATTTTTCTTTTCAACTAAGACTTGTAAAGTCTGACCTTCATATTTTTTGACCAGTGCAAAAGCCATTTTTTCATGGGCATCGAAAAGTCGGTTTAGCCGCTCGTTTTTGATTGGCTCTGGTAAGTGACCTTCAAATTTTGCCGCTTTGGTTAATGGTCTTGATGAATACATGTACGCATAAATTGTTTCAAACTGAAGTTCTTCGACAAGGCTTATGGTTTGTGCAAATTCTTCCTCTGTTTCACCTGGGAAGCCAACGATGATGTCTGACGACAAAACCAGATTGGGAATCAACTTTTTCATTTTTTGAATTTTATGAATGTACTCTTCACGGGTATAGCCCCGATTCATTAATTCTAAAATTCGACTGCTGCCACTTTGAAAAGGTAAATGCACATATTCGCAAATTTTACTTTGGTTATTAGCCATCACGTGCATTAGTTTTTCATTAAAATCTTTCGGATGAGATGTCGTGTAGCGAATACGTTCGATATCTGTCTCTTTGGCCACTTTTTCTAAAAGATCCGCAAAGTCAGCTTCACCTTCTGATTTATAAGAATTCACATTCTGACCTAACAAAGTAACTTCTTTGGCTCCGCGTTTTACTAAATTCCGAACATCCATCACAATATGTGAAAGGGGTCGTGATTTTTCGCGCCCCCGAGTAAAAGGCACAATACAAAAAGAACAAAAATTATCGCAACCCTTTGTGATATTCACAAAAGTTGAAACACCTGGGTTCCTGACTAAAGTTTCGATATGATACGGAGCTCGGTGTTCAAATTTTGCATTCACTATTTTCTGATTTCCAGCGTACAAATCGGCTATAATCTGGGGTAAAATATCAATTGAATCGGTCCCAAAAACAAAATCAATCATCGGCTGGGTTTTAATTAAATTTTCTTTTTCTTGCTGCCCGACACATCCACCAACACCAATTTTTAAATTTGGATTTTTTTCTTTTAACTTTCGATATGAGCCAACTTCTGAATAAACTTTATGAACGGGTTTTTCTCGGATTGAACAGGCGTTGATGATTATCAGCGAAGCCTCTTGTGGCGTTGGAACAATCGTAAAATTGGCCATCTCAAGAAGGCTGTACATGCGTTCGGTATCATTGACATTCATTTGACAACCATATGTTGAAACGTAAACGCCCCGACCTAGGCCGATATCTTGATTTACGGACGGTCGTTTTATTGAAATATCTGAGCTTAATTCTGGACTGGTCAAATTTTCAGTCATATTTTTATTATTTCCATAAGCGGTAAAGCTTCTTGATTTTTTATTGTTCAATGAGGCGCTTTTGAGTTATAGAAACATCTTGAATTTCAGTCAACAGATGGTCTTTATAAACAAGGGATTTCAGAATGATTTCGCGCAAAAAAGAGTCTAAAAAATGGAGTAACCTTCCACCTGAGTTCGCTATTCAAATTAAAACCGTCTTTGAAGAAAATTTCAGGCAATATTTAACTGAAAAAACCATACGAGTTCAGGGTCGAATTTATACTTCTGAAATACTGCTGCGCGTTGGAATCCATAAAAAAGGGGAATTGCGCTTTCACAACTTTGAAGTGTCTTTGGATCATTCGTCTGTTCTACAAAACACCATACCGCAAATTCACTTAGCCGTTGATGCAATTGCAAGCTTAATGATCGAGTTCTTCGAGAATGAAGAGACGCACGAACTGCCTTACCTCTGGCGTGAAATTCCCTTCGAAAAACAAAAAATATGGGTTCAGTTTTCCACTGAAAACCCAGATCTTGAGGCCGAAGCCAACAAACTTTTAGGTCTTGAAGAGAGCCTTTTGAATGAAGACCTGGCTGAAGACGAGTCACCCGAAGACAGCTTGGAAAATTTAGAACCGCCAACCCCACAGATGTTTAAATCAAAAAAGAAAAAAGACGATTTACACTAAAAAAAACCCACTGAATGTGGGTTTTTTTTCGAACTAAGTTATAGAAAATTCAGATTAAAAATCACCATCATCGTCCATACCCGGGGCTTCACCAATTCCGCGGATTTCATCCGTGAATGATTGAACCTCTTCATCAGATTCGGCTTCGTTCAATGCGGACTCATCAATTTCTAATTCTTGAATAACTGATAAAAAGTCTTTTTCTGTTTTTAAATCTTTTTTAATTACTTCAACAAATTTATCAGGATAGCGGGCCATTAAATCTTCGACATATTTGGCTAACTTCCCGTCAATTAAAATATGTTTTCTGGTCTGGATTTTTTTCCATAACAAAAGATAATGGTATCGACAGTAACCATCCACGTTTGATACTTGGTCACAGTCTCGAACTTTACAAAGTCTGCGGCCCTCAGAATCTGTTAAATAAATCTCTTCATCTTTTTCTTCCGAATCGGAATCATCAAGAACAAGGTCGTTGATATCAATATCGTCTTCTTCAACAGCCTTAAGATCTTCTTCGTATTCGGCAATTTCACTTTCACCAAAATCGTCGCCAACGATATCATCTTCAAAATCGTCTTCTTTTTTTTCTACTTTTTTGACCTTTGATTTTGTTTTTGAATCACTTTTAGCTGGCTTTGAGACCGGTTTTAAAGCCGGTTTCAGAACAGTGGCTGGGTTATTAGCTTTTGCGTTATTCGCAACTGAAATTTTAGGCTCTTCAGGTTTTTTGCCTTTTGCCAATTCAACTTTTTTAACAGGTTTAACTGATTTCACATCTGCTTTTTTTGCTAAAGTTTTAGCTTTTGCAGCTGGCGCTGGTTTTTTAGCTTTAATATCAAGCTTTTTAGCTGGTTTTTTGATTTCTTTTTTAGCACTTTTTGGTTTGGTCGTCTGTTTTGTTTTTGCCATATGAATTACCCTTGTTGGATTCAAAGCAAACTGTCAATAGCTATTTAAAATAAATTTTTTTGTGTTACTGTTTCTAAATATTTCTTCAAGGAGAATTTATGGAAAAAGTTGTCATCGTTGCAGCGGCTCGAACACCCGTCGGTAGCTTTCAAGGTTGTTTGTCGACTTTGGCCGCTCCAAAATTAGGTGCGATTGCAATTAAATCTGTTTTACAAAAAGCTCAACTTAACGCAAATGATATTGACGAACTTATTTTTGGCCAAGTGTTAACCGCAGGTGTGGGTCAAGCCCCAGCCAGACAAGCTGCACTGGGGGCAGGCCTTTCGAATGCAACCCCTTGTTTAACGATCAACAAAGTTTGTGGTTCGGGTTTAAAGGCTGTGATGTTGGCTAGTGATTCTATTCGTTTGGGAAATACTCAAATTGCAATTGCGGGCGGCCAAGAAAATATGTCATTAGCGCCTCATTTGTTGGAAAATTCTAGAATAGGTTTTCGTATGGGATCTGTTAATCTAGTGGATTCAATGATCAAAGACGGTTTATGGGATCCTTACAATAATTTTCATATGGGAAATGCCGCCGAACTTTGTTCTAAAGAGTACTCATTTACCCGCGAAGCCCAAGATCACTTTGCCATCGAATCTTATAAAAAAGCGCAAAAAGCAATTGCAGATGGCCAGTTTAAATCCGAGATTGCTAGCGTTAATATCGAAACTAAAAAGGGTCTGACCGTTGTCGATACAGATGAAGAACCTGGAAAAGCACTTTTTGATAAAATGCCAGGACTTAAATCAGTTTTTGAAAAAGATGGAACCATAACCGCGGCTAATGCGTCGAAATTAAATGATGGCGCTGCGGCTTTATTACTGATGACCGAAACAGAAGCTAAGAGACGTGGTTTAAAACCACTAGCTACAATTATTTCTTATGCTACATTTGCTCAGGAACCAAAATATTTTACGACGGCTCCGGTTGGTGCGATTAAAAAATCTTTAGAAATGGCTTCTTTGAAAGTTTCTGATATTGATCTTTATGAAATTAACGAGGCTTTTGCGAACGTAACAATGGCTGCGCAAAAAACTTTAGAAATTCCAGCGGAACGCACAAATATTTTTGGCGGAGCGATCGCACTTGGTCACCCTATTGGAGCCAGCGGAGCGCGAATTTTAACGACATTGACTTATGCTCTGCAGACGACGGGATTAAAACGCGGACTTGCTACTTTGTGCATTGGTGGCGGTGAAGCTGTTTCGTTAATCATAGAAAATTATAAATCTTAATTTTTACAGGCAGGTGGTTAATGACAAAAAAAGTATTTGCCAACGCGCAATCAGCACTAACGGGCGTTCAAGATAATATGACTTATTTAGTGGGCGGTTTTGGTCTTTGTGGAATTCCTGAAAACTGCATTGAAGCCCTTAGGGATTCGGGCGTAAAAAATATTACGTGCGTGTCTAATAATGCGGGCGTCGACGATTTTGGTCTAGGCTTGTTGTTACAAACACGACAGATAAAAAAAATGATGTCTTCTTATGTTGGTGAAAATGCGACTTTTGAAAAGCAATTTATGTCGGGCGAACTTGAACTTGAGTTTTGTCCCCAAGGAACTTTAGCCGAGCGCCTGCGGGCCGGCGGAGCAGGCATTCCCGGATTCTATACCCCCACAGGGGTTGGAACAAAAATAGCCGAGGGAAAAGAAATCAGGCAGTTTGAAGGACGTGATTACATTTTAGAAAAAGGAATCACCGGAGACTTCGCTTTTGTAAAAGCTTGGAAAGGTGATAAATTTGGAAATCTTATTTATCGGAAAACCGCACGGAATTTTAATCCAATGATTGCAACAGCTGGAAAAATTACCGTTGCCGAAGTTGAAGAGTTAGTCGAAGTCGGAACTTTAGACCCGGATCAAGTGCACACCCCCGGAGTTTACGTGCAGCGAATTTTTCAAGGAAAAAATTATCAGAAACGCATTGAACAGCGCACTATTAGTAAAAATTAAAAGGAAATATTATGCCATTAACGCGTGAACAAATAGCTCAAAGAATTTCAGAAGAAGTCGAAGACGGCTTTACGGTAAATTTAGGCATCGGTATTCCAACTTTGGTTGCGAACTACATTCCAAAAACAAAAAGTGTTATGTTACAAAGTGAAAATGGACTTTTAGGTATGGGTCCTTTTCCAGTAGCTGGTGAAGAAGATGCAGATTTAATTAACGCTGGAAAACAAACCATTACAACGATTGATGGCTCTAGTTTTTTCAGCTCGGCTGATAGCTTTGCAATGATTCGTGGTGGGCATATTGACCTGACTGTTTTGGGCGCTATGGAAGTTGATGAAACTGGAAGTATCGCGAACTGGATGGTTCCCGGAAAAATGGTTAAAGGAATGGGCGGAGCCATGGATTTAGTCGCAGGTGCAAAAAATGTGATTGTGGCCATGCAACATACTGATAAAGAAGGAAATTCAAAACTTCGAAAAAAATGTTCACTGCCGTTAACGGGTGTTCGCTGTATTAAAAAAATAGTTTCTGATTTTGGTGTTATTGAAATCACCGAAAAAGGCTTTGTACTGCTCGAATACGCTCCGGATATGACGGCTGAACAAGTGGTAAAAGCCACCGAAGGGAAAATAACAATTCATTCTGAATGTAGAAAAATGGTTCTCTAAATTGAAGTATTTGTTACAAATAGAATCATTCATTTCAATAGATTAGGGCCCTTGTGGCTCTTTTTTTTGGCTTAAGCTTTGCTTTGGTAACTGTCTACGGGGGATTTATGACATACATGACACTGATTCGGACTTTAGCTTTATCCATGACACTTTTAAGCTCAATCGTAACCTACGCGCAGATGCCACCAACTTCTGCAGTTCAAAACGTAGAAATTGATGGCTCTGGTTGCGACGCAGGCTCAGCCAATGCGTTAATGACTTCAGATATGAATTTTTTAAGTGTTCTTTATGACCGTTTTTCAGTTGAAATCGGAAAAGGAACTGCAAATCCAGGAAAAAGAGCAGCCGAAAAAAATTGTACCATCAATGTGACCGTCGGGGTCCCCGCCGGGTGGAACTTTAGCTTTGAATCCGTCGATTATCGTGGATTTGTTCAACTTCCTAACAAAATGACAATGGCTTATCAGCTTATTTCCGCAGAAGTTTATGGCGGCCGTGGAATTGGTTTTGAACAAAATGCTTTACGCGGTCCAAAGACACAAAACTTTGTAACGACCGTAAAAAATAATGGTCTGTCAGGTTTAGGAAGTTCAAATCCCATCGATAAATTAGTTGGCTTAGCAAATACCGTGGGTGCCATTAAAAATCAGATTAATAATTTATCGAACGGAAATTTAATGGGTTGTTCGAATGAAAATCAAAGTGTTAAAATAAAAATAAAGTCTATTATCGGCGTTCGTAATTTATTAGCTGACCTGACAAAGCCAGCTGTTCGCTTAGTTGTCGATTCAACGGATGCGTCTTTTCGACAAAACTTAAAATTAAACTGGAAACGTTGTAACTAAAAACATTCAAAAACTATTCAATAATGGCCGCTTGCGCAAAACGCAGCGGCAGTTTATCGTTGTTCACTTTTTGGTAATCTTCTCCGCCTAGCACGTGGACATGAATAGCATTCGTTTTTCCGTGATCGGCTATTGGCTGACCCAGGGTTAAAATGATTCTTTCACCCGTCTTAGAAATACCATTTTCAATCAATAATTTTTCAACTTGCGATAAAATATCTTTTAAATTTTCATAGGGCTTAAGATGCAGTGTCTGAAGACCCCAAAGTATTTCTAAGCGGTTTAAAACATTCAAATCTTTGGTCATCGCCACAATCTGTGCCTTGGGTCGAAAACTAGCAATGATCTGTGCAGTCTTTCCCGAAGTGGTTAAGCACACAATTGCAGAGGCATTTAATTTAAGGGCTGACAGCGCTGAACTTGCTGCAATGGCGGCCGGAGTACTTAAAAGTTCGTTATCTAAGGATATCTTGTAATAATTTTCTTCATTTTTTTCCACTTCAAGAATAATTTCATGCATCGTGCGAATCGCCTTAAACGGATATTTTCCACTAGCGGATTCAGCCGACAACATCACCGCATCGGTACCGTCTAAAATAGCATTCGCGACATCGGTAATTTCTGCACGAGTCGGCCGTGGGTTTTCAACCATGGAATCTAGCATTTGTGTTGCTGTAATGACGGGTTTTCCCAACTGATTCGAAAGTTTTATAATACGCTTTTGTTCACGCGGAAGTCGGCTTTGGCCAATTTCAACGGCCAAATCACCACGCGCAACCATGACAACATCACTTAGCCGAATGATTTCTTCTAAATTATCTAAAGCTTCAAGCATTTCGATTTTTGCAACAATCTTTGCTGGTGAATTATGCTTTTCAATAATTTCTCGAAGCTGACGAATATCTTTTGCATGGCGAACAAAACTTAATGCGATGTAATCCACTCCGTTTTGTAAACCGAATTCTAGGTCTTCTTTGTCTTTTGCAGTTAAGGCATCAACTGGTAAATTAATACCTGGCAAATTCATACCTTTACGATTTTTTAAAATCCCACCATAAATAACCTTGGCCTCAAGCGATTTTGAACCGACCTGCAAAACTTCAAGTTCGATCAAGCCGTCATCAATTAAAATATGGTGCCCTTTTTTACAAGCTAAACAAAGCTCTTTAAAATCACTGGGAATCAGCCCATCTTTGCCAAGCACATCTTCAACAGTCACGGTCACTATTTGCGCGGGCGTTAGCAGGATTGAGCCTTTTTCAAACAGACCTACGCGCACTTTCGGACCTTGCAAGTCTTGAAGTATCGTCACCGGCGCTTTTAAATCGACAGAAATTTTTCGTAAGCTTTGTATGACAGCTAGGTGTTCGGCGTGGGTTCCATGACTAAAATTAAGTCGGGCCACATTCATTCCCGCATAGATTGCTTTTTTTAGATTCTCTGGGTCCCGGGACGCAGGCCCAATTGTCGCCACTATTTTTGCTCTTCGATGAAATAACATAGTTCGCTAAGACTATAGCTTTAACGGTAAAAAGTCCTATAAAAAAATTGTTCTCGGACTTTTTTTAATTCCGCTGAAATAAGCAGTTTCTCTTGAATTTCCGTGGCCTTAGATTCCTCGGCTGACGCGACTGCGCGCTTTAAGACTTTTGTTTGGTTTTCACTTTGATTCAGTAACTGAGCTTTCCACGGAGTTTGAACCGAATTCAAGAAGCTTACAAAGGCTGATTTTCTTGCAAAAAAATTAGAAGTAAATTTTAAAAAATCAGCCTTTTCTAAGAAAGATGATTTTAACAGCACCGAGTTTGCGCGCTCACGAGACAAATCATAAGTCGACAAGATGAATGACTGTAAATCTAATCTTAAAATAACGTTATCTTGCCTCTGCATCATCTGATTTTTGTTTAAAATAGGAATTTCATTCAGTTTAAAAGTCGTCAGATTTTCGCTAACTTGAATTTCACCTTTCAACAAATCCAGTGAAACTTTATTAAAATTTTTCCACTGCAAGATCGAATCTGCTGTCACCCGAAAAGCGATTTCATTGATGCTTAAAGTTTCTTCATTCGCATTTATTTGTGTAAGACAAGGTGCGTTTTTTTTACTGAAACATCCCTCGGGAACTTCCAGCATATTTCCGCGGGCAACAACATTTAAAAAAAAAAGAACAATGCCTACGCTTTTCATTTTTGCAGGAATTCACTTTTCACAATTTTCATAACTGAATCCGCTTCCTTGAAACGTTTTAGTTTTGAATAGACATCACTTAATAAAGTTAAAGATTCTCGGGCCCACTTTGTTTCAGGGAATTGTGAAACAATTATTTCAACGTCATCAAGGCAAACATTGTCTTTAAAGTTCACTCGACAGGATAAGTACGCTTTTTCAAAATAAGCTTCGGCCAGCAAATCTGCATCGACAGAATTGCCGATGATTTTCTGGGTAATTTCTTTAATAAGAGCCATCTTTTTTTCAGTTTTCGCTTGGTGCAATTGATCTCTATAAAGACCATCCAAAGAAATATATTTATTTGATTTTACACTTGCTATCTGGCGTTGAAACGAACTTGTAGTTGATGCTTGTAAAATCAGCGCTTCATTTTTTAACTTAAGTTGTAAAACTTGATTTTGCAAAGCCTGTACTTTTTGCTGCTCGAAATCCACACCGGAAAGATGGTAATCAAATGCAAGATAAGCTGACGATAATCCTGAGACCAGTAAAACAATAAGTATAAAAAAAGAATCGACTCTCATGTTAGACTTGTCGGCTCTGACTTGACCAAAGTTTAATCGTATCAAAATAAGACAAAAAACAAGCATTTCAAGCAATTAAATAGTCCTAATGAAATGCGCCAAAGCATGACAATAGAATTAAGAATAGCTTAACCTTGCACCCTATGAATAAAGCCGAACTGATCTCAGCTATTTCTGCCCGGTCGAAATTAACAAAAACACAAACGGAAAACTGTCTGGACAGCACTCTTGCTGTTATTCAAAAGATGGTTTCTCAGGGTGAAGAAGTCAAATTAGTGGGCTTTGGAACTTTTTGTAAAACAACGCGAAAACCAAAAACAGGTCGGAATCCTAAGACAGGCCAAACCTATAAAATTCCTTCAACTCATGTTCCCCGCTTCAAGCCTGGAAAAGACTTCAAAGAATCTGTGAAGTAAAAAGCAAGTTCTTTGCAACTATTCTGCTTCTAAAGTTTATCAAATTTACTTCTAAATGACGCAGGCCAGGATTCAATCAGCTCAAGTGTTTCAAAATAAGCTTCCGTGAAATAGACCGATTGCAAATCTTTGAAAATAATTTTTTTGTCAGCTGGCAATTTCAAATATTTTTTAATTAAAGCCGAGTAAAACTTTTCACCCATGATTCCACCTAATATTTGTGATGCAATCACGTAGCTTTTCTTGTTGAGAACTTTCGTCTGAAAGGAATTCATATTTTTAATTTTCCTTGAAGAGATAAACTGCAATTCGAGTAACTTTTGATTCAAAGCCAGCATCAGAGCCTCTTTGCCGCGATCATCAAATTGCTCTTTTTGCAGTGCTGATCTGATATCCTGAAGAGTGTCTGATTTTCTTTT
>JAYUCH010000099.1:0-18357 GCA_043740435.1 Bdellovibrionales bacterium | reverse complement strand
CACCCGACGAGGTTAAATCCAATTGCATCGCTGCCAAATTTGCCGCTTTGCGCACGTGATTTACTTCCATATTAAACGCACTAAATAATGCAAGCACGGTTAAAATAGCTGAACCAATTGCAAAACCTTTTCCGATGGCCGCTGTGGTGTTACCAACAGCATCTAACTCATCGGTAATTTCGCGGACGTTTGCGGGAAGACCCGACATTTCAGAAATACCGCCGGCGTTATCAGCGATTGGACCGTAAGCATCCACTGTCATAACTATAGCAGTTCCTGCCAGCATACCTACTGCAGCCATCGCAATTCCATATAATCCAAGCATTTGATCGGCAATGTAAGCCGCGATAACCACAATCAAAGTTGGAATGGCAACGGATTCCATACCCACAGCTAAACCACGAATGACCACAGTTCCCGCTCCGGTTTTTGCGGCTTCCGCGACTAGACGAATAGGCTTCATCGCTGTGTAGTATTCAGTGATTAAACCGATCAGTGCACCACCGAAAGCTCCTGCAGCAAGGGCCCAGGTGACATTTTGGGAAATATTAAAACTTGGTAATACAAACCAGCACAAAGCGGTTAATAAAACAGGTGGCAACATCAACGAACTACGCAGCACAGTTGCTGGTTTTTTATTTTTCAGTAATCTTGCAATAAAAATAACAGCGATTGAAATAATTAATCCTAACGTCGATAACATCAACGGAAGAGCGGTTGCCATAAATCGACTTTGCGTCGCGTCGCCTGAAATTAAAATCACAGGTAATTTATCTGCATCAATTGTTAATGCAATGGCCATCGCTGAAACAATTGCAGCCACCATGGATTCATAAATATCAGCACCCATTCCAGCAACGTCACCAACATTGTCACCGACGTTATCCGCGATTACACCCGGATTACGAGGATCGTCTTCAGGAATATTTTCAATAACTTTTCCTGCGATATCGGCACCGACGTCAGCGGCTTTTGTGTAAATACCACCACCGATTCGCGCAAATAATGCAATCGAAGATGCACCCACAGCAAATGAATGCAGAATCGTTCCTAAATCTTTTGAATCTTGATAACATGAATATAAAATTCCAAGTCCTAAAAGTCCAAGACCCGCAACACACAGACCCATCACCGCACCGCCGTCTAAGGCGATCAATAATGCATTACCTTTTGTCGAAGTAGCTGCCGCTTGTGTGGTTCGCACGTTAGCAAAAGTTGCAGCTTTCATACCGATGAAGCCGGCCAATAAAGACAAGAAGGCGCCTAAAATAAACCAAGTTGCAGCTTGTGATCCCAAAGCAAAAAATAAAATAATTCCAACGACTAAACAGTACCCCGCAAGAACTTTATATTCGCGAACTAAAAAAGCCATGGCACCTTCACGAATGTAACCCGCAATGCGGTTCATAGTTTCGTTACCAGCAGGCTGAGCTTTAACTCGGAAATATAAACCAATCGCAATAACTAGACCGACAAGGCCCGCAATCGACGGCGCATACAAGTACGTTGAATTCATAGATTCTCCTTAGACAATGTGTTTGAACATTAAAAATCTAGAGTTTTCGCTTGGTTAAGTCAAATTGTGAAGGTTACTTGCTAAAAGAAAAAGCAATGAAAGTAGAAAGCTAATCTTTTAAAAAAAAGTCTAAATGGGCGAATAGGTCTCATCGATTTTACTAAGCCATTCATCGCTAACCGGTTGCACTTGTAACTGCGCTGCTTTTTCGCGCTCTTCAGCAGCTAAAAGAGTTGATAAATAGCGCTCTGAATAACTTGCGACGATGACGACAATTTTTTTGCCTTTGTTTTCGGGCTTTGCAGCTATGCGAAGGGCTACGCCCACCGCAGCGCCTGAAGAAATTCCGACGGGAATGCCTTCTTTTTTAATCACTTCACGGGCCATTTTCAAAGAATCTTCGCTGCTGATTTGTTCAATATGATCGATCACTTTACGGTCTAGAATCGTTGGAATAAATCCGGCTCCGATCCCTTGGATTTTATGTAAACCAGGCTTTCCACCACTTAAAACGGCAGACTCTGTGGGTTCAACTGCGATCATTTGTACACTTGGTTTTTTTTGCTTCAGCACTTGGCCAATTCCAGTGATAGTGCCCGCTGTGCCGACACCGCTGACAACAATGTCGACCGTGCCGTCCGTGTCTTTCCAGATTTCTTCGGCTGTGGTCTTTCGGTGAATTTCAGGATTGTCTGCATTCATAAATTGTGAAGGATAAAATGCATTTTTATTTTCTGAAACCAATTGCATCGCTTTTGCAACCGCACCACGCATTCCGTTTGCACCCGGAGTTAACACCAGCTCTGCACCCAGTAGTAACAACAAAACTCGGCGTTCGTTCGATACTGTTTCCGGCATCACGATGGTAATTTTATATCCTTTGCTGGCAGCAACAAAAGCTAAAGCAATTCCCGTATTACCGGATGTCGGTTCGATGATGTGCATGCCAGGTTTTAACAGACCTGATTTTTCAGCGCCTTCGATCATACTTAAACCAATGCGGTCTTTAACAGAACCTAGTGGATTAAAAAATTCCAATTTTAAAAAAATTTCTGCAGGCAAATCTTTTCCAAGACGCTGCATTTTAACCAGCGGAGTTCGCCCAATTGTTTTTGTGATATCAGAGAAAATGTTCATTTAATAGTCCTTAGTAAGCTTGGTTAATAAAAGCATGACACATAAAAATAATTTAGCAATTGCATAAAATGTTAAGATGAACAAACCTTTACAAGTGAACTTACTTCAGCGCATCCAGCTTAAAGATATTGAATTAAGATTTTGGAATTTTTGCCTTTTTTTATTTTGTCTGTCGTTATTTGTATCTAAAAGCGGACTTACTCTGACCACATTTTTATTAATTCTAACCGCTTTTGTAAGCTCGTGGCAGCGTGAGGCTTGGCTTAAAGAAAAAAAAATAATTTTAATAATAAGCCTTTTTCCATTAGCGTTGATTGTTAATTTATTTTCACTTGGCGGCACCCAAAGTGTGTTTAAAGTCGCGACTTCGTGGCCATGGATTCTACTAGCGGCACCAGCTTATTGCGCTTACCTCGATAAACGATCTCATCGCTGGATAGTAAACGGCTTAGTAATGGGTTTAGTCCTTTCGTTGTTAAATACTTTTCATAAATTATATATTTATTTAACTTCCGAAAACACAGCACCGTTTATGAGCGACCAGTTTAGACTAGCTAGTTTCTGGGATGTATCTCGTTGGGGGTATTTTTTAGGACTTGTGATAATAGCACTTTTTCTGCAACTGCAAGAAAAACTAGAAATTAAATTAAAGCTTTGGCTTTTATTTTTATTAGGATTATCCGGTGTGTCTTTGGTGCTAACAAATTCACGGGCACCTGTGCTAGCCCTGTTCGTGCTGTTCGGATTACTCGCCGTGACTCAAAGAAAATTATTTAAAAATATTTTATTCGTTTTTTTAATTGGCAGCAGTTTTTTATTTTTTAATCCACAAATACAAAAACGAATCCAAAGCATTTTCGCAGTGCAAGTCATTAACGGAGAAATAAGCTCGACCCATGCATCAAATTCTGCGCGTTTTACGATGTGGAAAATAGCATTTGATTTTTTCCGAGTAAACCCGTGGTTTGGAACAGGCTTTGAAAGTACAGAAAAACCTTTAAAAGAATTTATCGAAAGCCAAGGGCCCCAGTACTTAGAAAAATTTAACATGGCCGAGTTTAGTTATAACGATCAACACTCAAGCTACATCAATATTTTGGTACAAATGGGTGGGATTTATTTTTTAGTTTTTTTTAGTGCTTTATTTGGTCTTATTTTCATCGCTTTAAAAAGCTTCATCAGTAACCCCGACCCATTTTCTAGGCTTTTACTGGCTAACCTGGTTTATTGTTTGGTTATTTTTATTTTTTATTCAGCTTTAAGTAGTTATGAATCCGTCGTATTTTTTATAAGCCTTGCACTTTTAATTGCGATTGATACCCAGTATAGAAATCTAAGCGAAGTACTTTGAATTAATCAAAAACTTCAACTGTGAAACTGCCTTAGGGTCAGACTTTGCTGCCAAATCTATTATTTCAGAAATCAGCACTTCTGGTTTTACGGCTGTGTCTAATATAGCTGGTGCCGGCAAAACATCACCTTTTGGTAAAACTAAAATATCTGGATGAGCCGTATTTAATTCATTTCCCGAGATGTAAAGTTCTTCAAACATTTTTTCACCAGGCCGAAGGCCCGTAAATTTAATTTCAACACTTTGTGGATCACGACCCATTAATTTTATTAAACTTTCTGCAATTTCGATAATTTTGACAGGCTCGCCCATTTTTAAAACGTTGATATCTCCTGGTTTCGAAATCGATGCGGCTTTTAAAACCAAAGAGACGGCTTCGTCGATCAACATAAAATAACGAGTAATATCTTTATGAGTGATAGTTAGTGGCTGATTATCCGCTATCTGCTTTTTTAAAAGTGGGATTAAACTTCCACTACTACCAAGCACGTTTCCAAACCTTACAGAACAATAAGGACGACCTGTTTTAAAACCCATTTCAGAAGTCAGAATTTCACACACACGTTTTGATGCCCCCATGACACCGGCTGGGTTAACAGCTTTATCTGTTGAAACTAAAACAAAATTTGTGACTGCAAATTCTTCGCATAACTTAAGTAGGTTTTTTGTGCCTTCAATATTATTAATAATGGCTGAATAAGGGTTGGCTTCGACCAAATGCACATGCTTGTAGGCTGCCGCGTGTATAACAATTTCGGGTCGGTATTTTTCGAAAATATCACGTAGACAATTCGTATCACGCACATCGACCAATGCGGGCACGATGATGTCGTTATAGCTTGGATTATTTTGTAATTCCTGGTCGATTGAATACAAATTAAATTCTGAATGATCTAAAAGAACAAGCTTAGCCGGTGAAAAAAGTAATGTTTGCCGAGCAATTTCACTACCGATCGATCCCCCTGAACCCGTGACTAAAACTCTGCGTCCTTTGATCATCTCTTGTGTCGAAGTAATATCAATCGCATGCGGAGCCCGTCTTAGTAAATCTTTGAGCTCAATTTCACGCAGTTCGGGCTGAAGGCTTTGATCTGTCCCTGAACTAAAAAGTAAAGGTTTAATCCCAAGCGGAGAACAAATGGAAACTAAGTTTGTCAGAAATGCCGTGTCTGGTTTTGAAATACCCACCACGATGTGTTTGATTTCCACATTGGTAATAACACGACTTAGCTCACTCATACCTCCAAAAACACGAAAGCCTGCAATATTTTTTCCGATTTTTTTTGCATCATCATCGACAAAACCAACCACATTTAATTTTAAATCGGTGTCGGCTAATAATCTTTTTAAAATACCTTGGCCATAGGCGCCTGCTCCGTAAATTAATGTTCGTTCACCAAATTTTTTCAAAAGCCTTGCATCTTGATGCTCATGAAAAAGCCTTCGCGATAAGCGCACACCCGTTAACATCAGCAGTAATAAAATACTGTCAATAAAAAATAAAGATCTGGGAACAAAACCAAGCTTAGATAAGTATGTCATAGAGATAATCACCAGTGACGACAGAAGAATGGCTTTACCAAGACGAAAAGCATCCACTGCGCTGACGTAACGCCAGATGATATTGTAAGTTTCGAAATAAATAAAAAATGCACCCCTAGCCAGTAAAACGATCGGAAGTATTCGGTTCAAATCGGGAATAAAGGTTAAAGCCTCGATGTAATTAACACGCAAAAACAAACTTAAATACACGGATACTGCACACAGAATCAGATCTGCAATTAAATGTCGGTAATTAATTTTTTTAAGTAATCTCAATGCTGAACACCCTCTGATTTTAGAACTTTAAACACAGTTAAAAATAAAATTTTAATGTCTAAAAATAAATTCTGCTGATCTAAATATTGTTTATCTAATTTAACTTTTTCAGCGATAGGGATCTCGTCACGCCCGTTAATTTGTGCAAGGCCCGTGACACCAGGCTTTAATGTATGCACGTTGTTTTCGGTCCGAAGGCTGACCAAATCGTCTTGATTAAAAAGTGCTGGCCGTGGGCCAACTAGGCTCATGTCACCGCTTATGACAGAAAATAACTGTGGCAGTTCATCTAAACTGGTTGCCCGTAAAAAACGCCCAATGGGTGTGATGAAGTTATCGGGATTAGTTAACAGGTGCGTGGCTAACTGCGGAGCTTCAACAAACATCGATCTAAATTTTGGCATTATAAAAATCTGATTGTTTTTTCCTACACGCTTTGACCAGTGGACTGCCGGGCCTTTCGATGATAGGCGAATCAGTAAACCGATGACCAGCATAGGCAATAAAAAAATTAAACCTAATACAACTGCAACGATAAGATCAAAAAACCTTTTTAGCATACTCAACTAGTCCTGATCCTTAAACCAAGTCGTACGGTTCACGTAATTCACATAGCTTAAAATAATTTTAACTATTTTTTCTGAAACGTTATCAACATTAAAGTCATGAACCAGTTCAGGCTTTTTCATTTTTGTTGCCGCTTCCACGGCTTGGACGACATCTGTGGATTGCAAGCCAGACATTATCACAACACCTTGATCCATGCCTTCTGGGCGCTCGTGGGCTTGGCGAATCATTACGGCTGGAATACTTAATAACGAACTTTCTTCCGTGATCGTTCCGCTGTCAGAAATCACGCAAAATGCAGATTTTTGAAGTTTGATAAAATCGCTAAAGCCAAAGGGCTTCATAAATTCAATCAGCGAGTTGAACTTTTTTGAATCTACGCTTTCAAGTTTTTTACGAGTTCTTGGGTGTGTTGACACAAGAATTCTGTATTTATATTTTTCGGCAAGAACATTTAAAGTATTTAATAAATCTGAAAAGTTTTTATCGCTGTCGACATTCTCTTCTCGGTGTGCGGAAACTATAAAATATTTATTTTCGGATAACTTTAAATCAGCCAGCACTGTGGATTGATCAATTTTTGGTTTGTAATAATCTAAGACTTCTTTCATGCATGAACCTGATTTAATCACTTGCTCTGATGGGATGCCTTCAGCAATTAAATAGCGTCTGGCGTGTTCAGTCAGCGGTAAATTAATATCACTTAAGTGATCGACAATTTTTCTGTTTATTTCTTCCGGCACACGTTGATCGAAGCAACGATTACCGGCTTCCATGTGAAAAATAGGTATGCGACGTTTTTTTGCGCAAATAACAGATAAGCACGAATTTGTGTCGCCATACAATAAAACGGCATCGGGTTTTATTTTTTCAAATAACTGATCGGATTTAACTAATACATTAGCAATGGTTTCAATGGCCGTATTTCCTGCTGATTCTAAATAGTAATCAGGTTTTCTGATTTCTAAATCTTTAAAAAAAACTTCGTTCAGCTCATAGTCGTAGTTTTGACCCGTGTGAACTAAAATGTGTTCTGTGTATTTATCAAGAGCTGCCATCACACGAGATAGTTTAATTATTTCGGGCCTTGTGCCCACGATTGTCATGACTTTCATTGGCATACCTATCTTAAAAGCTCTTCAAAAGAAGAGCCCAGGTTAATGTCTAACAAGTTATTTTCTTTCAGTAACTGTAAAGTTCCTTTTTGATCCAAAACCTTATCAGTTGATGAGTACTCTTTCGTTAAAGCGGGTGCTGGTTGATTTTCTCGGTACTGCGCAAGCTCTGGCAACATCGACTGAATCACATAATACTCACCACGAGGAACCGCATACGGAGCTTCTTCATCAGAGACCATGATTTCATACATTTTTTCACCTGGTCTGATTCCGGTATTTTTAATTTCGATTTTACGGTCACCAATCAGAGCTTTTGCAACATCTGTCATAAAGCTTGCCGGAGCTCTTGGAATAAAAATTTCTCCAGGCTTTCCAAACTGCAAAGCTGCAAAAACTGTATCCACCGCTTGATTCAATGTTAATAAAAACCGAGTCATACCTGGATCCGTGATCGTCACGGGACCACCATTTTTTATTTGGTCATGAAATAACGGAATCACAGATCCCCTTGAGGCCAAAACATTTCCGTAACGCACACATAAAAATCGGGTTTGAGGATTTAAAACATTGGCTGAAATAAATATTCGTTCCTGCAAGGCCTTGGTCATTCCCATCGTGTTAACGGGTTTGCACGCTTTATCTGTACTAATACCAATCACCGTATGAACGGTGGATGCCGTTTCTTGAACTGCGCGCACGATATTCATGGCGCCCAGACAATTCGTCATGATGGCTTGGCCTGGAAAATATTCGCAGGTTGGAACTTGTTTTAATGCGGCAGCGTTTACAACAATATCAACACCGCGAAGGGCTGACACCACATCGGCATAATCACGGACGTCACCAATACGAAATTCCAAAACATTTAAAAAATTTCTGTAAATGACTTCTTCAGTTGCATTTTCTTTATGTAAATAAGAAATACGCATTTGATGCTGCTTACTTTCATCCCGAGATAAAATAATCAATTTTTTGGGAACACCCAGTTCACCACTCAGCACTCGGCGTACAAATGTTTTACCCATCGACCCGGTGCCGCCGGTGACTAAAATTATTTTATCTTGAAAGAACATGATTACGCTCCGTACAAATGAGTATTTATTAATCGATCTTTTTGAAGTTGTTTTATCATTTCATCCCACAAAGGGCAATGAAAGCCAATTTCAGTAGCAATTTTTTTTGAATCTAAAATTTTGTTACTCTGCTTTTGAAAATCAGGACTGATTGTCATATTCAGCTTAAAAACAGAGTTCATTTTAACAAGTAAATCGTACTTAGAAATCGGTTTTGATGAAACATGATACAAGCCAGTTAACTTTTTTGACATTTGAATCAAATCTGCCACTAAATCAGCCATTACACTCGTTGTGACACCGGAATACATGACTTTGCTAAAGCCCTGCACGGATTTGTTTTTTTGTTGAAGTGCCCATTCAAAAAGTTCTGATTTACCAAAAACTTCTGAACCCAGTTGGCTTCCGCGTAAGGTTAGACAATGCTGACCTGAAACTTCCCCTAGGGATTTAGTTCTTCCATAAATATCTTTGGCATCTGGCTTAGAATCTTCGGTGTAAATTTCAGCAGCTCCTGAAAAAACACAATCCGTACTGAAATGCATTAAATAGGAATTATTTTCTTCAGCATATTTTTTTAAAAAATGGGGAAATTCAGAATTTATTTTTGTGCAGTATTCCAGATCTTTAATCTCTGGTTTTCTTAATGTGATACCAACACAATTTAAGATGACGTCTGGCTTTAATTGCTTTAATTCTTTTAACACAGCCGCAAAATCTGAAACATCAAGTCGGTCAATAACTTTGACTTCAGAAAAGAGCTGTTCATTTGTGTAATTATCAACTAGATGCCTTAACGTACCTGTAACATCATGGCCCGCACGAATTAGTCGTAACATCATTTTATGCCCAATCATTCCACTGGCGCCAAATACTAAAATTTTCATTTATACCTTATAGTTATGCACTCATTATGGAGATTTAAATTTTGTAAGGCAAGCACGCCTTCAAGAACTAATTTCAAATATCGGGTCTTATTTTATACCAATACTTGAAATTGAGACAAATTAAGGCCCATAATCAATATAAACCTAGTGTTGAGGAGAATTTTAAATGATTGTCTACGCTATCAATATCCATTCTGGTGGCGGCAAAGTTTTGTTGGACGAAGTCTTAGAAAAAAATCTGTTCGGTCAAATTACTGTTCTTTTTCTTGATGCCAGATACAAGCTACCACAGTCTTCTAATACTCTTACTCATGACATGCAAATTTTCAGAGTCCAACCTACCCTTCAAAGTCGTTGGTATGCAGAATACTTACTAAAAAAAATAAGTCAGACACGACCTGAAGATTCTGTCTTATGTTTTGGAAATTTACCGCCTTTATTTCGATTAAAAAATAAGACCATTTTATACTTACAAAATGCTTTTCTTTTACCTGAAATTCATATTCCTCGCGATTCATTAAAAACCTATCTTAGATTTCTTTATGAAAGGCTTTGGCTTAAGTGTTTTTCTAAAAATGTAGATTCTGTCTTTGTGCAAACCAAATGGATGCAAAATCAATTACCGATTCAGTTAAAACAAAAATCTCAAATTCAAGTCATTGCACCCACATTGCCATCAGTTGTTGTGCAAAAAAATCCAAAATATTTATTTTTAGCTATTACGGGAAATGAAAACCATAAAAATTTAAAAACACTGCTTGAAACTTTAAAACGAATTGATCTTAAAGATAATCGATTTGCTATTGTAACAACCCATCTCTGTAAATACGAAACATCCGGGCTGGAAAAAAATGTGCATTTTATCCATGGCAGCAGCCGACAACAAATTTTTGAACTGTATCAGAACTCAAAATGTTTAATTATGACCAGTGAAATTGAATCTTTTTGTTTACCGTTGTATGAGGCCAAACATTTTGGCCTGGATATCATAGCGACCGATGTCGAATTTACTCATGAAGCCGTAAAAACACCCTTTTTAATTTCTAAAATGAACACTGATAATTTAAAAGCAGCCATCTTAAATTATATGGATCTTAAAAAATTGAACTGAGTGATTTATTTTTAGTTTTGCTTAACAATTTCTTTGAAATTATCCAGCAGCTTTCCGATAACTAAATCTTGATTAAAATGACTGGCAAAATAAGCTTTGCCATTTGTACCCATTTTTTCTCTGTCACCAGCCGACATGCTGTATAATTTTAAAATAGCATCGGCCAACTGTTTTGGGTTTTCGGCGCTCACGGATAAACCTGATTTTGACTCTTCAATGATTCTGGCACCCTCACCGTCAATGGATGCTAAGATCGGTTTACCACTGGCCATATAACTTTGTATTTTTGATGGGACTGTTAAGGCAAAAATGGGTTTAGCTGAAAGACTGACCAACAAACCATCTGCACTTTGATACAGATAAGGCATATCCTCAAGCGGTTTATGACCAAAGGTAAATACAATATTTTCAAGACCACGTGATTTGATCTCTTTTTTTAAAAAATCAAGTTCACTCCCGTCTCCAACAAAAACCCATCGAATATCCTTTATTTCAGGAAAAGAATTTTTGATGAAACTAGCTGCCGCTAAATGGGTTGGGATGTCTTGAGCTTTTCCAATGTTACCGGCAAAAATAACTTTAAATCCCGAGGGTAAACGGGATAACCAGTCTGGGTTGTTCTTCTGAGTCAGTAGCTCAGGAGCCCAGTTCGGAACATAATGAATAATATTGGGTTTTCCACCCTGCTGAAGGACACTTTTTCGAAAAGCTTCAGATTGAATTAATATTTGATCACATGCAGAGTAAATAAATCGAACAACCAGGCCTACAAGTGATAATAAAGTTTTAGATTGAGTCACACCCACAGCTTCAATCGAGTCAGGCCATAAATCTTGCACCCAAATGGTTAACGGTCGCCTTAAAAACCATTTTAAAATAATTCCAGGAATACATGAAGTCACTGGCGAAAGTGAAAAGCAAAAAATAACATCGGGTTTTCTTTTAATTCTAAATACACCAAAGATACTGGCAAAAAAAACAAATGATATATAGTTCAAAGACAAACTTAATAAATTATTCCCGCGTGCCAATAGTGGTACCCGATAAACTGTTGCACCCTTATAAATTTCTGTCCAAGGACCACGCCAAAAACTGTAACCTTCATTAAAGTAACCTTGGGGATAGTTCGGTAATCCAGTTAAAACCTCGACGTGATGACCTTTTTTTTGCAGCTCACTGACAAGCCCGTTGACTAAAAAAGATTCGGGCCAGAAATACTGAGACACCACCAGTACTTTTAACTTTTCTGGATTGGCTGCGACTGTTTCACGAATTAAAAAATTTTTTAACTGCTTCGAAAGATAATAAACTGCGACTGTAGCAAAACGAAACCACACACCGATTGCAACTAACCACATTAAAAACCCAGGGTACTGATGCCGAAAAAATTTATTATAAAAGCGGTTCATTCCTTTATGCTTATGCCATTCAACGAAAATGGGTCTTGTACGACTGCAGGCACCCTGATGATGAACAACCGGCGCATCAGGAACAAATAAAATTTTCCAGCCCTTTTGACGAAATCGCATGCACCAATCAAGGTCTTCACAGTGAAGAAAATATTTTTCATCCCAAAGGCCTACTTGATTCATGGCTTCTCGGCGAACTAACATCAGCGCACCAGAAATGGCTTCAACTTCGATGGGTTGTTTGGGTAAGGGCTGTTTGTGCAAGTTAAAATCAAAAAACAAACTGGGCCAACGATCAGACCATCTGGATAATCCAAAAGCCCGCACAAAGGATCTCCACGGTGTGGGAACGGCACGGCGCCCACCGCCTTGTTCACCGCCATTTGGATTTATTAGCAGACCACCCACCATGCCAGATACCGGATTATTTTTTAACACTTCAACTAATCGATTTAAAGAACCAGGATTCATTTCACAATCAGGATTTAAAAATAAAATATAATCATTGGTAGCTGCCGCTGCACCCATATTACAAGCGGCCGCAAAACCTAAATTTTTATCCGAGCGAATGATTTTTAAGGCAGAGCTTTTTATTTCATCTTCAAGATGATCTAAGCTGTGATCTGTTGAAGCATTATCCACAACAATCAATTCGGTGGCTTGATCTAAACTGCTGCGAGCACAGGCTAGTAACAGATCACCGGCATTGTAATTGACCACAATAACTGAAACCGAGGCTTTGTTTGATAATTGCAGGTCTTCCGATTTTAATGAATTCATCAATTTCCTAGTTAAAAACTAATCTTTTCTAGAAGGTACCAGATTTTTATACAAAATACGCCAGATGTCTATGGTCGAAGCGCGACGTTCTTTTTGAATAATGCGTCTTTTGACTAATATTTTAGGAATACCCTTGATGGCATCCCATTTCGCTTTAAAAATGACTTTACCTTTTCCCTTCATTATAAAATAAAACAAAGAGTATAAATTTAAAAGTAAATGCAAAGGTAATAAAATCCAGAACAAAAATCCGGGCATATTCTTAACATAGGTCCAAACTAAATTTCTGTGGCCATGATAAATTGAAAAATCACTGGGTTGACCGCCAGTACTGGCAGAACCAGCGTGATAAACAACAGCATTTAAAACAGCTATGGCCTTGTATCCAGCTAAATTAAAGCGAAACCCAAGATCAACATCTTCGAAATAGCAGAAATAATCTTCATCAAAACCATGAATTTCTTTTAAAGCAGACGTTCTATACAATACCGCACAGGCACAAGCTGCAAATATGGGCCTGTTAACTAAATCGTCTGGTCTTATTTTACGACCAAAACCCTTTCGCCAAGCAAGCCCCGACATATGATAGACATCACCAACTCCGTCTAATGCGTCTTTTTGACTCAGCATCATTTGCCGAGAACCAAAAACAGCAAAATCAGGTCTTTTTTCGGCTTCAGAAACTAAATTTTCCAACCAGTCTGGTTCTGGGACTGCATCCGGATTGAGTAAAGCAATGTAATCTGTTTTACAGTCTGCTATGGCTTTATTATTGGCTACGGCAAAGCCATAGTTTTTTTCCAATTTTTGAATTTTGATACTTGGCTGATCCTGAATTAAATCCAGTGATCCATCCGTGCTGCCATTATCCATCAAATAAATGGCTTCAGGCTGCATAGTTTGCTTATTAAGCGCAGATAAACAGGATTTTAATAAATTCCCGCCATTCCAGTTTACAATGATAACAGTTACTTTTTTTTGCAAGTTAGCCTTAGCCGAGATAGATTACCTAAACAGATCAAAAATTATCAACAGCGTAACAATACGGTCAATTTAATAATCTATCAAACCTTATTGCTTACAATCGACGCAATCTAATTCTAAGTAAAATTATGAATAGCAATTTTATCTTATTCTATTTATTATTAAACAAAAATGTTTACAAAGGGAAAAACTGCACTTAATTTTCAGCGGTCTTCGACTATTTTTAAGAAATGCTAAATTAAGCATTTTACTTTTAATAGTTATTTTTAAAGATATTATCTTACGTCCATCAAAAATTATTTGGTGGACTGGAAAATTATTAAAGTTACATACTAAAACATTAGAAAAACTACTTATTGAAGCCAAGCGTTCAACATGCACACATACCTACTTAGCAGGTTACAAATTAGCTGAATTAATAAAATTAAAAGCTAAATGTGATGGACTACACAGTATTCTTCCATCTAAAATTAAAAATACATACAGTTTCTTAATACCAATTTATAAGCCTTTGCCCAACCATCTTAAAGTTGCACTTGAATCAGTCTTAAGCCAAACATCAGATAACTACGAGGTACTACTAGGATTTGATGGTCAACAGCCAGACAATGTCATTGAAATAATTAATGACATTGTAAAAAATCATCCACACGGTTTTAGAGTTCATCAATACCAATTCAACCATGGTGGTATTTCTAAAACTACAAATGCACTCGCTAAGATGGCTCAAAATGATTTTTTAATACTCGTGGATCATGATGACTGGGTGAGATGTGATTTAACATATAGATACGATCTGACCTATAATCTATTATCTGATAAAGTTAACACGGTTTTATTTTGCTACGAATACAAATTCACTGATGACGATCCTTCATCTAGAACTGATTTTTATTACAAAGACAAGCAACCCAAGTTTCCTTATCTTTTTTGTAATACAATTTGTCACTGCTTGTGTATTCCCAGAACAGCATGGATAAAAGTTGGCGGTTTACGATCAGATTTTGATGGTGCACAAGACTATGACATATGCTTAAGATTAGACCTAGAAAAAGTAAAATTTGAATGTGTACCTGTTGAACTCTATGGCTGGCGAGTTCACTCGAAAAGTACAGCTTATTCAATAAATAGCAAAAGTTATGCACACTATGCTGGAATAAAAGCCCTTAAAGGGTATGTCAGTTCAAAAAAACTTGACTGGGAAATTAATGAAGGACTTTATCCAACACATTACAGAGCAGTACCAAAATCACCTTTACCAAATAAAGTACACGTTATTGTGCTCTACAAAGACAACAAAAAAATAACAATCAATTGTCTAAATAAACTATTGGCCCAAAGCAGTAACAATTTGTTACTAACATTCGTAAGCAACAACAGTATTGATAAAACTATTAAAGAATCTCTAGAAAAAGCAAATGTTGAAGTTTTAATTTCAGATGGTCCTTTTAATTTTTCAAAATTGAATAATTATGCTTCTCAAAAATCAAAGTATGCTAATTTAGCAGAAGCTACACTTTTTTTAAACAACGACTGTTTCTTAGAAGAAGATGCTGTTGAAGAATTACAATCATGGATTTTTCAACCAAAAATTGGGGCAGTTGGTGCTAAACTTTCTTATGAAGATGGAACAACACAACATTCCGGAATAATAGTCGACGATGACAATACACATTTAGTTCATTGGTCCAAGGATAGTTCTGAAGTCTCAATTCATATTACCCAAGCAATTACTGCAGCTTGCTTGATGATTCGTACAAAAATTTTCCATGAAATTGGAGGTTTTGATGAGGTCAATTTTCCTATATCGGGTAGTGACACTGATCTTTGTAGGCAACTTAGAAATAGAGATTTTTATTGCATTTACACCCCATACGCTGAAGCAATTCACCTAGAAAGCAAAACCCGGGGTTTTTCAGAAATTGAGGATTTTGAGTTTTCCAAGTGGTTCCACCGTATAACAGACTTTAGAAACTCAAAATGGAAACACTTTGGAAACAATGAATTTTTAGATTCAAAACTAGACTGCATACATCAAGATAAAAACATAACCTAATTTAATATATAAGCGATATGTATGATCTTTGACTTTTAATAAAAAAGAACTTAACTTGCATAAATATAACAACGCCAATTTGATTGCAGCTTGCAGGCGAAAAATAGCTAAAGCGCGGGAAAAAATTCCCATTCTACTATTCGTACACTTGTCGATCAACGTTGCTTTCAGTTTTTGGTGAACACTCAACTTTTTATAAGGGTTAATCAAATCTATGAAAGTCATTGAACATCTTGAGTTAGCAAAAAATCCACTTTTTAGTTTTGAAATCGTACCACCGACGCGCGGAAGATCGGTGAAAGATATCATCGAAGTGGTCGAAGCCTTATCACCACTTCGTCCACCCTGGATTGATGTGACCTCCCACAGTTCAACTACATTTTATCAAGAGAAAGTTGATGGAACTATCCAAAAGCGCACACTCAGAAAGCGCCCAGGGACCTTGGGAATTTGCGGTATTATTCAAAATCGATTTAAAATTGATACGGTCGCGCACATTCTATGTTTGGGTTTTTCTCGTGAAGAAACCGAAGATGCCTTAATCGAACTTAGTTTTTTAGGAATCGAAAATATTTTTGCGTTAAGGGGTGATACCCCTAATTTTCAAAAGGCCTTACGTCCCGATCGATCAACAAACAGTTATGCCGCCGACTTAGTTAGCCAAGTTAAAGACATGCGTGAAGGTAAATTCATTGATGAAATTGACCGTACGGATTCTTTAAACTTTTGTATCGGAGTTGCCGCTTATCCAGAAAAACATTTCGAAGCAGCTTCACTTCGTTTTGACATTCAAAATTTAAAAAAGAAAATTGATGCAGGCGCTGAATACATTGTGACTCAAATGTTCTTTGATAATGCAAAATATTTCTCATTTGTAAAACAATGTCGTGAAGCCGGAATTACTGTTCCAATCATTCCTGGCTTAAAAGTTTTAAAATCACCTGGACAGTTAAAAAGTATCCCTAAAAATTTCTATATTGATTTTCCGGACGCACTTGTAGAAGACATTGAAAAATCCCCTGAACATGTCGAAGAAATCGGAAAACGTTGGGCCAAAAAACAAGTTGATGAGTTATTAAGTGCCGGTGTTCCCAGTGTGCACTTTTATGTTTTAAATGACGTGCATTCGGTCGTCGATATTGTTCGAAGTACTCGCTAAACTATGACTTTAACAAGACTGTGATCTTATGAAAAAATCAGATTTGCTTTTAGAATTAGAATCAATCTTAGAAAAAAAAGTCCTTTTTCTGGATGGTGCCATGGGCACCATGGTGCAGCTTTATAAATTAAATGAAGCCGATTACCGTGGCACACGTTTTAAAGATCACCCGTCTGATCTTAAAGGCAACAATGACTTATTGGTTTTAACAAAACCCGAAGTTATTTTTGAAATTCATTCGCAGTACTTAGATGCAGGTGCGGATATCATAGAAACGAACACCTTTAACGGAACCGAAATTGCCCAAGCTGATTATGGACTTTCACATTTAGCGTACGAACTTAATTATGAAGCTGCAAAATTAGCAAAGAAAGCCTGTCAGGAACACACTGCGCGCACGGGTAAAAAATGTTATGTTGCAGGCGCCATTGGCCCCACAAATAAAACAGCCTCATTAGGTCCTGATGTGAATAACCCTGGATTTCGTGCCATCACTTTTGATGAATTAAAACAGAATTATCGCATACAAATTCAAGGTCTTTTAGATGGCGGTGCGGATATTCTATTACCCGAAACCACTTTTGATACTTTAAATCTAAAAGCAGCCCTGTTTGCTATTTCAGAAATTGAAGAAATAAAAGGTGAAAAGTTACCTTTAATGATATCCGTTACAATCACGGATTTATCAGGTCGAACTTTATCTGGACAAACAGTTGAAGCCTTCTGGAATTCAGTCAGTCATGCAAAGCCACTTAGTGTTGGTATCAATTGCGCTTTGGGTGCTAAAGAAATGCACCCTTATTTACGAGATCTTTCACGCGTTTCAGATTGTTTTATTTCTTGTTACCCCAACGCAGGTTTACCAAATCCGCTCAGTCCAACAGGTTATGATGAATCACCCGAATCCTTAGCCAATCAATTGGGACTCATGGCGGATGAAGGAATCGTTAATATAATCGGTGGCTGTTGCGGCACAACACCAGCACATATTAAAAAAACCGTTGAATTCATCAACATGAAGCGCGTGCAGTTAAAATCAAAAAACATTTCGAATGGCATGAAACTCAGTGGGCTTGAGCCTTTTAATTTAGATAATAGTGCTATGAAATCCTTTACTATGATTGGTGAACGCACGAATATTACGGGGTCTCCGAAGTTTGCAAAATTGATTCGTGAAAATAAATATGACGAAGCCTTAAGTGTAGCCAGAAGCCAAGTCGAAAGTGGTGCTAATATTTTAGATGTGAATTTTGACGAAGGCATGATTGACGGTGTTCAATCCATGACTAAATTTCTTAATTTACTGGCGGCTGAACCTGATGTTTCAAAAGTTCCGATCATGGTGGATTCTTCTAAATGGGACGTCATCGAAGCTGGACTTAAATGCCTGC
>JAYUCH010000098.1:0-18589 GCA_043740435.1 Bdellovibrionales bacterium | reverse complement strand
TAAATTTTTCATGAGATTTAACTGAGTCTCTGGAAATTCCATAAATAATGGTATTCAGTAAACTAAATTGTTTTTTTAAACGATCAAAATCGTAACCTTCTAAAGTGCAACCCGGCGTATCATCCTTCGGATAAAAATAAAGTACGATACGGGTACCCTTTAGTTTTGAAAGCTGAAAATTTCCAGTGGGAAAACTGGCCAAAGAAAAATCAGCTACGGCTTTACCGACTTTGAGTATTGGTTTCTTGCGGGGGGCTGGTTTCTGTTTCCGTGCTATTTTCGTGGATTTCTTTTTCATTGGGGACCCCTTTTATTTGAATTCGTTCTGGTTTTACATCATTTTTCTGATTTTGCTCCGCAAAATCATCGATTACTTTTATTTCTTTTTCAAATAACTTGATATTTCCATCCAGGGGAACCTGGATTTCTACTTTATTTCGTTCGACTAAATCTTTATATCTACCACCCTTTAACACAAATTGGTTGGCATCATGGCGGTTGAAAGAAAAAATCTTTAACCGCAGTTCTTCAGTAGAATCGGTCAAAGTATTAACGTTGTAAGCCCAGTTTATACAGTTTAATTTTTCTAACTTTTTATCCTTAAGTTTCAAATCACAAACTATATTTTCTCCAGTTAACGATACAGGAAGGCCCACGACCGGACCCCATTCTTTAAGTACAAAGATAATTTTCATATCAGCAGATAGCGAATCAACTTCAATTCGTGCTACCAAAATTTCAGGTTTTTGACAGCTTTTATAAATTAAGATATCTTGGGTTCTTATTGCACTATTTGTTGCACTTTGGTCCAGGCGAAAGCGGCTGCAATCCAGATTTTGTGGTGGACTTTTTTTAACACCCGATTGGGTTTCAACAATATAACTAAGCACAGAAAAAAGTGTCAGCTGTTCAAATGCTGAGTTCTTTAACAAAAGCTTTAAGGCCTCTTTTTCTAAATGGGCCGAAAAATAAATACTTTCTCTTTGAGGTTTCGACAAAATCGGCATTGCCAAAACGGGCTTCGCAGAAATTTTGGATGCAGACACGGTTAATGACAAAGCCGCATCTGTCGCAATTAACGGACTAGACTTTTGATCATCAACTTTATGAAAGCAGGCTGTTAAGAAAAAAATAATACTAAAAATGTATTTCAATCTCATGATTTCTTATTATGTGAAATACTCTTTCACTTTAGCAAGAACTAGTTCAACATAATTAGATGGAAAATATTTGGACCAAGCATTACCCGAAATCAGTTCCCACCCAGATCAACGTGGCCGATTATAAAAATATTCTGGAACTTTCCGACGAGGCCATCCGAAAATTTCAAAACCGAGTTGCTTTCAGCAGTTTTGGCTGCGATATGACTTACCACGAACTGGATATTTTGTCGGGACAATTTGCTTCCTATTTACAAAATAGCCTGGGGCTTATTCAAGGTGACCGCATCGCTATTCAGTTACCAAATATTTTACAGTATCCAATTGTCTTGTTCGGTGCTTTTCGGGCGGGTTTAATCGTCGTTAACACCAATCCGTTGTACACAGCTCCAGAAATGAAACATCAGTTTAATGATTCCGGAGTCAAGGCCATCGTTATTTTAGCGCAGTTTGCCCATTTATTAGAAAAAATTAAAAATGAAACTCAAATTGAACATGTTGTTGTGACCGAAGTTGGTGATCAGTTGTCCTTTATAAAGAAAAATTTAATTAATTTTGTCGTCAAAAAAATAAAAAAAATGGTTCCAGCTTTTTCACTAAAACACGAAACTTGGAGTGCAGCCCTAGTAAAGGGTTCACAAAAAAATTACGTTCAACCAAATATATCTTCCGAAGATATTGCTTTTTTGCAGTACACCGGGGGGACAACAGGCATCTCGAAGGGGGCTATATTAACACACAGTAACATCATTGCAAATGTGCAGCAGATCTGTGCTTGGATGAAACCTAAATTGGTCGAAGGTGAAGAAGTTGCAATAACACCTTTACCTTTGTATCATATTTTTTCATTAACAGTTTGCAGCCTTGCTTTAATGAAGTACGGAACTCAAAATGTGTTAATTTCTAATCCCCGAGATTTCAGCTCGTTCATTAAAGATATGAAAAAATATAAGTTTACAATTTTAACTGGAGTGAACACGTTATTTAATGCTTTAGCTAATCATCCACAAATTTCTGAAGTCGATTTTTCTAAAGTTAAAGTTTGTGTCGCTGGTGCCATGGCTTTACAAAAATCTGTGAAAGAAAATTGGTTCGCAAAAACAAAAACCAACGTTATCGAAGGATACGGGTTAACTGAAACTTCACCGGTTGCCTGTTGCAACCCAGTCGATGGAACAGATCAGGTAGGAACGATTGGTCTGCCGTTACCAAGTACAGAAATTAAATTTATCGACGAGGACGGAAAAGAAGTTCCCATGGGTCAGCCTGGTGAAATTTGTATTCGAGGACCTCAAGTTATGAAAGGTTATTATAACCAACCCGAAGAAACCAAAAAAGTTTTACTTGGTGATGGCTGGCTTGCAACGGGTGATATTGGTTTAATGACAGAAAACGGTTTTACAAAAATTGTAGACCGTAAAAAAGATATGATTTTGGTTTCTGGATTTAATGTTTACCCCAATGAAGTAGAAGATGTTATTTCAAGACATCCAAAAGTTCTAGAAGTTGCAGCCATCGGTGTTGCTGATACTCACTCGGGTGAAGTTGTGAAAGTTGTTATTGTAAAAAAAGATGACTCTTTGACAGAGCAAGAAGTGATTGATTTCGCAAAAGAATCTTTAACGAATTACAAAGTTCCGAAGCATGTCGAATTTAGAAAAGAACTTCCCAAAACCAATGTGGGGAAAATTCTACGGCGGGCACTTAGAAACCCTGAGCCTGTGCAACATTAATTTTTCTGGGATATTTTTCCATGAAAAATATCCCAGAATTTAAAAACTGATTAAGCTTTTTTTGCCCAGGTCGTGCACCAGCCAGTCGCTGCTACGACTTTTCCAGCCGCAAAAGGCATTTGACATGGAGCTGCTTTTTTTCCTCCGACAGTCACTTGTTTGTCAGCTGTGTAAAAAGCACATCCCGCACAGTTTTGAGCTTCAAATTTTACACCGGCGCGCTCGACTTTTAAAGCCGCATCTTTGATTTCTTTATTTGAATGAACATAATTGACCGCTTTAGCTGCGGCATCTTTTGGGTCGACCAATACAGGGGCTGCGGATGCAGCTGGAGCACCTCCACGACGACGCTCTTCCGCGTTAAGAACAGTTGGAAGTGCAATCACGGCACCTAAGCATAAACCTGCAGTTTGAAGAAATGAACGACGATTCATAAAATACTCCTTTTAGTGATTTCATCAGTCTATCCATTTTCAATACGTTTTCAATACACACGTAACGGTTTGCATTAAGCTTTCATTAAGCCAACATGCTTATCGATTAAAAACCGCGTACAGTGTGTTTCAAATGATGAATTATTTCTGGGATGAAAACTCTATTCCGATTTTGCAACTAGGTCCTGATTTCTACGACGAGGCAACGCCAGCGACTTTTCCGACAGAAATACTACGGTTCTGGAACCGAAATGTTCCAATCGATTTCGACAAAAGATCGGTTTGGCATTTTAAAGCGCTTAGTCATAACTTAACTCGGCCGTTAGCTTTGAAATATCACGGACATCAATTTCAGCATTATAATCCGCAACTTGGCGATGGTCGGGGTTTTCTGTTTGCGCAGATGAAAATAAATAATCAGTGGTTTGACTTAGGAACCAAAGGCAGTGGACAGACGACTTATTCCAGAAGTGGTGATGGCAAACTGACTTTGAAGGGTGCCCTCCGAGAAGCCTTAGCCACCGAGATGTTAGAATCCTATGGAGTAAACACTTCTAAAACCTTATGCTTTTTTGAGACCGGTGAAAAACTTCAACGGGGCGATGAACCCAGCCCCACCCGCTCGGCAGTTTTAACGCGCTTTAGTCTAGGGCATATTCGCATTGGTACATTTCAACGACTTGCCTATTTTAACGAAACAAATAACATTAAAAAATTAATCAGCTATTGTTTGTCTTTTTATTTCCAAGAAGAACTTTGTTTGATCAAAAATGATAATGAATTGTCACAAGCTCAAAGTTTTTTAAAATTCGTATGCACCCGCCAAGCCAAATTAGCTGCCGAAATTATGATGGCTGGTTTTGTTCACGGGGTTCTTAATACCGATAACATCAATATTTCAGGTGAACTTTTTGATTATGGACCCTATCGTTTTTTACCAACTTATGACCCCAGTTTTACAGCCGCTTATTTTGATCAGTCAGGGCTCTATGCTTTTGGCCGACAGCCCCACAGCCTGCTATGGAATTTACAACAACTAGGGCTGTCACTGCAGGCTGCATTTCCAGATTTAGAACTGAATTCTTTGGTAGAAAACTTCAATCATGATTTTAGCATGGCGATGCAAAAACAGTTTTTGCATCGCCTGAATCTGAAATGCTCTGATGCAGATTTGACTTTACGGACCCTATCAATATTTTTTCAACTTTTAGAAGAAAAAAAATTGCCGTTTGAACAGGTGTTTTTTGATTTTTTTGGATTTAATCTTTACCGTATAAATAAATCAAAATTTATTAAGGATTATACCGGCGTTCATTTTGAAAAATTAAAAGAAAATTTTTCGCTGATGTCGATCGCTAATGAAAATCTTAATCAGCATGCTTATTTTGTGCGAGCAAATCCCGAAACACTTTTAATCGACGAGATTGAATCCATCTGGAAACACATCGCAGACTCTGACGACTGGACGTTATTCGAAAATAAAATCCAGTCAATCAGATCCCTACGAGGAATTTACTAGTGATTAATTTGAGGCTGCAATTCTGAAGGTTTTTCAACCCGGTCAATGTGAACTTCTCCGTTAATTTTTGTAACTAATTTTTTTAACCACAATCGGAACTGATCAATATAACCAAAAGCTGCGGGAACAACTAACAGTGTTAAAAACGTTGAACTTAATACGCCGCCGATGATGGCGATTCCCATCGATTGCCTTTGTGATCCAAGCTCGGACAGTCCAATTGCAATTGGCAACGTACCAGCAATCAGAGCCAAAGACGTCATAAGAATGGGTCGAAGGCGCGTACGGCATGCTTTAATCAGGGCTTCATTAATGGCAAGGCCCGACTTTAATAGCTGATTGGTATAATCCACTAAAAGAATGGAATTTTTAGCGACTACACCCATCAGTAAAATAAATCCGATAATGGAAAAAATATCGATCGTTTTATTAAAAATAAATAATCCTAAAAAGGCGCCTGATATGGCCAGCGGTAAGGCCAGCAAAATCGTCAGCGGCGTGATAAAGCTTTCATAAAGCGAAGCTAAAACTAAATAAATAAATAAAATACCTAAGCCCAGAGCTAAAGCCATATTAATAATAAGATCTTGAAAATCTTTGGCTTGACCTTCAAATTTATAGGAAATACCAACCGGAGGCTTTAATTCGGTTTGTAATATTTTTTCAATTTCTGCAGACGCATCACCCAACTGACCCTTGGGTCCAAGATTGGCTGTGATGGCAATGAAGCGGCCTTTGTTTTGTCGATTGATTTGTGAAAAGCCAAGTTTTTCTTCAGGCTTTGCAACCCGACTTAACGGAACCATGTTCATGTTTTGATTGGGAACAAAGGTCGAATTAAATTCTTTTCTTAAATCCTTATTTATTTCTGGAAATTTCAATCGAATATCGTACTCGATTCCGTTTTCACGAAAGATGGCTGGGGTCACACCCTCTGTGCGGTAACGAAGTTCTAAACCAGCTTGGGCGGTTGAAATTCCCAAAGCTTCTGATCGGGCACGATCAAAAATAACTTGGTATTCGGGTTTACCGGCTCTGAAGTTGGTATCTACATCCACAAGGCCTGGTACTTTTTTGATACGCTCTTGCAGTTTTAAAGTAAAATCAGCTAGCTGAGTCAAGTCATCACCCACCAAGTACAAATTTAATGGTTTTTGTCCGCTTCCAGAAATATCAATATCACTGACAGCTATGATGGCCTTATCAGAAAAAGATTTTAAATCTTCGCGCATGGCGGCTTTCATTTCCGTGGTTGTTTTATTTCTATTTTTTCTTGGCACTAGGCTTACATAAAAACTGGATTTATTGGCTTCACCCGTGTTCGATCCTACGGTCATTGAAACCAACCGAACTTCAGCTTTTTGTTGAACTATCTTTTCAATTTTTTTAGAAAATTCAAGCGTTCCCTCTAAGGAGGTTCCCGTTGGTAATTCAGAGGTAATTCCAAATTCACCAATGTCATTCGGCGGTAAAAAAGTTTTTGGAATAAATTTTCCCAGAAACAGTGTTGCTAAAAAAAATGTAAGCGCAGAAACTAAAACCGTTTTTCGATGAGAAACAGTCCATGTTAAAGCAGCCTCGTAAAGGTCTTCCAGTTTTGTTTGAAAAAGGTCAAAGGCCGTAAGCATTCGGCCTATTGGCCCCTTACCTTTAACATGATCATTATTTTTAGCTAAATAAGCCGACAGCATTGGCGCCACTGTAAAGGCATCAAACAAAGAAATAAGCATGGTGAACACAACTGTTAAGCCAAACTGTTTAAAAAATTGCCCCACAATTCCAGGAACAAACGATATGGGACCAAAAACAGCAATAACGACCAACGTGGTCGCTACGACGGCTAAAGTCACTTCTTTGGTACCATCTAAAGCGGCTTGTCTTGGATTTTTACCCATCTCTAAATGACGAAAAATATTTTCTCGAACAACGATGGCGTCATCTATTAGAAGGCCCACGGCTAAAGATAAAGCTAGCAGGGTCATAATATTGATAGAATAACCCATAGCATACATGACGATGAAGCCACCCAAAAGTGAATTCGGCAGTGCCAGTCCCGTAATGAAAGTCGATTTCGCTGAACCTAAAAAGAAAAACACCACGACAATACAAAGTAAAATACCTATAAGAATACTTTCTTTAACGTCTAAAACATTCAGTCGAATGGGCACCGATCCGTCACGCAACATCGCGGCCGATGCGTCAATGTTCTTAATTTTTAAAATTTCATTCACACTTGAAATTTTTTCTTTTACTCGGTCAGAAACTGCAACGGTGTTAGCGCCCGATTGTTTGTACACTTCCAAAAACAAAGCTGTTTTTCCGTCAATCGACGAAAATTTCTGAGCCGTAACTAAACCTCGAGAAATCGTGGCAATTTCAGATAATTTTACAGATCTGTCTGAGCCCGTAAAACTGACAGCTACATTTTTTAAATCTTCAAGATTACTGAATTCTCCGATAGCGCGTAAAAGCGTTTCGTTTTGGCTGTTTTCGACTTTTCCCAAAGGAATATCTTTCGAAGTGTCTTCAATTTTTTTTGCAACTTGCAACATCGAAATCTGACGGTCTTGTAATTTTTGTTTATCAACCAGAACTTGAATTTCTTTTTTTCGGCCACCAATAATTCGCACCAAACCCACATCTTGCAGTCGTTCAAACTGGGGTTTAATAATTTCGTTAACCACGTCAAACAATTCACCTGCAACCATCTTGGAATTGATCGCAATACTGACGATGGGTTGATCGGCAGGATCTAAACGACGAATCACTGGATCTAATGCATCTTTCGGCAATTTATTTCTGATATTTGAAACGCGGTTACGAACTTGCTGTTCAGCTTCTTTGATATCTGTTCCCAGTCTGAATTTAATGACGACAACCCCAGCGGAGTCAAAATTAAAAGACGATAAGTCCTCTAGACCTGGAAGCGATGATAATTGATCTTCCACTACTTTTGAAACCTGTCGTTCCACGTCCAACGGTGAAGCTCCCGGGTAAGCCACTTCGATAAAAACCACTGGAAAAGTAACATCCGGAAACTGATCAACAGGCATTTTTTTTAAGGACGTGTATCCCAGCACCAACATGAGGGATACAATACACGTAATAAAAATAGGTCGTTTAATTGATAATTCAGCTAAATTCATAAAGGCTCCTTATAAGACGATAAACAACAAACTTGAAGATTCTAATTTTCTTAAACCTGATTTGACTCGTAATAAATTAACTTCGGCCTCGGCCGCCTCTGTTTCTGCCGTAACGACATTCGCCGTGACGGTGCGGCCTTTATTAAATTTGTCTTGCTCGGCTTTGGCGCGTTCTCGTTGAAACTGGGCCACTTTTTCTAAGGTCATTACATTTTGTTTTGTAATTTCATATTTTCGAATCAGATCAGTCCACGCGTTTTTACCTAAAACTAAATTTCTTTCTGCGATGTACTGGGATGCTAAAGCATCTTTGATTGCAGCGGATACAAAAGCTGATTTTGATTCTGTATCGAAAGCCCAATTAAAATTAACCCCGATATAAGTTTTCGGCCGATCGGTAGAGCCAATATTTTGCGTCACTTGGCTGTATTCACGGTTGTAAGCACTGGTGGTATAGGATGCTACCAATGCCAAATCAGGTCGCTGGCTGTCTTTAATTTCTTCGGCGACCAATTGTTTGGTCTGAGCCTCTAAACTTGCCAGATAAGAATCAATTTTAATGATATTTTTTTTACTTTTAAACAGTTGATTCACTTCATCTCTGAACAGAGTCGCATTTTCATTTACTTCCGGTGTTGGTTGACTGTCAATTAGGCCCATGTATTCACGCAGTTTAGTTTCTTGCGTTTTAATTTCATCTTCTGCACTTAGATACTGCACTTCGCGCAGTGCTGCCAAAGCTTTGACGTTCATTAAATCACCACGATCACTGATACCATTACTGACTCGGTTCGAAGTCCACTTTTCAAGGCGCTGCGCACGCTCTAAATTTGATTTTTTTAATTTTAAATCATCCTGCGCAAAAGCATAATCCCAAAAAACAGACTCCGCATCAGAAGTAGTTAGTCGAATTTGTAGATCAATACGTAATTTTTCAAACTGGTTCACGGCCATTTCACGACTTTGACGAAGCCGAGTACCCTTGCCAAAAAAATCTTTCCACAAAGACTGCGACAAACTGAGTCCCACACCCCCTGTTGAAAACTGATCGACCGGTGCCGGGATTCCATCATTTAAAAATTGGTCTGTTTTTGCATTCAAACTTAAGCTAGTCCCTGTCGTGAACTTTTTTGCAAGGCCCAAGCTGTACTGGGTGTCTTCTCGTCGCGTACCGAACGTGCTTGGTAAAGATTTATCAACGGCTACCGAATAACCAGCCGTTAAAACAGGAGCTAATACAACATCACCGCCTTTAAGCTTATCGTCTGCCGCATCTAAAGAAGAGTTCAGCCCTACAAAAACTTTGTTATTTTTTTTAACCAGTTGCATGTACTCATTCAAATTAAGAGCCTGGGCACGGCTTGAGATTAAATTAAATATCGAACAAAACAATAAAGCATGTGTAGTGATTTTCATAAAAGGGCTCCTTCAATGTATATTCTGGCAATTTGATTTTTTAATTCACTCGGATCATTAATAAATTTTGGAAACTCTTCGGCCAAAGGCGTCGGACATCGTTGCATTTCAAAAAAGCCCCAAATTCCTTCGGACATGAACAAAAAAAACAAGGCTGGATTTATTTCAGTCCGAACAAAACCGGCTGACTGAGCCCGCTTAAATGTTTGCATAAAACTTTGCACCAAAGGATAAAATATTTCTTGGTGGATTTCTTCGGAATGTTGCAACTGAGTTAACTTTTCACGAGCAAATATCTGCGAAACCTCAGGGTATTTCATTTGAAAAAAAATAATAGACTCAATAACTGATTCCACTTCAGAACGAAAAAGATTTTCAGTCATGGGCAAATCTTTGGAACTGTCGATGCGGGCTTGAACATGTTCACGTATTTCCAGGGCACATGTTCTCATGACTTCGCGGTAAAGGCCTTCTTTGCCACCAAAGTAATAAGAAATTAATGAAATATTTGAATTCGAAAGCTTGGCGATTTCTCGCGTGCTGCATTTATCTAAGCCAAGTTTTGCAAATAATTTTGCGGCGGCCGTCAGGATTGAATTTTTTGAATCTTGCTGCAACTCAGCCATAAAACAGAACTCCGATATCGAAAAGATATAGCGAACTGTTCAGGAAGTCATGAATTATTAAATCAATCGTTTGATTTTTTCTAAACAATTGAATTTGTTAAGAAAAATCAAAAAACTAACGAATCAAATGCTTTTTAAAAAACTCGATCATGTTACCAATTTCCAGAATTTGATTTTCCTTTTTGCTGGAACCATGGCCTTCGTCAGCAAAAACAATCAACTGACTCGGAATATTTTTTTTATCAAGCACCTGTTGAACTTGTACAGCTTCCCCGACAGGCACGCGAGGATCGTTAGCTCCTTGAATAATCATCAGCGGCGACTTGACCTGATCAACGTAAGTGATCGGAGATAATTTCATCAAAGCCTCTTTGTCTTTATCGGGATCTCCGTATTCAGACATCCGAAGGGCTCTGCGGTACGGAGCTGTGTTATTTAAAAAAGAAACTAAGTTACTCATTCCAACCAAGGCAACACCCGCCTGATACGCGCCAGCAAACCGGGTCATTGCAAGTAATGTTGAATAACCGCCGTAACTCCAACCCATGACTCCAACGGCGGGCGCTTCACCGTTTGATTTTTTCCAATTTTTTTTAATCCAGATTGAAGCATCTTCGATATCTGTGATTACATTTTCCCTGAGTGGTCCGTTGTCTATATCGATCCATTTTTTTCCATAGCCATCACTGCCGCGCACATTGGGTTCTACAAAAACAAAACCTTCATTCACGAAAGCTTGAGCCATCGTACTAAATCCGGGTTCACTTTGGCCTTCTGGTCCGCCATGAAAATGAACCACAACCGGACAGTCCAATATTTTTTCCAAAGTTTTCTTTTCAGATGATAATTTACAGTTTTCAGGAAACCGAACAAACATGGGAATTTGCACATTATCTTTGGTTGTATAATACATCAATTCAGAGACCGCAAATTTTGACAAATCCACCTCGGGCGCCGAAGGAACTACCCACTGAGTTAATTTTTTTGTTTGCCAGTCGTAAGAGTAACTAGCCCGGGGCGCTTTCGAAGTAACAATGCCAAGCATCGTTATTTTTCCATCACGCGTGGTTTTACCACTGAAGACATGATCGGCTTGTTTGAATTTTGGAATTTCAATGTTTTTATAATTTTTTGCGTTCATTGCACGAAGCTCGGTGTAGCCCCCGCGATTGATATTGTAAACAATGCGCGTACGCTTTTCATCTATAGAAAAGCCAGCCACATCATGATTTAAATCAATAGCAGTTATTGGTTTTAAATCTTTTTTATTTTTAGTATCTAAGACGTATAATTTTTTAAAATCACTGAGTTTATTTGTGAGAACCAAATACTGATTTGGTAAGCTCGCGTAGCTAACTTCGTATTCGTTTTTTTCACCTTGGCCAATAATTGGCATTAACTCTTTAGTCTTTGGATTAAAGTCAAAGAATTCACTTTGCTTGGCACCGTTTAATTTCATCAGCAGCAAACTTTGGCCATTATTTTTTTGATCTGCAACGGCCCAGTAGCCCTCACCGTCATAAATGGTTTCAATGGATTTATCTGCCAGCTTCATTTTATAGATTGAATAGGAATCAGCTTTTTTATCATTGGCAGAAAAATAAATATTTTCTGAATCATCGGTGATGAAATTGAATCCGGCTTGCACTTTCTTTTTACGAAAAAGCTCTTCAATAAGGCCTGTTTTTAAATCCAGTTTAAATAAACCAGGATTTTCTTCTCCGTTAATATCTTTTGAAATTATTAAAAACTGACCATTGGGCGCCACTTCGCTGATTGAAACTGCATCTGTACCACTGGTTAATTGCACCGGAAAACTTTTAGGTCCGTCAATTTTCCAAACATGGGACTGACCGGTTACTTTCCACGTGAAGTACAGTGTTTTTTTATCCGGAGAAAGCATCCCCATACCCGGCGCAGAAACATCAAATAACTTTTTTAATTTATTAGCCATTTCCGCAGATAAAGCTGGAGGTGCGTATTTTTTTAGCGTATTTGAGTCAATCGATTCAACCCCGTGCCCTGAGTACTGAGAAAAACTAACCGAGCTTAAGAACATAACTAGACCCAGAGCTGCAATTTTAGTAACTAGATTCATGGTTCTCCTTAAAAAGTCAGCAAACTGGAAGTTTGCAAAGTGAGTTCTATCTTTCGATTATTTTAATAAAATGTCGATCACTTTAACCTAAATCGGACAACCAAACGTCCAGGCTGCAGAGGGGTTTTTGAAAAAATTAAAATTTCTTATTTCAAAGCCTGTACTTCCGTTTTGTCTGTTTGTCGTTCTGGGCTGCAGCCCTTGGAACAAACCAAATGCTGACTTTAACAATCAGAAGTTAGCGACAAACGTCATTTATGGAACCGATGGCCGCTTGGATTTGTATCAAGTTACAGATAACCGCTTAAAACTTCTAACCGATGCAACAGTGGCATTAGTTAGCAAAAATGATTTGAGCACCTTCGATGCAGAAAAAACCAATTTGAATTTGGCAAATTACGGTCAGCAAATGAATCTATGTCCGACTGAAAAATACCGCGAACAAAGCACGCTTGGTTTTTGCTCCGGAAGTCTTATTGGGCCCGATATTATTCTGACAGCCGGTCACTGCGTGGATACCATTTCTAAATGTGAAGATACCGCTTTTATTTTTGGCTTTTCGATAAAACTGATGAATGAAAATCCCGATTTTGTGCTGAATCAGGACATTTATCATTGCAAAGAAATTATCAAAACTGAACACAACACTGAAGGTGCCGATTTTTCGCTGATTCGATTAGACCGTGTGGTCACCAATCACCAACCACTTCAATTAAGACCTTCTGGAGAAATAAATCTTTCGGATTCGCTTGTTGTTATTGGTCATCCGGGTGACTTGCCAACTAAGATTACCACTGGCGGAGCGGTTCGAATGATTTTCGATGATTTTTTTCGTGCTAGTCTGGACACATATGGTGGAAGCTCGGGCTCGGCGGTGTTTAATACTGAAACTGGATTTTTAGAAGGTGTCCTTGTTCGTGGTGAAATGGATTACGAACACCAAGGCACTTGCAGAGTATCAAAAATCTGCGCTGAAGATGCCTGCCGCGGCGAAGACGTTACCAAAATTTCTGTTGTTCAAAAATTTTTAGCAGCGGCAAAATCGAATTAAGTTCGTTTAAAAAATTTATTTCTTTTTTAGCATCTCTGCTAAATTTCCAAGACCGCTATTTGTAAAACCAGCTTTTGCATTATGATCTTTCCAAGACAAATCTTCGGCCTCAGTCGGTAGGCCCAATGAAATTCGCTTTTGCTCGAATAAAATTTCATCAATCTGAACGGAAATTGAATCGCCTTTTTTCTTCATTTCAATATTTTGAAAATCGACAGAATCCCGGTATTTTGACTTTGGTAGTAAGCCAGTCACACCCGGAGCAATATTCACAAAAAAACCAAAAAGTTCTTTTTTCTCGATGCTGCCTTTGTGAATGGATCCGACAGGAAAATTTTGTGGCACTTTCATCCATGGGTCGCCTTCGCCGCCAGCTTGTTTGATTGATAAGGAAATTTTAAGACGGCTATCGATGTCATCAACTTTTAGAACCATCACAGACACAGTTTGTCCAACGGATACGACTTCACTCGGATCTTGTAACCTTGACCAACCAATTTCAGAAATATGAACTAACCCCTCAACGCCATCGCCGATATCTACGAAAGCACCGAATTTTTCTAAGCGAGTCACTTTCCCTGGCATAATATCACCGGGTTTTGTGTTTTGTAGGAAGCTTCCTTCTTTTTCAGCCTTGTTTAAATCTAAAAGTTGGCGGCGTGAAATCACAATGTTTCGGCCCTTTGGTTCATATTTAGTGATGATGAAATCAAACTTTTTTTCGACATAGCTTTGATGATCGGTAATTTTATAATCCATTTGGCTGACCGGACAAAATGCAATTTTACCTAATATATTAACCCTAAATCCACCGTTACACACTTCGGTGACGCGGCCTTCAATCGGCATTTCCATGTCAAAAGCATCTTCGATCGAATCCATGTCCGAGCTGGCTTTTCGAGAACCTTTTTTAACGACGCGGATTTCTCCGTTTTTTGCGTTCACCACAATGACATCTAATCGATCGCCGACTTTATATTTTAATTCTTTGTTTTCATCTAACAGCTCGGATTTTAAAATCACGGCATCACTGGAAATCGGAGTCGTTAAAAAAGCTTCTTCTTTACCAATTGATAAAATTTCAGCGACGAAACCATCACCATTTTTTAATTTACCTCCGACTATTTTTGCCGAGCCTTCAAATAAGGATGCAAAATCAGTTGCAGCTTTAACATTAAGTTCATCACCAAAAATATCGCGTTTAGACATTAGCACTCCCTGCAAAAAACAACCGAATTAAGAAATTAAATTACGTCGTTTCACAGATAATGTCAGGGTAAAAGTGGCCACCCGTTCGGTTTCACTGATGGATGGGACGATGGCATAGGCCGTCATGGTCCGGTTGATTCGCTCTGTTGAATTTTTAGCCTGGTTAATTTGTTCAATAACAACATGGGCTTCTTCACAAATAAACAGCACATCACCTTCGGCCCTTTTTAAAAACTGCGCGTTGTAGTCTTTAAATAAAAAATCAATGGCTACCCCTGAATCTTTAATTTTTTTTACAGCCAGTAAAGCAATACATAATTCAGAGCCAATGGCCAGGGCACCAAAATACATAGCAGAAAGATGATTCTTAGTGCGAAAGCCTAATTTGATTTTTAAAACTGTGCGCGTATCGGACATTTCGATAATTTTTGGCGAGCAGAAAGCTATTAAAGGAATTTTGGTCCAAGCGTAAAGAGACAGAAAAAGATTATTTTTAAAATTTTGCATTTTACTCATGGAAAAATTCTAGCCTAGGCTGTTATTTCAGCGCAAACTGAATCTGTGCAAAAGATCGAAACAGCTTTTACTAAAATGTTAGGAATACAGTACCCCATTATTGGTGCGCCCATGTTTTTAGTTTCGAACGTGGATATGGTTGTGGCGATCAGTGAAGCTGGTGGCATTGGAACTTTCCCGACCTTAAATTACCGACCGGCAGAAAACGTCAAAAAGGCTTTACAGGAAATAAAGGCTCGTACAAAAAAGCCGATTGGGGTTAATATCATCGTCAACAAAAGTAATTTACGGGCCTCTGCAGATTTGAAAATAGCCCTTGATCAGGGCGTAGAACTTTTTATTACTTCATTGGGGTCACCCAAACAAGTCATCGCAGACGCGCATAAAAACGGAGCCAAAGTTATTTGTGATGTCATTAACTTAGAACACGCTAAAAAAGTTCAAGATCTAGGGGCCGACGGAGTTATCGCAGTCGGTAGCGGAGCCGGCGGGCACGCAGGGCCTATATCTTCGATCGTTTTAGTCAGTTGGCTCCAAAAAAAACTATCCATTCCCGTTATTGCAGCAGGCGGAGTAGCCGATGGCGCCACCATGGCCAGTATGTTGACGTTGGGGGCTTCAGCGGTGTCGATTGGAACACGTTTTATTGCCTGCACAGAAGCGACTGTCGATGCGAACTATAAAAACGCGATATTGAACAGCACTCCGGAAAACATCGTATTAACGACACGACTAAGTGGTACGCCCGCTTCGGTGATTAATACCCCTTATATTCAAAAAATCGGTTTAGATTTGCCATGGTTTTTTAAAATTTTAAAAGATAAACCTTTAACAAAAAAAATTGTGACAGCACTGATTCACGGGATGGGTTCGAAATCTTTAGAATTGGCCGCCACCGGCGCCAGTTGGAAAACGGTTTGGAGCGCAGGACAATCCGTTGGATTGATCGAGGAAATTTTACCGTGCTCACAGATTATGAAAAACTTGATTATGGAATACGAAATCGCTTTAGAAAAAGTGCCCCGTTTACAATGAAGAATTATCACGTGCACCACATTTTAGTAAAACATCAGTACGAAGCCGAGGATTTACTTAAAAAATCAAATCTCGAAAAATCTTTTGCAGAATTAGCAAAAAAATTCTCGGTTTGTGCGTCCTCAGCAAATGGCGGAGATTTAGGTATTATTCAAATTGGAAAGGCCGATTCTGATTTCGAAGCTGCCGCTTTACTACTAAAACCTGGCGAAATAACAAAAAAGCCGATTCGTTCCCGATTCGGCTTTCATCTGATTAAACGAATTTTGTAACTTTTAAAGTTTTATTATAAAACTCAACTTACAAACTTTGTAAATAGTGTTCTATTTCCGGAGCTTTCGATAAATTTAATTTTACTTCTTTGATCAGCTTGATCGCTTCTTCTTGCTTGATTTTTGCCTGAGATATTTTTTCAGATAAAAGCTGTTCGATAGGGTCAGTTATTTCGTAAACCGATCGGTGTTGTGGCCACAAATTATTCATTGAATTGCTGCCACCGATGCTAAGTGGAATAAAGTGATCAATCTTGAATTGATCACGCGGTAATTTTTGAATGCTGTAACCGAATTCTTGGTCATACATGCGGATAATTTGTTTTTTTAAATCACTGGTTACATCACGTACACAGTAAGTGATGTTTTCTGGGTAGCGTTTCGAGCCGCTGAGGCACAAAGAGCCTGGAGTTTCTTTTAACTCGGGACCGTCTGGAAAAGATCCCGAAGCCAGAGCGAAGGACTGAAACAAGAAACTGATAACGAACAAAGACCGTAGAACCAGTGCTTTAACTTTCATGATAACTCTCCAAGTAGTCAGGCCTTTACGGTGCCTGGTAGATACGCCAACCCCTATTGTCAGCTTATATTTGGGAACAAACTCATAACTTAAATGTGTCACTAACATCGCTTGAAAACTTATTAAGTTTCAATTAAAAACCTGAAAAAACTTAATATATTGCGCTGCGCAAATCGCAGTTTAAACGATAAGTTCAAAATTGTAACGGCCCTGATTGCTCGTTGAAAATATTACAAACCTCGTTTAGTTTCAAAAGCTTATGAAGAATCTGGTCGTATCCAAATTTGGTGGCACGTCGATGGGTGATGCCCGATGCATGCTTCAAAGTGCCCAGGTTTCGCTGAATCAAAAATCTAATATCGTCGTTGTTTCAGCTACTTCTGGCACAACCAATTCATTAATCGAATTAGCTTTGGTAGCCGAAAAAAAATCATGGCCCGATGTCGAAATCATTTTAAATAAAATCAAAGCCAATCATCAGCAAATTGCCACGGACTTAAATTCTGCGGAAGTTACTTTTGAAAATATGAGCTTGTTGATGACCGAACTTGAATCCCTGGCGCACGGTATTTTTTTATTGAAGGACTGTTCTTTAAAAGCGTTGGATTTTATTCAAAGTTTTGGAGAACGATTGTCTTCTGTTTTATTTACTCAGGCGCTGATGACACTTGCAGAAAAAATTCCAGTTCAGTTATTAGACGCGCGCACGATTTTAAAAACAGATGATCAGTTCGGAAAAGCGCGCCCTCTGATTGATGTCATGTCTGACTTGGCGGCTTCACACTTAGCAAAACCACTTCAAGCCGGGGTGTTGTTTGTAACGCAAGGTTTTATTGGCGAAACGCTAGAGGGTAAAACCACCACTTTAGGCCGCGGCGGCAGCGATTACTCGGCGGCCCTGTTCGCGGAAGCAATTGGGGCTGATAAATTAGAAATCTGGACTGATGTTCCAGGCATTGCCACGACGGATCCTAGGCTATGTCCAGAAGCAAAATCATTAAAAGAAATTTCATTTCAAGAGGCTTCAGAGCTTGCGACATTTGGTGCTAAAATTCTGCATCCTGCCACTTTGATTCCGGCCATTCGAAAAAATATACCTATTTTCGTAGGTTCAAGTTTTGATCCTGATCAAAAAGGAACTTGGGTCTTAAAAGAGGTTTCAGACAGACCCCTGGTCCGAGCTATAGCACTGCGGAAAAAACAGATCTTAGTGACCCTATCGACTCCGGAAATGCTTCATAGTCATGGATTTTTATACGGTATTTTTAAAATATTTAATCATCATAAAGTCAGTATCGATGCTATCACCACCAGTGAAATCAGCGTGTCGCTAACTTTGGATGATAGCACGCTTTTAAATAAAAAATTAATCCAGGACTTGTCGGAAACGGCCGATGTGCAAATCGAAGAAAATTTAGCCCTAGTTAGTTTGATCGGGAATAATATTAATCACACGGCAGGTCTTGCTAAAAAAATATTTGAAGCCATTTCAGACGTGAACGTTCGCATGATTTGCTTAGGAGCCAGTAAGCATAACTTTTGTTTTTTAGTGAAAGAATCTGAGGGAGCCCAGGTTGTTCAAAAATTACACCAGCAATTTATTTATTAGAAACTGCCCCACATAACTGTGCGCAACGACCCCAAAACAAAACCGTAACTATCCAGAATGTTTGATTTAGATCGATATAAAAATTTATTAAGTGGTAATCATTATTTTAAGCAATGAATAAATAGAATTTTAAGTTAACACATAACTATTATTATAAATTTGGTACAGCAGCAGATGTTTTTTTAGATTCTCAATTTTTTTCGTCGTGCACCAAGATCTTCTTGTCATGCGGCGCACGTCACTGC
>JAYUCH010000097.1:0-6556 GCA_043740435.1 Bdellovibrionales bacterium | reverse complement strand
TCACGGGATCAATATCAACTTTAACGATAGCGCTTGGGTTGTGTTCAGCGACTTCTTCGATATCTACGCCGCCTTCGCTGGAAGCCATCATGGCAACTCGGCCGGTTGCGCGGTCAATTAAACATGCAACATAATACTCTTTGGCGATGTTGCAGCCAGCTTCAACAAATATTTTATGAACTTTTTTTCCTTCAGGCCCTGTTTGATGAGTCACTAAAGTCATACCTAGCATCGCTGCTGCTAAAGAATGAACTTCGTCTAAAGATTTAGCGATTTTCACGCCGCCACCTTTGCCGCGACCACCGGCGTGAATCTGGGCTTTGACCACCCAAATACTGCCACCAATTTCTTTGGCAACACTAACGGCTTCGTCGGGTGAATTAGCGACTTTGCCTTTCAATGTTGTTACATTGAATTTTCTTAAAACTTCTTTCGCCTGATATTCATGAATATTCATTTGTTATTTCCTATTTTACTGAACAGTTTTTAATGCAGATACTAACGTGCGAACAGCTTCTACTGATTTATCAAATTCAGCCTTTTCGTCCGCATTCATTTTGAAATCAATAATTTTTTCCATTCCGGCGCCGCCTAATTGGCAAAGCACGCCCACCATTAACTTGTCATTCACACCGAATTCTCCGTTCAATTCAACAGCACAAGGAATGATTCGTTTTTGGTCTTTTAATATAGCTTCTGCCATTTCAATGGCACCCCGAGACGGAGCATAATAAGCAGAACCCGTTTTTAAATGACCACCAATTTCGGCACCGGCTTGTTTCGTTCGAGCCACGATGGCGTTAATTTTTTCGATAGAAAGTAAATCAATTAACGGCACTGAGCTAACAGCGGCCGTTCGTACTACAGGCATCATAGCATCACCGTGATTTCCTAAAACCACTCCGGTAACATCTTTAATAGAAACATTCAGTTCTTCGGCAATAAAAGCACGGAATCGTGCGGAATCAAGCGATCCGCCCATGCCGATGACTCGTTCACGTGGAAATCCCAGCTGTTGTTTTGCGTAAACTGCCATAACATCCATCGGATTACAGACAACGATAACAATTGAATCCGGAGCATGCTGTTTGATTCCCGCACAGCAGTCTTTAACGATCTTAGCATTTATTCCAACTAATTCATCGCGACTCATGCCGGGTTTACGTGGCATCCCCGCGGTCAAAATAACGACGTCAGCCCCCGCAATGTCGGCATAGTTAGAAGTGCCTTTTACTCGCGTATCAAATTTTTCGATCGTCGATGACTGCATCAGATCCATGGATTTTCCGATGGCAGCACCTTCATTGATATCAACCAAGAATACGTCACCTAATTCTTTTTGCGCGGCCCAGTGAGCCGTTGTCGAACCAACAAAACCGGCACCGATAACTGCAATTTTTTTTCTTTTGTGTGACGTAAAAGCCATTTTGATCTCCTTCGGTAAAGTGAAAGCTCGGTTAAGAGCTAAAATTATGAAATTTGTGTACCTAAAAGTTTTAGAAGATTACGCAGTAAAGAACAAGTCAGATCAATCCGAGTCATGAGTAAATCATTTCAGCGCAGAAACTTTTTGGTGGCAACTATTTGAGCACGTTGTTGGATTTAGCTTGATCGGCAGAGCGATATTTATAAGACTGATGATAATTTAATTATCAACTCGAGGTTATATGAAAAAAATATTTGCGGTTGTTTTCTGCGTCTGTTCTTTAACTTATGCTCAGTCAAGTCTTTCAGGGGCTGCAAGAAACTCAAGCCCAAGCCAATCCATATTTAATAAGTACCAAAACTTTGCATCTGATGGTGTAGAGCTTTATGGCTCTAATTTGGAAATGAAATCTTACAAAAAATTCGGTATTGGACTCATTACGGGTGGAGCAACCGGTTTGTTAGGCTTAAATACGGAAATCAATCTTGATTCTTCAGAAGCAGTGGTCATTGGTTTGGGAACGGGCCCAAGTTACAATTCGTTCAACTTAGGTTGGAAACATAATTTTATTGGCAATTACTTATCACCCTACACAAAAGTCGGGTATTCGAAGTGGTTTAATTCATCAGGAAGCTCGAGTTCAGCAGGTGATTCGGATATTTTAAAGCGTGTTTTAAGCCGTGATGAAATTAAAAATAATCGTTTCAGCGCTGATTTTTTTGTGGCCAGCGCGGGTTTAGAATACAATCAATTGGAAGGCGAATTGTCCGGAGTTAATTTTTTCGGAGAGCTTGTCATGTTAGCTGAATTACAAAAATCGACAGTCATTCCAGCGGGTGCTGTGGGAATAATTTATTATTACTAAATTAAATTTAGCTTTTTAATTTTGGAATTTAAACCTAGTTATTTCGTACACTTAGCAATCTTATAAAACTTCAAAGAAAATTTTAGACATAAAAAAACCCTTGGTTTTAATACCAAGGGTTTTTAAAGCTAATGCTTTAAAAAAAACTACTTCTTTTTCTTTTTAGTAGCTTTTTTTGCAGTTTTTTTAGCAGCTTTTTTAGTAGCTTTTTTTGCTTTCTTCTTTGCCATTGTAAATCTCCCTTGTGTGATTTCATTTCTGATTTCACAGTTGTTGTTGTTTAGACCTTTCAGTCTTCCTTAATAAAATTGTTAATAAAACGACAAGCTTCGTCAACAAAAATATTTCTTGCATCGATTTTGCGATCATCGATCTCTAAAACGAGGTCGATAAATGCTTGAGATCCTGATTTCGCTGTTCGGATTCATAATAATTTTCCGAATTTTGACGTATCTACAGAAATTTGAACTGATTAATCAAAGAAAAGTGATTGTACTGTTCTGTTTTTTTCAAATTCCGATCTACTTACCACTTATTTTCAAAGAACTTTTTGTACTGACTGTTATTTATATCGGTATATTTTTGCAGAGCTTGATCTTTTTACCGAAGATATTAACTTTTTTTGCGAAAAGAACCTTTAATCAGCGCTGCATTTCATTTATTGATGAGATTATTCTTGTAATGAAGACAGGAAAATCAGCGCAATCAAGTTTGAAAACGACATACAGTCATCTTTCGGAATGGGAAAAACATGTCTTTAAACCCAGTTTATTTTGTTTTGAACATGAAAACGTATCTTTAAATTCAATTTTAAAGAGTCAGCAGTTTTATTTTCAGGAATTAGAACTTATTTTGAAGTCTTCTGCCAAAGTGATTGATCAATTAGTTTCATATCGTGAAGGTTTAAAGATTCAGCGCAATTTGAGACATAGGTCCGGACAAGTTACAAAGCAAATTCAAGCGCAGGCTTTCGTTGCTGTTTTTATTTATTGCGGAATTTTTTTATTAAGTTGGCATCACTTTCGTTTGAATCAAGAGCCTCTAGTTATTTCTGTCTCGGTTATTCTACTTATTTTAGGTGAAATTCTTATTTTTTGGCTGGGTGGGCGGATTAAATGGAAAACATAACACCCACATTGGTTCTATTGTGGGATGTGAAGCGTTCTTTAGAAAAGGGACATTCCGTATCTAATGGAATAAAAGCTTTCTTAACCAGAGGCTTGCAGAATGATCTAAGCCATTTCGTGAACCGGTGGTTTCAACAGTTGCAGTCTCATAACGAGCAACTGAGCACTCGGGATTTGCGTGCATCTCGGCGGCACTTGCTAGCTTTACTGGAAATGGGACTGAAGGGTCAAAGCATCTTAGAAGCTTTGAAAGCTTACGAACAAGAAATTATTCTAAGCTGTGATGATGAAATTCAAAGCCACATTGCTAAGCTTCCGCTATTATTGATGATTCCATTGATGGGGTTGATATTTCCTGCGCTGATGATGCTAATAATCGTGCCCGCTTTAAAGATGCTGCAGCTTTAATAAATCAGTTGTGAAAATTGGTCGGCGACGATATTTTTATGAAACCACCACGGAAGGGGCTTTGTATCATGAATTACGGTAACGAGCATATCAATCAACTGGTTTTAGAACTTTCAAAAGCTAATCCAAATGTTGAGCTAATTAAATCGAAAACAAATATTTTAGGAATACCTTACAGTGCAGATATTATTATTCTAATGTCAGATGTATTGGTGTTTTTGTCCAAAAATAAAAACAAACGGCCAATGAAAGAAAAAACAGCATGAGTTTATCTATATCTGATTCAATTCTAGAAACGATCGGCGACACACCGCTTGTGAAGCTTCACAAAGTGGCTGGAAATTCGAAACACCAGTACTTTGCTAAAATGGAATATTTTAATCCTGCGGGATCGATAAAAGATCGAATTGCTTTGGCCTTTGTCGAAGCTGCAGAAAAACGCGGAGAACTAAAACCTGGCGGCTACATTGTTGAAGCGACCGCTGGAAATACTGGAATGGGTTTAGCTTTAGTCGCAGCAGTAAAAGGATATAAATGCATCTTTGTTTTACCAGCAAAAATGTCGGATGAAAAAAGATCCATGTTGCGAGCTTACGGTGCCCGAGTCGTGATTACTCCGAACGGTGTCGAGCCCGAAGATCCGCGCAGTCATTATTCGGTTGCAAAAAAAATTGCAACATCATTGCAAGCCAAGACCGGAAATTGTCTTTACACGAATCAGTATCACAATCCTGACAATTTTGACGTGCATTACAATTTAACAGGCCCCGAAGTATGGAATCAAACACGGGGTGAAATTGATGTTTTTGTTGCTGGCGTTGGAACGGGTGGAACTCTTTCTGGAGTTTCCAAGTACCTTAAAGAGAAAAATCCAAACGTAAAAGTTATTTGTGCAGATCCTATCGGTAGTATCTTAGCTGATTTGTATAACCATGGAAAAATTGTTGATCCCCCAGGTACTTGGAAAGTGGAAGGTGTCGGGGAAGATATGCTGCCAGAAAACTGCCACCTTAAACTTTTCGATGGATTTGTGAAAGTGAACGACCAAGAGGCTTTTTCGATGACTCGTAGATTAGTTTTAGAAGAAGGTCTTTGTGTCGGCCCATCGGGTGGACTTATTTTAGTTGGTGCGATGAAATATGCGGAAACCTTAGCAAAACCATCCAAAATCGTGGTCGTCATGCCCGATTCGGGAAAAGCATATTTAAGTAAAGTATTTAATGATAAGTGGATGGTCGAAAACGGCCTTTTAGATAAAAAAGTAATGGAAACCGCTTTCAATCTTGAAGTTTTAGCTTCAGAAGAAATGAAAAACTATGAGTAAAATAAAAGACAGTTTAAAATTTAATACGCGCGCCATTCATGCAGGCCAGTCACCAGATCCAACAACGGGCGCGATCATGACGCCGATTTATTTGACCTCGACATATGTGCAGCAGTCACCAGGGGTGCATCAGGGTTGGGAGTATTCAAGAACTCATAATCCGACCAGAAAAGCGTACGAAGATTGTTTGGCCAATCTTGAAAGCGCCAAATATGGATTTGCTTTTGCTTCGGGGTGTGCAGCCACGACGACAATTTTACATTTATTAAAACAAGGCGATCATGTTATTGCGATGGATGATATGTACGGCGGAACATATCGTTTGTTTGATAAAGTTTTAAAAAACGACGGATTTGAATTTTCTTTTGTCGATTTGACTCAGACTGAGAATTTTTCTAAAGCGATTAAACCAAATACCAAAATGGTGTGGTTAGAAACTCCAACGAATCCGACTTTAAAATTAACTGATATTCAGGCCATCGCACAGTTAGCTAAGCAAAAAAATATTTTGGTGGTGGTAGATAACACATTTATGTCACCCTACTTTCAGCGTCCGCTTGAACTAGGTGCTGATATTGTTGTGCATTCAGCAACGAAATATATCGGTGGCCACAGTGATGTGGTCGGCGGAGTCGCTGCGACTTGCGATCAAAAAATTGCGGAACGATTGGCTTTTTTAAGTAATTCGATGGGTGGAATCCAAGGTGCATTTGATTCGTTCTTAGCGCTTCGAAGTTTAAAAACTTTACCTCTTCGCATGAAAGCCCACGCCGAAAATGCCATGAAGGTTGCTGAATATCTACAAACTCATCCACTTGTGGAAAAGACTGTGTATCCCGGGCTTAAATCTCATCCGCAGTTTGAGCTAGCAAAAAAACAAATGCACGGCTTCGGTGGAATGATCACTTTTTTTATAAAAGGTGGCCTTCCCGCATCGAAAAAATTTCTAGAATCAGTGCAAGTCTTTGCTTTGGCCGAATCTTTGGGTGGAGTTGAATCGTTAATCGAGCATCCGGCCATCATGACGCACGCGTCTGTGCCTGCTGATCAACGTAAAAAGTTAGGTATTGATGACTCTTTAATCAGATTATCAGTCGGAGTTGAAGATTGTGATGATTTGATCGCCGATTTAAAGCAAGCCTTCGAACAGGTTCAGCGTTAGCGGTTAGCCACAGTTCTGGTTGACTTAAATACGCTGAATCGTTAATTTTCTTGTTCACGTTCTATCTTTTTTTAAGAAGTGGCCAGGTAGCTCAGTCGGTAGAGCAGAGGACTGAAAATCCTTGTGTCGGCGGTTCAATTCCGTCTCTGGCCACCATTTTTCTTTTTCATCTAATCTGTCACCTATCCACCACTCAAAAGCGAAAAGTCCTGTGAACTAATAAAAAAATCCTCTTGTAATTGTC
>JAYUCH010000096.1:0-50814 GCA_043740435.1 Bdellovibrionales bacterium | reverse complement strand
TCATGATCAATTTTTTAAAAAAACCCAAAGAAAAAATTTTTAATCTCCGTCAGCTTGATACGGACGCTTTGCTTTACAAAGTATTCCCCAGACTGTTCATGGAATTAATGAAAAAATACTTTCGTCTTGAAATAGAGGGCCTTGAAAATATTCCGCTGAAAGGCCCCGTCATTATTGCCCCTAATCATTCGGGGTTTTCCGGTTTTGATGCCATGATTTTAGCTTACATTTTACAGGAAAATACCAAACGAATTCCCCGCGTGATGACCCATCATCTTTGGTTTCTGACGGAAAAAACAGCCCTACCTGCGCAAAAACTTGGCTTCATTGAAGCCACTTATGCCAACGGCATTTCTTTTCTTAAAAAAAATAATCTTGTGGTTTTATTTCCCGAGGGGGCTAACGGAAACTTTAAGGCCACTACAAAAAAATACCAACTGCAAGAATTTAAGCGCGGCTTTATTCGTATGGGCCTTGAAACCGGGGCCGTCATCGTGCCGACTTTAGTCATTGGTGCTGAAGAGACTCATATTAATTTGCAAAAATTAAAATTCACTAAATTCTTGCGGGGTTTAGTGTTGCCATTACCATTAAATATTATCCCTTTGCCAGCCAAGTGGAAAATTATCTTCGATAAACCTATCGTCTTACCTTTTGGTTCCGAGAAAGCAAAAGACATCGAGCTTTGCCATGATTTAGCGAATGAAATCCAAGAATCGATGCAAAAAAAGTTAAATAAAATTATAAAAAAAAGAGGCTCCGCTTATTTTCCTAAAGTTTAGGGTGGGCAGCTGGCTTTGTTGAAATCTGTTTGATTTGCACAATCGGGTAAATCATTTCCAATAATCACAATAACTTTATTCCACATTTTAATGATGTACCCTGGATTTGAACCTCGCGAGATTAGTTTTTGCGTCAAAATCGTGGCGCAGGCAATCGCGATAACCATCAATAATAAGTACTCGACTAAAATTTGACCCCTATTGTTTTTCAGTTGGCGCATCTTGTAAGTTTAACAAACTTTGCCCTTTTAACCAAGATGATAGGTAATTTCGAATATTTTCTAATTGCCCTTGTACATTAGCAGTTTGATCCGGCTGGGGTAATCCTATAGCTAAACCCTCTTCCCACTCTTTTGCAAAAATGGCATCGGCATCAGGAAGTTTATCGTTTGTATCAAAAATTGATTCAAGAGTCTTTGCATCGGGATAAATCATCAAAAAAATATGTTCTTTCGATTCCGAAGACCAATTTTTTATCTTCAACCACAACTCGGGATGCTCGGTTTGCAAAAGATGATAAATCTTCAGTGCCGAAGACTCGTACGTCTGCGAAAAATAAATTCGAAACGGCCCGTCGAATAAGGCCGTATTAAAAACAGGACTGTAAAACCGAGTCGTCATAAAGGATGAGTAAGTTGCTGCCATGACCGTAGCCTAGGTAAGCTTCGTGCACTTTAACAAGTAAAATTTAAGAATCTTAAATTTTAACGTTGCGCGTAATTTACCGGTAAAATTACTTAAATTTTTATTGGGTTTCCCTGAATGAAAAGCAGGTGTTCAGGAGTGTGTCCTGCTGAGTAGAAAAAATCACTTAGCTCGGCACTGGTGCTAATGAAGTTAGCTTTTTTACCAATCTGTAAATCACCCTCGGTATTTTCAATTCCCAGCGCTTTTGCAGCACCCCGAGTGTACGCAGAAAAAACCTCAGGCAAAGTCATTTTCATTTCTAACCGTGCTAATAATCCAACAAGCGAAAGATCTTGTGTCGGAGAAGTACCCGGATTGAAATCGGTTGCCAGTGCAACAGTCGCCCCTGCATCAATTAATTTGCGTGCCGGCGGATAACTGCATTTCATGTACAAATCCGCTGCGGGTAACAAAACAGCAACGCAAGATGACTCGGCTAATTTTTGAATCAGTTCGTCGGTCAAATGAATAACATGATCGGCAGAACGCGCACCCAGTTGGACCGCAAGCTCGGCACCGCCCGACAAACTCAGTTGGTTAGCATGAATGGTAATTTGAAAACCCAGTTGCTTAGATTTTTTTAAAAAAACTTCGGCTTCTTTTTTTTCAAAAAAATGATTTTCTATAAAAATATCGACTCGTTCTGAAAGTTTTTTGCTTTTAATTCGAGGTAAAACAATTTCAGCCAAATAATCCAAATACTGAGCATGAGTTTTAAATTCGGGCGGTAAAGCATGCGCGCCTAAAAAGGTTGAAATAATTCGCGGACCTTTCAGTTTCTGAATGACTTGTAAAACTTTAATTTCATTTTTTAAATCAAGGCCATAGCCAGATTTTATTTCCAAAGTTGATACGCCCTGTTTTAAAAATGTGTCGACCCGTGACTGGGCATTCGTCATCAACTCGTCTGCTGAAGCTTTGCGGGTTTGACTCATCGTCGATTTAATACCACCACCAGCTGCTGCAATTTCTAGGTAACTTTTTCCGTTGTTTCTTTCTTCGAATTCAGCCGCCCTAGAACCAGCAAAAACTGTATGGGTATGACTCTCGATAAATGAAGGAAAAACCAGGTTATTTTTCAGATCCGTTATCGATCGCGGATCAAGTGACTTTTCCATGACCTTTGGAATTTTCGACTGCGGACCAATCCAAGTTAAAATACCACCGTCTACAACAAAAGCCATTTTGGATTGAAATCCTTTGAAGTCTTGGTGAACTAATTTAAAGTTTTTAAATAATTTTATTTTTTTATTTTTGATCACAGCAAATTATTATCTTAATACAAGATCTCTTCAACTGTTGTTTACGGCACCTGACCTAATTTCACTGTCTCATAATAAGACATGGCCAGCCGTTTGCACCTTGTAGGGTTAAAATAAGGAGCTCCGCATTTCTATGAAAACACAATTCAGCTTAAAAGAAATTTCATCCCTTTCGTCATGTCTCTTGGTCGTAACGCTTTTTGTTTTAAGTTGCCAAAAAAGTCCAGACAAGCAAACTCCGGGCGTACTAACTGATGATAATAAAGCGGAAGCGGCGGAAACAATCCCGGCTGCAATCTGCTCAGGCGAATTGCTAAAGCAATTAGAATTATTAAATGCAAGCCAGCAAAAATCGGCTGAAATTTACGAAAAGCTGACACTTGAAAAAAGTGCTGACTTAGAAAAAACATACCGGGCCTCGGCGGACCAGCAAGTGAAATTGTGTCAAGGACTTGTCGATCAAATGACTCGTGAAAGTATCGAATCATGCTTAAAATCAAATGATGAAAAAACAGAAGAAAATGCGGTTTATTTAAATCTATTCATCGACAAATGCTCGACCCTGAAAACATGGCAGGACAGCCTGCAAACAGATAGCAAAAACGAAGTTCAAAATTCTGCAAATACCTCAGCAAATGTCGAGGTAACCAGCGCAATGGACTTTTCCTACCTTTCAAAAGGGGAAATTAAACACGGCCTTGAACTCTTTAAACAAGAAGCGCTTACAGGCACGCAAGTTTGCGCGGTTTCTGGCTCGGCAGAAAAAGTAAGTGAAAACACTGTTTTTAAATTTGTCAGCGAAACAGCTGCCACGACGGCTGACATCGGCTTTGAATTTAACGGCGATAGCTCACTGATGGTTTTGCAAGATGCCAAAAACGCAAAAATTTCTGTCGTTTGCTTAAATGCAGCAGCAAACTCTGAAAAAAATCGAGCGGATCTGATCCAAAAATTATTCCATGGCTTTTTGGCTGAATGCGACGAAACCAAACCGCAGGCCACAGAAGTTGAAAGTACAACCAGGCCCATTAAAAAAAATCAAACTTTTCAGGAAACGATAGAAAATGCCAAGGACGCGGCCCATGCCGTTATAAACGAAGTCAAGAAAGCGTCTTCAGCCGTGGTCGCCCGGACAATACAACAATCCCAGAAAGCCACGAGTACAGTTATCAAATCAACGATAATACGAACCGACCATGCAGCTACGAAGATTGTGCAGCAGGTGAAGAAATCCAATTTAGAAAAATTGAAAGCCCCGTTGGAATGGATTCAGGAAAAAGCCAGGCTACTTTGGAAACAAATATCTCAGTTTTTCAGGAAGACAATTCAGTCTAAATAATTCTTACTTAAAACTTTTAGGTTGTGATCCAGTTTGTAAACCAACGGAATTCCAGTGGGCACATTAACTTCCATGATTTCTGCTGACGATAAATTTTCTAAATACTGAATCAAGGCACGAATTGAATTTCCATGGGCCGTGATCAAAACTTTTTTACCCGCTAAAATATCCTTGGAAATTTTTTGATTCCACAAAGGTAACACCCGGGCCACAGTGTCTTTTAAAGATTCGCCGCAAGGAAGTTCAGAGGCGGGAACATCTTGGTAGCGCAAATCAAATTGCGGATGCTCGTTATCACTTAGCGCCATCAACGGCGGCGGAGTATCGTAGCTGCGGCGCCAGATTTTAACTTGCTCGTCACCATGTTTTGCTGCAGTTTCAGATTTGTTTAATCCTTGCAAGGCACCGTAATGGCGCTCGTTAAGACGCCATTCTTTCGTGACGGGAATCCACGCTAAATGCAGTTGATCTAAAATAAAATTTAAAGTCCTGATTGCGCGAGTTAATCGGCTGGTATACGCCACATCGAAAAGAAAACCTTTTTCAGCTAAAACTTTGCCCGCTTTTTGTGCTTCGATCACACCTTTTTCTGCAAGATCGACATCTTTCCAACCTGTGAATCGGTTTTCGTGATTCCAAACAGATTCCCCGTGTCTGACCAGCACAAGCGTGAACGGTTCTAAAGCTTGGGATTCTGCATCGGAATTTTTCATAATGGCCTCGGATTTTTTATACATTTGATTGAAAACTTATGAGAGGATAATCCATGAAAATACAGACGAGGTCAAAACATTATGAATCATTTAAACTTAGATTATTTAGAATCCCTTTATTCTCAATTTAAAACCTCTCCGGATTCCGTCGGGCTTGAATGGAAACGTTTTTTTGAAGGTGTTGATTTTTCGAAAGATCTCTCTGTTTCTTCCGTGGGAACAACAAGCGGAGTATCTGAAAAAGAACTCTGTGTTTACAATTTAATTTCAGCTTACAGAAATTATGGACATTTTGAAGCTGATCTAGATCCGTTGACCAACATGCCAAGCCCCAGTGACCAACTGCACTTAACCAAATTTAATTTATCAGAAAAAGATCTTGAAACTCGTTTTCAAATTGGCTCTGTGATCGGAAAACCAAATTCCACTTTAAAAGAAATCATTCTGCATTTAAAAAATGCTTACTGCGGCAAACTCACTGTACAGTGCGCAGAAGCACTTCCTGAAATTCGAAACTGGTTCATTAAAGAATTTGAACAAAATCCAACAAATTTTAAACTTTCGAATGAGCAAAAGAAAGAAATTCTTAAATCAGTTACAGCTGCCGAATCCTTAGAAAAATTTATTCACACGCGCTATGTCGGAACCAAGCGTTTTTCTGTCGAGGGCGGAGACGCCATACTTCCTATGTTAGATCATTTTGTGACCAAAGGGGCCGAACTTAAAGTGGAAGAAATTTTAATCGGCATGTCTCATCGTGGGCGCGTGAACGTGCTTGCAAATTTCATGGGTAAAGATGTAGGAACTATGTTTGCTGATTTTAATGGACCCACAGAACTTGAAACTCCGCTTGAAGATTTCGACGGCGACGTTAAGTATCACTTAGGTTATTCGCAAATTAAAAAAACACCGTTTGGTGATGTGACCGCCCAATTAGCATTTAACCCTTCGCACTTAGAAGCGGTTAATCCTGTTGTTTTGGGAATGGCTAGGGCCGCACAGCGAAGACGCGCAGATATGATTGATCGCAAAAAAGTTGTGCCTTTGTTAATTCACGGTGATGCAGCGTTCGCTGGCCAAGGTGTTGTTATGGAAACATTTCAGATGGCGCACGTACGTGGATACACTGTGGGCGGCACTGTGCATGTGGTGATTGATAATCAAGTTGGCTTTACCACGAATCCTGAAAGTGGCCGCTCGGCTCATTACTCTTCAGATGTTGCAAAAGTTTTAGCAATTCCGGTCATCCATTGTAACGGAGACGACGTTGAGGCCTGTGTGCGCGCGATGGATATCGCAATTCGTTATCGTCAAGAATACAGTCGTGACATTGTGATTAATTTACTTTGTTATCGCCGCTTTGGTCACAATGAAGGTGACGAACCGGCCTACACGCAACCTTTGATGTACGATATTATCCGCAAGCACCCAACATTAAGAGAAATTTATGCAAAATCTCTGATTCAATCCGGTGCGTGCGATCAAACTTTTGCAGAAAATATTTTGACCGATCGTATGGGTGAACTGCAAAAAATATTTGAAGTTACAAAAGCAACCCCGCCAAAAATTAAAACTTTTAAATTTGAAGGCGCTTGGTCAGGTTTAAAAAAAGCAACGCAGGCTGATATCGAAAAACCAACCAATACCAAAATTGATTTAGCAAAACTTAAAAAAGTAGGTGCCGCTATTTCTGAAATTCCAGATGGTTTTAATATTCATCCAAAATTGGTTAAATTATTAGAGACTCGCAAATCCATGGCTGCTGGAACTGAAGCCATCGATTGGGGTATGGGTGAATTGTTAGCCTACGGCAGCTTACTGATTGAAAACACTTCGGTTCGGTTAACAGGCCAAGACTGCGTGCGCGGTACTTTCACCCACAGACATTCTGGTTTTTACGATTCAAAAACAGGCGAAGCTTTTTTTGGTCTGAAAAAATTCGATACTGAAGAGCTTTATTTTTGTGTGTATGATTCCATTTTATCCGAGTACGCCGTTATGGGATTTGAATACGGAAATTCAATTCAAGACCCAAGTTTTTTAACCATGTGGGAAGCTCAGTTCGGAGATTTTTGTAATGGCGCACAGATCATCATTGATCAATTTATTGCAGCTGGAGAATCTAAGTGGCAACAAATGAGCGGCTTAGTGCTGCTGTTGCCACACGGCTATGAAGGTCAGGGCCCCGAACATTCTTCAGCACGGCTTGAACGCTTTTTGCAGTTATCAGCCCAAAATAATATTCAAGTTGCGAATTTAACCACACCGGCCCAGATATTTCATGCACTTCGCCGTCAGGTAAAACGCGAATTCAGAAAACCTTTAATTATTATGTCACCGAAATCACTTCTCAGACACCCACGGGCTACTAGCAGCTTAGAAGAATTAGCCAACGGAACATTTCAAGAAGTTATTCAAGATCCATTTATTTCAGATCCGAAAAAAGTGAATAAAATAGTTTTAGTTTCTGGAAAACTTTATTACGAACTTTTAGAAGAGCGAGAAAAAACCAAAGACCTAACCACCGCTTTGGTGCGCGTCGAGCAAATTTCACCTTTTCCAACTTGGAAAATAAAAGAAATACTGGCTTTGTACACTGGCGCGAAAAAATTAGTCTGGGCACAAGAGGAACCGAAAAATATGGGAAGTTATCAGTTCGTGCACTTCCGTATTACAGAAATGCTGCAGCAGTTAAAATCACAAATTGAATTCAGCTACGCGGGTCGCACCGAAAGATCTTCACCGGCAACGGGTTCTGTTTACAAACACAAAATTGATCAACAGAAAGTCATTGCAGATACATTCAAATTATAAATTATAATTAAGTTTTAAGTTTTTTAAATTTTAACCGAAAGGTCACACATCATGAAAATGGAAATCAAAGTCCCCGCAGTCGGAGAATCAATCACAGAGGCCGTTATCGGCAGTTGGACAAAACAATCCGGCGAATTCGTAAAAATGAATGACGTGATCTTGTTACTTGAGACAGATAAAGCCTCGGTCGAAGTTGTGGCGGAAAAAGATGGAGTTTTATCGACAACTGCCAAAGCCGGAGACACCGTTTTGATTGGTGCCGTAATCGGATCCATAGATACAGATGGCAAACCTGCAGCAAATTCAGCAACGCAGACAAAACCAGTAGCTACATCATCAGCAGGTGGACGTAGTACTCACCCCGAATTAGCGGCGCACTTATCGCCTGCAACTCAGCGAATAGTTAATGAAACAGGAATCAATACAGCAAACCTTTCGGGTACAGGCCTTGGCGGACGATTAACTAAAGCTGATGTTCATTCTGCATCCGTATCTGTATCTGCTCCGGCATCTGCTACAGCAGCTGAAACAAAACCCGCAATCAGTAAACCCACTGTTGCTCCGACAGTTTCTGGTTCCTCTAAACAAGGCGATATCAAACGCGTTCCGATGACAAATATTCGTAAAAAAATTGCCGAGCGCTTAGTTCAAGCACAGCACAATGCAGCCATTCTTACGACATTCAATGAAATCGACATGACGAAAGTTTTAGAACTTCGAACAAAATATAAAGATAAATTCAAAGAAAAATACGGCGTTAATCTGGGCTTTAATGGTTTTTTTGTCAAAGCTGCCATCGAAGCCTTAAAGACCTTACCGAACGTAAATGCTTGGATTGTTGGTGATGAAGTTGAATTTCATAATTATTACAACATCGGCGTTGCGGTTTCGACTGAACGTGGATTAATGGTCCCCGTTATGAAAGATGCAGATCGTTTATCTGTGGCCGGCATCGAAATAGCAATCCGCGATTTAGCTTTAAAAGGCCGCGATGGAAAAATTACTCCGGACGATTTAAACGGCGGAACGTTTTCAATCACCAATGGTGGAGTTTTTGGATCTTTGTTATCAACACCTATACTGAATGCTCCGCAAAGTGCTATTTTAGGTTTACATAAAATTGAAGAGCGTGCCGTTGTGATCAACGGTAAAATCGAAGTGCGTTCAATGATGTATGTCGCCTTGTCTTATGATCACCGTATTATTGATGGCAAAGAAGCCGTCGGATTTTTAGTAAAAATAAAAGAAGGCGTTGAAGATCCTGAAAGATTATTGATCGAAATTTAAGGAAAATAAAATGGAATCATTTGATTTAGTTGTGATAGGTTCGGGACCTGGTGGCTACGTGGGTGCAATTCGTGCGTCACAACTGGGTTTAAAAACGGCAGTTGTAGAAAAAGATAAAACTTATGGGGGCACATGTTTAAACGTTGGTTGCATACCCTCGAAAGCATTACTACAAAGTTCTGAATATTTTCATGAAGCCAGCCATAATTTTTCTGACCACGGAATTCAAATTGAATCTGTAAAATTAGATTTATCAAAAATGATGGCTCGGAAAGATAAAATCGTAAAAGATTTAACTGGCGGCATTGAGTTTTTATTTAAAAAAAATAAAATTACAGGCCTTAAAGGTAATGGTAAAATCATCAATGCAAACACTGTCGAAATCACCGCAGCGGACGGATCTAAATCCCAGGTTCAAGCTAAAAATATTATCATAGCTTCAGGATCGGTTCCCGTAGAACTGCCTTTTTTAAAATTCGATGAGAAAAAAATACTTTCCTCCACCGGGGCTTTGGCTCTTGATTATGTTCCAAAAGAAATGATCGTGGTTGGCGGTGGTGTCATCGGTCTAGAAATGGGTTCGGTGTGGGCCCGCTTGGGTTCAAAAGTTACAGTTATTGAATTTGCCGATAAAATCTGTTCAATGATGGATCAAGATTGTATTAACGTACTGATGCGCTCGCTAAAAAAATTGGGTGTTGTATTTAAAACATCTACAAAAGTCACAGCTTCACGTTCCGTTGGCGGACGAGTTGAACTTGATTTTGAAAACTTAACGGATGGAAAAAAAGCATCTATGCAGTCTGATGTTGTTTTAGTATCAACGGGTCGAAAACCATTCACGGACGGACTTGGACTAGAAACCTTAGGAATAGAAAAAGATGATCGTGGACGCATCAAAATAAATCATCAGTATCAAACAAATGTTCCCAATATTTTTGCCATCGGTGATGTTACAGTTGGCCCCATGCTGGCCCACAAAGCCGAAGAAGAAGGTGTTGCCGTCGCTGAACTAATAGTAACGGGCCACTGTCACGTCAATTACAACACAGTCCCTTCGGTGATCTATACTCATCCCGAAGTTTCCAGCGTTGGTTTAACGGAAGCCCAAGCGAAAGAGCAAGGAATTGAAGTTGCGGTGGGTAAATTTTCGTTCGCAGCTAATGGCCGAGCCAAAGCAAAAGGCACCACTGAGGGTTTTGTCAAAATTGTAGCTGATAAACGCACGGACCGAATCTTGGGTGGGCACATTGTTTCTGCAAATTCTTCGGAGTTACTGGGTGAAATTATTGTTGCGATGGAGTTTGGCGGATCCAGTGAAGATTTAGCACGAAGTTTTCATTCTCATCCGACCATGAGCGAAGCCATTCGCGAAGCGGCGCTTAATGTTGATGGAAGAGCTCGACAGGGTTAAGGGCCGTTCTAAAGACGTTTACTTCACTTTTAAAAAATTTTCTAGGGTGCAGTAGTTCGGATCTACGCCACCCGCTTGAAATGTATCTCGAATCATTTTATTTTTATTTGCAAGCGCGTTGAGATACCCAGGGAAGCCATAAATCGCAAATGGTTTTTTGGTCTTTCCGTCGTAACGGTTCATTTTTAACGCCAAATATTCCGGAAATGTTTTTGTATAAGCACTTGCCCACGTGCGTGGTAAAATTTTACGGCGCTGAATTTTAGCAGCTTTTGTTTCGGCATCATCATCTGGTTTTATATTCGAAGACATCACAATTTTGCGTGCATCTTTCACTAAATCTTTGGTCGAATAGAAATCAAAATCAGCCACAGTCAAATTGTATTTGTTAGATCTAGATTTTCGATTGGCCTCTATTCTTTCGGCTAAATAACTGACTAAAGTTCTGGTCGCCGTACCAATTCCTGCATTATAGCCAACTAATACCAGCATCGTACTGTAGTCATGCAAGTTCACATTCCGCATTCCCAACCGATTTAACTTTTTAAGTATTTCAAACTCTTTCATTTTACCGTTCAACTGGTCGGCTCCTGTGCCTTTTACCCGAATAAACTGATCACCTTCGCTTAACATCTCTTCGCCAGCTTGATAGGTAATTCCTGAAACAAACTTAGTATTGTACCTGGTTAACACAGCAGAATAGACTAAATTTTTTAATGGGTTTTCAATCGGCATAATCAGTGAACAGCGAAAATCTGAATCCGCTTTGACTGGTGCAAGTAAAGATTTGTACTTCATAATTCGAGCACAAGCTCCACCCGGGTTTGAAAGTGCTGCCTGGTTCATTTCTTCTAAGTACCTTGGATAGATTGAATTTACTTGTTCAATAGCTTGTCCTGTCAGTTGACCGATACCACCATCCATACCTGAGCCAAAAGCATTCATAAAAAAACCAGATTCATTATAAATTTTGGGTAATAATTTTTTTGGATCAAGTTTTAAACAATCCATTACGTCGACATAAGCATTGTAAGTGATATTCACAAAACTTTTTGAAATACATGGTGTTGGATTTAACACTCGCTTTCCGCCCGGCATCGGCGGAGCAGAATCTGGCTTCGAACATTTTGCAAATGCCACAGAACCGGCGGCTTTAGCGTCCACAGCCGCCTGCTTGGTGACAACTTCTGGAAAACTATTTAATGCAAAAGTAACACATTTTCGCGGCAGGGATTCAGATTCGGTTTTGCGTTCGGATGTCCATTCAGAAATTTTTGCAGAGCTTAATGGCTTTTCCAAATACTTTCTGGAATCACTGCAACTTTTTGTGTCCTCGTAACTTACCAAGTAAGACAAGTCGTCTGCAGAGACATTTGAAAATGAATAATCTTTATTTTTTAAATAATTCGCAACTTTTGTCGGCTCTAAATCTAAAACTCCATCGAATAATTGCTCGGTTTCATCGATCTGTTGTGGGCTGATTTCAAAACCTTTTTCTGGATCAAAATCCGACGGCTTAGAAATTAATTCCTGTAGCTTTTGTTCAAATTCTAATTCTTCGTTTGGCGTATCCGCGAAAGATGACATCTGATAAGTCTGATCCGTTGACGGTAATTGTGATGCCACTTGGTTCGGCCCAAAACTAAAACTCCAAGCAAACACGCCAACAAAAAACCAAAAGAAAAAATAGGTCGGATGCTTTAGCCAATTAGCGAATTTTAATTTCACAACAAGTCTCCTTGGTCGACAAATTTATATCGGTTTATTCGATGATAAATTCGACTGGACCAAGGTTAGATTTTTAACTACAGCCAACAGCTTTTAACACCACGACTTTGGGCGGTTTCATGCGCCACTTCATAACCAGCATCCAGGTGACGAAAAACTCCCATTGCAGGATCTGTTGTTAACGCACGCTGAATTCTTTTTGCGGCAGCATCTGTGCCGTCAGCAACAATGACTTGTCCAGAATGCTGAGAATAACCCATGCCGACTCCGCCACCATGATGCAGCGAAACCCAAGTTGAACCGCTGGCAACTAATGCCATCGCACTTAATAAAGGCCAATCACTGACAGCGTCGCTACCGTCTTTCATTGATTCTGTTTCTCGGTTGGGACTAGCGACCGATCCACAATCCAAATGATCGCGGCCAATCACGATTGGTGCTTTTACTTTTCCTTCTTTAACTAATTGATTAAATAATAAACCAGCCTGTGCACGCTCGCCGTATTCAAGCCAACATATTCTGGCCGGTAATCCTTGAAACTGAATGCGTTTTTCAGCCATATCTAACCAACGCAATAGATCTTTTTTATGTGGAAATAATTCTTTGATGGCTTGATCAGTCACTTTAATATCGTTCGGATCGCCTGACAAAGCCACCCAACGAAATGGACCACTACCTTTACAAAAAAGCGGTCGAATGTACGCCGGAACAAATCCTGGGTAATCAAAGGCTTCTTTGACACCTGCTTCTTGTGCGCGCGCCCGAAGATTATTACCATAATCAAAAGTGATGGCTCCACGTTTTTTCATGGCTAACATGCCTTCAACATGTTTTGCCATCGATTTGTAAGCGGCCGCTAAATAGGCTTTTTGATTTTCTTTTCTAAAAACTTCGGCCGATTCAACAGAATAACCTTCAGGAATATAGCCAACCAGTGGGTCATGTGCTGATGTTTGATCGGTTACAATATCTGGAATAAAATTTTTCTCTAGCAGTTGATGAATGACCGTGGCCATATTCCCCTGCAGTGCAATTGATTTAGCTTCTTTGTTAGCAGCATATTTTCTGGCTAACGTAATGGCCTCATTTAAGTCAGAAACAGCTTCATCTACGTATTTTGTATCAAGTCTTTTTTGAATACTTACAGGATCAATTTCTACTGCTAAAACAACAGCCCCTGCAAATACTCCTGCTAAAGGTTGTGCCCCACCCATACCGCCCAGGCCCGCAGTTAAAATAATTCGACCACTTAAATCACCGTTAAAATGCTGACGACCAGCTTCAACAAAAGTTTCGTAAGTACCCTGAACTATTCCTTGGGTTCCTATGTAGATCCAAGAGCCTGCAGTCATCTGACCGTACATCATTAAACCTTTTTTATCTAATTCATGAAAGTGATCCCATGTGGCCCACTTCGGTACTAAATTGGAATTTGCAATTAAAACTCGGGGTGCATCTTCATGAGTTTTTAAAACGCCGATTGGCTTTCCTGATTGCACCAAAAGAGTTTCATCATTTTCTAAATTTTTTAAAGCCTCTAATATTTTGTCAAAGCATTCCCAGTTTCTTGCAGCTTTTCCAATGCCACCGTAGACCACCAAATCTTTAGGATTTTCGGCCACGCTCGGATCTAAGTTATTTTGAATCATGCGGTAGGCCGCTTCCTGAAGCCAACCTTTGCATGTTAATTTTGTACCTGTGGGTGCGCGAACAACACGAGAAGTGCTTAACATTCTAAATCTCCAATTGTTTTTTTAATTTCAGTTAATAATTTCCGATTGTTTATTAATTCACTGATTTTTTGTACATCTTTAGAAAAAATTCGGTCCTCTTTTGCAAACGGAACAACTGAACGTATCAAATCAAACGAAAGCTTTACAGCAGCTGCTGGCTTCAGCGGAGTGATCAAATCCAAGGCCTGGCAACCAGATAATAATTCCATAGCAATAACGTTTTGTACATTGTGAACAATCGTTTGAAATTTTCTGGCTGCAATAGTTCCCATCGAAACATGGTCTTCTTTTTCGGCCGATGTCGGAATTGAATCTACACTGGCTGGATGAGCCAAAACTTTATTTTCACTGACTAAACTAGCAGCCGCTACTTGCACGATCATGTGCCCTGAGTTAAGTCCCCCATTTGGAGCCAGAAAGGGTGGAAGCTCACTCATTTGTGTGGAAATTAATTTTGAAATACGCTCCTGAGAAATACTGGCTAGTGATGACATCGCAATGGCTGCAAAATCAAGAGCGTGCGCCACCGGCATGCCATGAAAATTTCCGCAGGATAAAACTTTATTATCATCAGCAAAAACCAAAGGATTATCCGTCGAAGAATTAGCTTCTGTTTCCAAAATTGTTTGCACGTATTTCAAAGTCATTTTCACCGAGCCATGAACTGCGGGCATACATCTTAATGAATAAGCATCTTGAACGCGGTGATCATTGGACATATGACTTTCGCCAATATCTGACTGCGCACCCATTAATTTAATCAAGTTTCTGGCTGTGGGACCTTCGCCAGAATGGGGTCTTGCAGCTGCTATTAATGGATCAAATGGTTTTCTAGAGCCACGTAAACCCTCCAAAGACATGGCTCCGGATAAATCAGCCAGCCACATCAGGTCACGCGCTTGATGTAAAGCTAAAAGCCCAACAGCGTTCATAACCTGACATCCGTTAATCAACGAAAGCCCTTCTTTTGCTTTTAAATCTAAAGGTTTTATTTTTTTTTCAGCCAAAGCTTTTTCAGCAGAAATCGGTTTTCCATCCGTGGACCAAACTTCACCTTCGCCAATTAGAGCTAAAGCTAAGTGTGATAACGGGGCCAAATCTCCCGAGGCGCCAACACTTCCCTGTTCTGGGATAACTGGAATTAAATCTGCATTTAAGAATTCAAGAATTTTTTCTACGACAGCAACGCGAACACCACTGTGTCCACGCGCTAAAGTACTGGCTCTTAAAATCATCATACCCTTGGACTGGTCTTTACCAAATGGTTTGCCAATACCTACGCAATGGGACCTGATTAGATTTTTTTGTAACTGCTCGATTTCAGAATCAGAAATTCGCACGGAAGAAAATGCACCGAAGCCGGTGTTGACACCGTACATGACCTCACCCGTTTGAATTCGCGCTTCAATATAGTCTCTGGATTTTTTCATTTTTTCTACAGCGGCATCGGCTATTACAAAATGAACATCTGCATCTGAAACTGCGACATAAAATGAATCGAGTGTTATTGAATTTCCATCAATTTTAAATTCGGATTTTTTCATAGACCAGAGCCTACTAAAAGCTAAAGACTCCGTCGAGAATTAAATTTAAGCTACCGCTGTTTTTAATTTAATTATTAACCACTTATTAACGCATTTATATTGGATTTATAATTTTCACTGTTTTTGGGACCATTAAAAATAGCATGTCCTGCGACCAGGGTATCTGCGCCAGCCTGAATGCATAGTTTTGCCGTCTGGGAATTTATTCCACCGTCCACTTCGATCAAATAATTTCCTAGCTTATTTTCGCGCCATCTCTTTAGTGTGATTATTTTTTCTATTTGTTCGTGCATAAAAGTCTGTCCACCGAATCCCGGCTCAACTGTCATCACTAAAACTAAATCGACCAAATGCAAAAAGGGTTTAATTTCTTCAAGGGATGTTTTCGGTCGTAAAGTTATTCCTGGACGACAACCTAAAGCTTTTATTTTTTTCAACGACTCTTCCAAAACGGTGGTTGATTCAACATGCAAAGTTAAATAGTCAGCGCCTGCTTTGATGAATTCTTCAATGTAACGCTCAGGTTTTTCAATCATTAAATGAACATCTAACGGCAGACTGCATTTTGGTTTAATCGATTTTATAACGGGCATACCCAGTGTCAGATTCGGAACAAAATTTCCATCCATCACGTCAACATGAATCCAATCTGCACCGGCCAAGGTAACCAAAGAAATTTCACCACCTAAATTAGAGAAGTCAGCTGACAACAGGCTCGGAGCAATTTTTATTGAATTCAAAATGGATCTCCATCTTTCAGTTTATGGTTTTTTAAAAAATCTTGTATAGACATTTTTGCTTTTGATTCCGGTTGAACTTCTAAAAGTGATATAGCTTTGTTTCCGGTTTGTAAAACAAGTTGGTCTTGATCTGCTTTAATTATCCGCCCAACTAATCCTTCAGCATAGCCTTCCATGACTTTTGTTTTATGAATTTTTAAGCGTTTATCTTGAAACATGCAGTAAGTTCCAGGGCCCATGGTAAAAGCACGAACTTTGTTATGAATTTTAAGTGCTGGTTGATCCCATGATATTAAACTTTCTTCTTTTTCTATCTTTGTCGCAGTCGTTACTTTGTCTTCGTCCTGAGTGATCAATTGGCGCTTCCCGCGAATGTAATCTAACAAATCTTTTTTCAGAAGTTCACAGCCCAGAACAGCTAACTGATCGTACAGCTCGGTTGCTGAAATGGATTGATCCAAGTTTATTTTTTTTTCACCAATCACGGGGCCTGCATCTAGTTTTTTTACAACTTTTTGCAAACTGACACCCGTTTCTGAATCTCCGGCTTCGAGAGCTCTTTGAATCGGGGCTGCACCCCGCCATCTGGGTAACAAGCTTCCATGAACATTGACTGCGCCAAATTTAAAATGATCTAAAAATTCCTGATTTAAAATTTGACCAAAAGCAACAACAACGGCCACATCTGCATTCCACAATTTTATTTGCTCGAAAACTGCGGGCTCTTTACGTAAATTTTCTGGGTTTAAAACAGGTAAATTATTTTCAAGTGCTATTTTTTTTACGGCCGATGCTGTTAGCTGCATTTTTCGACCAGCCATACGGTCGGGCTGTGTAACTACTCCGACAACGGAATAGGCAGAACAAGATAACAATGCTTTCAAATGAGTCGCTGCAAATTCAGGAGTTCCTAAAAAGCAAACTTTGATCATGCCCTGGAAGGCTCTTTCAATTTATTCTTTTTTTCTTCAATCTCTTCTTTTGTGGGGTAACCACTTTTTTTGATTTGATTTTTTATTCGACTGCTTTTTGTAAAACTAATGTGATCAATAAAAAGTGTTCCTTCTAAGTGATCCATTTCATGCTGAATACAAATCGAAAGTAATCCGTCAGTAGTGAAGTGAAATTCTTTTCCGTTAACATCGAAAGCTTTGACTTCTATTTTTTCGAACCGTTCAACAGTTTCAAAAAAACTAGGGACTGACAAGCAGCCCTCATCAAAAGTGATTTTACCTTCACCACGTACTATTTCTGGGTTGATCAGCACCAAGGGTTGGGCCACTTTTTTTTCTAAATCAGAAAATTCATCGTAATTATAGCGTCCTGATTTTTCATCTTTGGGGCGGGTATCAACGACCAACATTCGCTTCAAACGACCAATTTGAACAGCTGCTAAGCCGATTCCGTTGGAGTCATACATTGTTTCCAACATATCATCAGCAAGCTTTTTTAAATTAGATCCGAACTCTGTTACGGGTTCTGAAACTTCACGTAAAATTGGATTGGGGTAAGTTAAAATCTCAAGTTTTGCCATAAGGTATTTTTAAGCTATTATCGCTTAAGGCGCAACAAGAAGGTCGCTCCCAATGATAGCATGATGAAATTGGGCATCCACGCTGCAAGTAATGGGTTTAAAAGTCCGTGCTGACCCATCGTTTGCGCAGAGCTGTAAAAAATCCAGTAAATCAAGACCAGTCCCAAGCAAATTCCAATATTCAGCATCATTCCGCCGCCCCGAGTTCGGCTAACACAAAATGGTAACGCTAGCAAACTCATCACAATACCGGCAAAAGCAAAACTAAATTTGGAATGAAAATCAACTTCGTATTTAATCGTATCAAGTCCCGCATCTTTATTTTTATTGATAAATCTTGAAAGCTCTTTCTGCGTTAATAAATCTGAAGTCTGACCGGTGCTTCGTAAATCTTGTGCCTCTTCAGCCATCACAATTGTCTTTTCCAAAAATCGATCATTCAACGGAAAACTTGAGTCTTCGGAAAAAACTGTTACGGTGCCATTTTGTAAAACCCACTGTGAACCATTCATCATCACAGAACTTGCGGTCAGCATCTGAATTAGATCCCACTTGTCGTTAAAAAAGTACAATGTCAAACCCTGGGCTTTATCACCCTGAGCATTTAATGTTTTAATATTATAAATTGAATTTTTTGAGCGGTACCAGATCCGATCCGTTTTAATTGTTTGAAAACGAGACGGGTTTTTTTCAATATCATTATAAAAAGTAAAACTTTTATTTTTCGAAAAAACAGGCATCAGTTGATCACTCATGTAATAGGAAAAAGCACAGATCAAAAGAATAGATGCAAAGATTGTTCTAGAAACACGAAATAAACTCATACCCGCAGCAAAAAGTGCTATCAATTCACTGCCACGGTTCAACGAAGAAATCGTCATAACCATGCCTACGACACATGCAACTGGAAGCATTTTGTAGATAATTTCCGGGGAATAATACAAGTAATATTTCAAAAAAACTGCAGACGAAACTCCTTGATATTTTAAGATTGTGGACATGGCATCCGAGGCTATAAACAGAGAAACAAAAACTAATAACCCCGCAAAAAATGAGGTCCAAAATAAAGCCAATAGATAACGATCAATCCTGTTGAACATGCTTTAATTATGCCTTGATCTTGACTCATTGGGTATTGTGATATGTACTTAGGTCTTAGAACTCAACGCAAACAGAGTTTGCAGGTGGAATCTGAACTATGGCTTTACGCGTCTTACTCGCAGATGAAAGTTCCACAATTAGAAAAGCTATTCAAATGGCTTTGGCCGAATATTCTGTCGAAGTAAAAAGTGTTCAGTCAGGTCTAGATGTATTATCTGTGGCGCATATTTTTAAACCAGATATCGTACTGGCGGATGTCCTTTTAACAAAAAAAAATGGGTATGAAGTCTGTGCCGAAATAAAAAAAGATCCCGCAACCCGATTAATTCCTGTCGTGCTGATGTGGAGCAGTTTTTTACAAATTGATCATGGCCAAGTTAGCAAAGTAAAAGCCAACGGCACGTTAGAAAAGCCATTCGACACGGATATGCTGCAAGATATTGTCGTTAAGCTGGTTCCCAAATTATCATCTTTTCCACTTAATGGGTTGTTAACCCACCCCCGGCTGCCGGACTTTACTGAGTCAGAGACTTTCATTCGACAACAAAAACCTTATCAGTCTGGCGAACCCGCAGATAAGATTTCAGAAGGTTCTCGGCCTAGTTCTGACGCTGACGCTGTTGATGATTTCAGTTTTCAAAAGCCAACCTCGTCTCAGTCCCAATCCAATCAAGATCGCTTCAATTCAATGGATCAAAAAGATGACTGGAGCACGACCTCAGCGGATCAATTCGTTCTAGAGACAGAAAATTTCGGTGACTTTGAAGAGGTCACCGTTATCAATACCAAACAAGGCCCGTCGACACCTGAATTGCAAAGACGCATTCAGGAACAAGTAAACTCGTATGTTCAGGATTCTCCGTTAGCGAAAATAAAAGCCAATGAAAATTATAATAGTGCGCCAAATTTAAATCGTAATCTAAATAGTAATTTTGATGAACATTTAATTAAAGAAGAAATTAAAAAAATAGCCGAGCGTATTTGTTGGCAAATCATTCCAGACATCACCGAGAAAATAGTCAGAGAAGAATTAAATAAGTTGCTTCAGGGACTTGAAAAGAATACTTAAATATCATGACAACATTAGAATTAATCAAAGCAGCCTTAAAGGAAGACATGCCTTTAGGTGATATCACGACAGAATCGTTGGCCGTTCGACCACGATTAGCCGAAGCCGTTCTTAAAGCTAAAGAGGATTTAGTATTATCTGGCACAACAGCATTTGAACAAACGCTGTTATTTCTGGAACCCAATGCGCGGCTAAAATGGCATTTTAACGAAGGTGATTTTGTTTTCAAAGGTCAGAACCTTTGTTCTGTTGAAGGTGATTTAATTCAAGTTTTAAAGGCCGAGCGCGTGGCTTTAAATTTTTTAGGTCGTCTTTCAGGAGTAGCCACTTTAACTCGGCAGTTTGTAAAAGCTGTTCAGGGTAGTAAAACACAAATTTTAGATACTCGTAAAACAACTCCGCTATTTCGCGAATTAGAAAAAAGGGCCGTCACGCACGGAGGCGGGCTTAATCATCGCTTCAATTTATCCCATGCTGTTTTAATCAAAGACAATCATATCTCATTGATGAAGGGCATCACGGCTGCGGTTCTGCGCCTTCGCCAGAACTGCGATTTACCCATCGAAGTTGAAGCCGCTAACCTTGAACAAGTCTCCGAGTGCGTGAAATTAAACGTGAATCGTATTTTATTAGATAATATGAATAACGAATTATTGGCAGCTTCTTTAAAAATAATTCCACCTGAAATCAAAACTGAAGCCAGTGGAAATATGAATTTACAACGTGTACCCGGCGTAGCTGCTTTAGGTGTTGATTACATTTCTGTCGGAGCCTTAACCCATTCGGCTCCGTGCTCTGATGTCAGCTTGCTTTTTGATTGGAATTCATAATGGATAGTCCTTTAAATGACATTCGTATAGGTCGCGTCAGTCATGACTGGGCTCAGACACAAAAAATTAAAAGTTTTTATTTCCCACAAACAGACAGCACCAACAACAAAGCAAAAAGTGAAGCCTTTTCCGAAGAGGCCTTATCGGAACATTTAATTCTGTATTTCACAGAATCCCAAACTGCTGGCCGGGGCCGGCACCAAAATACTTGGTCTAATGCGCACCCAGGTTCGCAGCTTTTATCGACTTGGTCTTTTATGCTTCAAGAGCCCGTACAGCCAGTGCTTTCACCTCTTGCGGGGTTAGCCCTTTTTAAAGCGGCAGCCGTGACGTGGCCTTTTTTGAATTTTAATTTAAAAGCTCCGAATGATCTTTACATCGGACCTAAAAAATTAGCGGGTTTACTGTTAGAAACAGTTTCCCAGGGTGACGATCTGCGTTTATTAATTGGGCTTGGACTTAATGTTTTATTAAACCCTGATGACATTGAAAATTCCACAAATTTGGTTACAGAGTTACCGAAAGCAGCTCCACTTTTGGCCCAGGACTGGATAACTTTTCTGGAAAGATTTATTTTTGAAATTTCATTGGCTATTCAACTCTCTGCAGAGCCTTTAGATTCAACGACGTGCATGTCCCTTCTGTTTGCACTGAATAAACATCCTCACTTAATAGAAAAATATACCTCAGTCGAAAGCGATGGAAGTTTAGTTGATAGTTATAAAAAAATAAATTGGTCCGATTTGTAAAAGGAAGTTTTAAAAATGGCAGTACAGACTCCAGAAAATCCAGAATTTCAAACACGGTGTCCTGATTTTAATTTACCCAGCGTGACAGGCGGCCATTATTCTTTAGCTGACTTTCAAAATAATAAACCATTTGTGGTCATGTTTATCTGCAACCACTGTCCTTATGTCATTGCCATCGAAGATCGTTTGATTCAGCTGGGTCACGATTTAAAAAAAATTGGAATTCATGTGGTAGCAATTTGTTCGAATGATGAAAAAAGTTATGTCGAAGACAGTTTTATTAATTTACAAAAACGGGCCTTGGATAAAAAATACCCCTTTGTTTATCTGCATGATCAAACTCAGGGCGTTGCAAAAAAATTTAAAGCTGTGTGTACTCCTGATTTTTTTGTCTATGATGAAAAAAGTAAGTTGGCCTACCGCGGACGACTGGATGATTCTTGGAAAGATTCAACACGTGTTACAAAACGTGAACTGTACCAGGCCGTTTTAGAACTCTCTAAGGGTCAGTCGATTTCCAAATCGCAAACTCCGTCAATGGGGTGTTCGATTAAGTGGGCGTTATGATCAAACATACCATTTATGCTATTGGACTTGGAATGTTGGTATTTGCACTTTATTTGTTTCAGTACACGGGTGCATTTAAAAGTGTTGTGGTCAGTGTGGATCAAAGGCCTGAAATGAATGTGATCTACAAAGATTACAAAGGACCGTATCATCAAATTGTTGCCACGATCGAATCCGTCGAGACCTGGGCCAAAAAAAATAATTTGAAATGTCGTCTCAGTTTTGGTGAATACCTTGATAATCCAAATCAAGTCGAAGAAGGGCGCTTACGGGCCCACGCAGGTTGCTTAATTGACCCGTTAGTTCCTTCTGAATTACAGCTGTTTAATAAATTAAAATCACTGTTACCGGAAGGATTCAAAGCCGACACTATTCGTCCGATGAAAGCAGTGGTTGCTATTTTTGCCGGAGCCCCTGGAATTGGGCCGCTGAAAGTTTATCCGAAAGCCCAGGACTATATGGATCAGGAAAAATTAATTCCACTGGGTTCTGTATTTGAAATTTATGAAATCTTTGATGCGAAATCGATGCAAACAACTTATTTGTGGCCGGTTCAATAACAACGGATAACTTCAAGTGAAACTAACACGGGCGAGTACTTTACGGTTGCCTGACCCAATCCCGTAATCACGGCAGACAGGTTTCCGGCAACGATAGCATCTTGACCACACTTGGATTCAGCTAAAATTCCATCTACCTGTAATTTTTTAGAAATATTTTGAACGGCATCTAAACCCCTAAGCTCAGCCACCAATGGTTTTGAAGTCTTTCCTACTAAAAAAAATTCTAAACTAGACTTTACCGCAGCGGCACGACCCCCATTAAACTGAATATCTTGTTCTATGTTCTTGATCACTAATTTTTCTTTGGGACCCAATTTAACGGGCATTCGAAAAGCACATTTTTTGCGGACTAATCCGACAGAATTTTTTTTGATAAAATCCAGTTGCAAGCCAAGACGGAACCGATTTTCAAAGCCTTTCAGCAATTCTAATTTTTGGGACCCGCTGCAGTCTTCTCCGCTGAAAGTTGGCAGGCCTAACCCTGCCTGCGCAACATCACAGTTAAATAATAAACTAAATACTAAAAATAAAATCAACTTCCGAAAGATCACTTACCACGAATCAGATTTAACGCCGAACCGGCTTTAAACCACTTCAATTGCTCTTCATTGTACGTGTGCTTTACTGAAATATTTTCCACAGACTTGTCACTGTGCTTGATGATCAAAGTTAAATTTTTACCAGGAGCTAAATCTTTTAAGCCGTGAATTGACAGTAAGTCTTTTTCCTGAATTTTGTTATAGTCTTCAGGATTCACAAAATGTAAAGCAAGTACACCTTGCTTTTTCAAATTGGTTTCGTGAATTCGTGCAAATGATTTAACGATAACTGCTGTGCATCCCAAAAACCGCGGCGACATAGCTGCATGTTCGCGCGATGACCCTTCACCATAATTTTCATCTCCAATAATCATCCAACCTTTGTTGGCTTTTTGGTATTCACGGGCTACTTGAGCAAATTCTTGTGTAGCTCCGTTCAGTTGGTTAATTCCTTTTCCAATGGCTCCTGTAAACGCGTTATCTGCGCCCAACAGCATGTTATCAGAAATTTTATCTAAGTGACCGCGGTAATTTAACCACTTGCCTCCGGGACTGATGTGATCTGTTGTGCATTTTCCTTTAGCTTTGGCTAAGACAAACTGATCATCAAAATCTTTTCCATCCCAATTTGTGAATGGCTTCAACAACTGCAAACGCTCCGATGTCGGACTAATCGCAACCTGCGCTGTGGAACCTGCTGGCTTTTGGTATCCTTCCGTGTCAGGCATAAAACCTTTTTCTGGCAGCTCTGGTGCTACGGGCGCTTTTAATTTGATAGATCCTTTAGGACCAACAAGGTCATCTGTCATCGGATTAAAATCAATTCGTCCTGCCAATCCCATGGCCATTACAATTTCTGGCGAGCCAATAAAAGAAAGCGTTTCTGCATTGGCATCATTTCGACCACGAAAATTGCGATTAAAAGAAGTTAAGATTGTGTTCTTATCACCCGATTTTATATCATCCCGTTTCCATTGACCGATACAGGGACCACACGCGTTCGCTAAAACAACGGCTCCCACATTTTCGAAAGTCTTCATTTGTCCATCACGAGTAATCGTATTTTGAATCTGCGTCGATCCCGGAGACACTAAAAACGGCTGTGCCATTTTTAGTCCAACACTCATGGCTTGTTCTGCAACAAAGGCAGATCTACCAATGTCTTCGTAAGAAGAATTGGTGCAAGAGCCAATCAGGGCCGAAGATAATTTCGTTGGCCAGCCTTTTTCTTTTGCCTCTGCAGCGATGGCTGAAATAGGTCGTGCCAAATCTGGCGTGTGCGGCCCGACTAAATGGGGCTCTAAAGTAGACAAATCAATTTCATAAACTTCATCAAAATACTTTGCCGGATTCTTGATGATATCCGCATCCGCCGTTAATAAATCCTTGTTTTGCTCTGCTAAAGTTGCAAGGGCTGCTCTGCCTGTGGCCTTTAAATATCCACTCATTTTATTATCAAATGGAAATACCGAACAGGTCGCACCCAGTTCAGCACCCATGTTAGTTATTGTCGCTTTTCCCGTGCATGAAATAGAATCGGCACCCTCTCCGAAGTATTCTACAATTTTATCTGTTCCACCTTTGACCGTTAACATTCCACACAATTTTAAAATAACGTCTTTTGCAGAAGTCCAGCCACTCAGTTTACCTTTTAGGTGCACACCAATAAGTTTTGGATTTTTAACTTCCCACGGAAGACCTACCATCACGTCACTTGCGTCAGAACCACCAACACCTATCGCACACATTCCCAAACCACCTGCATTCGGCGTGTGAGAATCCGTTCCGATCATTAAACCACCCGGAAACGCATAATTTTCTAAGATGACTTGATGAATAATTCCCGCTCCCGGTTTCCAAAAACCAATGTTGTATTTCGAAGAGGTCGACGCTAAAAATTCAAAAACCTCTTTATTTGTAAGGTTTGAATTCATCATATCTTTTTCTTTCCCTTGATACGCTAAAATCAAATGATCACAATGGACTGTCGAGGGCACAGCCGCTTCTTTTTTATCGGCTAACATGAACTGCAAAAGGGCCATCTGGGCCGTTGCATCTTGCATAGCAACTCGGTCCGGATTTAATAAAAGAAAACTTTTACCGCGCTCAAGATCTTGATTTTGCGGGTCTGTTAAATGGCCATAAACAATTTTTTCACCCAAGGTTAAAGAACGGTTCAAGCGCTTTCGAATGATTTCCGTATTGATTTTTGTTTTTTCATAAACTTTTTTTACAAGGTCTGATGTGGTTTCAATAGCGGCCATTTTGTTGTCCTTTTTCCTCTTGTCAGAGGCGTTTTTATTCTCTTTGGTATCATCAGCCAAAATAATCCTAGAAAAAATAGAATAATAGGAATATAATTTAGTCGTAAAAGGAATATATATAACTTAAGTCCAGGAAATGAGACAAAATGATCGAGGGCTTAGAAGCACTTTTAGCACTGGAACGCACCGGCACAATCAGCGAGGCTGCCGCCCAGTTGCGCTTGACCCAGTCTGCAGTCACAAAGCGCATTCAAAGTTTGCAGGACGATGTGAAGTTTGCTGTGATCGAACCCGATGGTCGTCGCGTTAAATTAACAGCAAAAGGCCAGCTGTTAGTCGATAAAGCAAGACCACTCATTTCAGAAATTAAGAATTTGCGACATTTGCAGGTTTCTAACGAAATGAATCAGTTTTCTATCGGCATCTCGGATTCAATCGCAGCTTCCTGGGGTCCAAGACTAATTCGCTTGGCCGCGAAAAAAGAAAAACATCTGCAGTTCAGCATGCACGTTCATCGAAGCACCTTAGTGGAAGAAAATGTGAAATTAGGACGCTACCACCTGGGCTTGTGTGTTAGTCCAATGATCGATAAGAATTTAGTTTCCGAAGTTATCTCGGAAGAGCCCATGGTTTTACTGGCAAATCGATTTGATTCATCTGTCCCAAGTAATAAATTAATCACGATCGAACAGAATTCGGCCACCTGGAAAACGGTTGGAGACAAAATTTTAAAACATTCTAAATTAAAAGACCTCGAAGTAACTTCCGTCGAATCTTTTGCCGCGATTGTACAAATGGTCCAAGAGGGTTTCGGGCATGGCTTAGTACCCATCGGAGTCGCCCTAACCATGGGCGCACCGAAAAAAGCCATTCAGCTGCTAATTCCTAGCATTCGCCGAGAGATCAAATTGATTTGTAGAAAAAGCATTTCTTTGCTGCCAGAGATCCAATCCTTTCAACGCTCTTTAAAAGAAACGTCGAAAGAATTGTTCTAAATATTATGAACCGCAACTATTGTTTATAACTTGGCTTCAAAGTTTGCGACTGAGCATCGATGACTAAATCAGAAAACGTAAATTTATTTTGTGGCATCAAAACAAGTAATTCTTCTGAACCTTCGCCTTTAGTTAATTCTACCTGAAGTGTTTCTGACGAATTTACTTTAACATCTTGCAAGTCTACAAAGGCTTGATCGGCTTTATTCAAAGATATTAAATATTTTTTATTCTGAGACTCTGCACCGCTTGTTAAAAAATCATCCATTTGCACCGAACTTTGTTCGTTGTGAGTCACAACAAGATTAAATTCCAAATGGCCAGCTTCGGTTTTTGCTAATTTGCTAACAACCGCTTCGATAACAACAACAGTCGAGTTGTTGAATAATTTTATGTTCTGCTGGTCTATAAGGGCCGTGTCATATTTTTCTTTATCTTTTAATTCTTGTAGCTTTTTGGGATCATCTTTTACTTTTTCAATTTCAGTTTCAAAAGCCTTTCGAATTTCGCGAGCTTTTGTTGCATCAATCAATGTCGAAGCAAATTCTTCGCTTGTTTGGTTTGGAATGCTTTTTAAATTAGCGCCCAATAATTCTTGCTCAGGCACACCGTCGCCATTGGCATCAATCAGTAAACTGACATCACACGTGTTCCAAGTGGTCATTGGCTTAAAGGTTTTTACCGCCACTTGCAGGATATCTTCTTTTACGCCGCTTCCATTTTCTCTGGAAACAATTCGGTACCCGGCAGACTGCAGGTCACACTCTGCAGTCATGTAATCTGCTGCTTGTGGTTTTCGTTCATCTGTAGCTATTAAATTAAATAACAGTGCGTCTCCGATATTATCATTGGCATTATTTATTTCTAAAGTTGCCGAAGCTCCTGATGAATCCCGGGCTGAAGTCGAATGCACAACCAAACTGTTGGCTTGCAAAGCTGACAACTTGTGCGCAATAGCTAAAACTGGAACGCGGTAGATTTCTTCGGCTCCAAGCATAAGCTTGACCCAGCCGTCCATTTCGCGAATTGATTCAGTTTTCATTTTTGTAGCGTCTAAAATAAATGTCACCGGCAACTGAAATGTCGATTTAGCATTAACGGTTATTGAACTTGGTGCTGTCATGGTGATAAATTCGTTACCTTCGAAAATAACTGAATAAGTTAAGTTTTCAGCCGATAAATTTTTTAAAGTTAACAGGCGATGTAAGGATTTTTTACTTTCAACAGCCGTTTCGCCAATCGAAATCGAAGGCTCTTGAAATACTAATTTTGAAAAGGCTGCTTTGTCAGCCTGGACGCGGCCAGAACCCTGCATTGAAATCGGATAACGAACATCTTTGAAACCGATTGTTTTTGCAGTTCCCATTAAGATATTTTTAATTTCTGAAGCCGACAAATCCGGCTGAGCTTGTTTTATTAATGCCACAACACCTGTCATGTGTGGTGCAGACATTGAAGTTCCTGACATCTGAACTGTTTGCTGTCCGCCACCCATTTTTGCAGAAATAACATTACTTCCGGGCGCAGAAATTTCTGGTTTAATTAAACCGTCAACAGACCTTGGACCCTTGGATGAAAAGCCGGTCAACGTATCTATAAGCTCTGATTTTTCTATTTTTTCCGGAGCTAAAAATTCAAAAATCACCTCACCTGTTTTTTGGGCTTCTTTGACTTTGTTAGCAATTTCTAAAGTGATCATGATGGCAGGAATTTCAAACGGATCTGTTGTGCCCATCGCTAGCGGAGCACCTTCACGATTATTGGCCACCACAACACCGATGGCTCCTGCCAGGGCAGCACGTTTAATTTTATCATTAAAAGTAGCAGCACCCCGGTCGATAAAGGCCACATTGCCTTTCAGCGCTTGTATTTGATCGCTCGTGAAATCTTCAGCAGCTAAACCTGCATAGACTAATTTACCGGTAACATTGCCAGCCGCTGCAATTTTTTTAGTTGTTGCAGCTTCGATACTTTCGACTAACAAATTTTCAGTTCCAAATAAAATTTTAGATGTATTAAATTTCCAGTTCTGATCTCCGTTATCCACAGAGGCTGCAATCGAAAACGCTTCTGTAGATGTCCCCGGAGCGCCAACAATGTAATCTTGCGCGCCCGAGTTTCCACCCGAAGCCACGACAACGACGCCACCATGAACTAAATTTTTAATGGCTTCCGAATAAAGAATATGTGGATTTCCGTAGCCACTTCCTAGTGACATGTTAACCACATCTAATTTGTCAGAAATATCTCCGTCACCATTGGGATCGGCCGAATACTCTAAAGCAGCTATAACAACCGAATCACTGGTTGACCCGTTAGCTCCGAATACTTTTATGGCATGCAAAACCGCATCAGGGGCCATTCCGTTATAAGAGACTTTTCCGTCACCTAGGCCGGCAATCGTACCGGCAACGTGGGTTCCATGGCCTGCTTCATCGATCGGGTTCATATCAGGCTTTGGAATGTGCTTAGAAAAATCAGCTGATCCTGAATCGAACGTTGTTCCCACAAGATCAATACCACCAACTACTTTGGAATTAGGATAACCTGCCGCTGCACCTGCTGGATCAATGGCCTTGTAAGCTTCTTCGGTACCGACCCCTAGAAACATCGAATGAGTGTAGTCAATTCCGGTATCGATCACTCCGACTTTCATTCCTTTTCCAGTGATGCCTTGTTTATTTAAAGCTTCGGCGCCAATAAACTTGGAAGAATTTCTTTCTGTAATACCAGGACTTGCGTTTGATAAAGAGTTTTCAAATACAACGGGTCTTGAAAAATTACCTGATGATTCCGAGTAAGTTATTTCACCAAGGCCTTTTATTTTATTCAGAAATTCATTCGGCGCCAAAACAGTGACTGCGTTCAAAACCATTTTGTACTTATAAAGAATTTGAATTTCAGGAGATAAAGATTTTAATATCGTAATCAGTTCGTTTTGCTCTTTGTTGATAGCTTCAAGCAAAGCCGTGTCGACTACATTTTTTCCATCGACTTTTTTTGCTGTTTCCATCAGGGATGGATTTTTCAGCTTTAAAACAGCGATGAACTGCTTTGAATTCTGTGGCCGGGTGCTGACGATATTTTGCGAATCTATTAGAAGCGGATTTAGCTTCAGTGATTTTCGATCGTTCGTACAACTAGAAACAGTACCTACCAACAACAAGACCGATAGCGTTTTAATAACTTTCATATTCCCCCCGAAATTTGATTTTTTAAAATCTGCGCAAGTTATAAGCTTTTTAAATCAAAAAATCGATACAAAAGGCCAACTTGTCACCAGATTCAATTGGACAGAGGTGGATATACAAAAGTCGGACCAGGATGAAAAGAATACATTTTTAAAATGTCTATTTTATGATTCCATATACAGACGACACACACACAACCACGCAACAGGAGATATCAACCATGAAAGCATTATTACTTTTAACTTCAGCTGTCTTAGCATCGACTTTGGCTTTTGCAGCCGGCAAATCAGATAAAAAAGCACCAGCAAACGCGGTCGTGAAAGAAGACGTGACTGGCACACTTCGATGGACAGGCTACGGCGTTGGCAAAAGCCACTCTGGAAATTTGTCTCTAAAAAACGGACAGATTGAAATGAAAGGCAAAGAACTTGTTGGTGGCATGTTCGTTATCGACATGTCGAGTTTAAAAACAGCAGACTCAGAAAAATTGCAGGGTCACTTACAATCACCTGATTTTTTCGATATCGTCAAATTTCCTGAATCAACTTTTAAAATCACGAAGGTTGAAGCCATCAAATCAGCTACGGCAACTCATAAGATTTCTGGTGATTTAACTATCAAGGGAAAAACAAATCCGGTTGAATTAATGGCCACGGTAACAGAAAAAGCTGGAAAGATGACAGCCTCTGGATCAACTGAGATCAAAGACCGTACAAAATTTGACATTGTCTACAACTCAGCAAAATTCAAAGCCATTTCTGCCTTGGGAGACAAGTTGATCGAAGATAACATCAAAATCGAACTTGATGTAACCACCAAGTAAATCCAAAAAGGTACCTGCGCTTTTTTGGCTCGACAGCATTAAAAAAGGGAACTTTACAGTTCCCTTTTTTATTTTTAGACGTAGTCGCCCTTTTTAATTTTCTCTAAGATAATTTTTTCGGTTTTAATGGGATCACGTGGATCCACCGAGAAATAACTTTGTTGCTCGCAACGGATTTTTTCTTTGATTAACCAGCGTAAGATGTCGGATAGATTTTTGTTCTTTTTATCACGAAAAAACGGATCGTTTTCTAAAGCATCTTTTGCTTTTTTTAAAGCGCGCGCTTCTTGCGGATCAGATTCTTTCACGTTGTAGTGTGGCAGATCATACTTCTTTACATCCCCAGGTAGCACACCCAAAAAACGCACATTTGGTGCAGAAAAATCACCGTTACGAATTAATGAAGCTGCAGATCCGGCTTTCAATGTTCGAAAAATATTTTGCATCGTGTACGCATCCAGATCACCGAAAAAATACATAGGTACATCTAATTGATCTTCGATTAATTTACACCATCCGCGAACTCCGTTCGATGGAACGCCCTGCGCACCCATCAAAATACAATTATTACGTTTTGTAAAACCCATGGCTTGCAGCGTGCCTGCGGTTCCTTCGGATTCAACGACCAGGCAAAAATCAATTTTCTTTTTAGCTTTTAATTTTAGTGATTGAGGTTTGTTTTTCGGCTGAAACGGAGATGTTCCAAGCGTTGATAAATCAACATTGGCTTTGGTTCCATCGGGTAAAGTTTCAGTCACTAATAATTGCTGTGAATAAGTCTGTCCGCCGCGGTCATTGGCAAAACAATTTAATTCTTCACGGTAAACTTCTAACATATCACCGATGAAATCGATGATCGAATCCGAATCATCCTGACCATCAAAATCAAGGGGCTTGTATCTGGAATTTCCTTTAATCAAACCCTTACAAATGTAATACAATTCACGCTTTGTATTGACTGCACCAATATCTAAATTTCGTAATAGAATTTCTAACATAAACACAACGCGCGCTAGTTTTTGTACAGAAGAAACATTTAGCTCGGTACGAACAACTTTATCACCTGGTGTTAAATAGCCCACTTTGGAATTGTATTCAGAATTATCCAACGAAGTTTTAACGGCTTCCAAATAAGGACGCTTAGAATTTTCTAAGTCTTTCAGCATTCTTTCAGCTAAATTTTTTGCTTCTTTGGGAATATCTAATCTAAGTTCGCGAATTTTTGATAAACCGGCCATACCGACACACCTATTTCCTTAGTAACTATTTCTTATTTTTCTTTGTCGCTTTTTTAACTGATTTTTTTGCTTTCACTTCATTGCCAGCGTCTACATCATCGTCAGCAACCGTTTCATCTTCGAAATCATGACCCATTTTTTTGGCTTCTTTTTTCTTCTGCTCGGCCAATTTAGTTTGCGCTTCTTCTAATTGATTAACTGCAGCCTCTGAATCACGACCTAAAATCTTTTTCAAACCCTCTTCGGCTTTTTTACGTCTGGCATCGTTGGCTCCGGCAAGCAAGACTAACTTTTCCACTAAAATAGGACCGAATTGTTCAATGTGAGCTAGTTTTCTTTCAAGATCAGCTTCTTTCATTTCATGCTTGATATGCCGAGATAATTTCTGTCCGGCTTGCATCAAGGCCCGGCGAATTTCTTCAACTAATTCTTCCGAAGCATCAATCGTTTCTTTAGACGCATTTTTAAATTTAATAAACGGAGACACCACCGACACCGCAAAAACATAAGGACCTTGTGGAAGTGATTCCTTCGGCTGAGCTAAACCGTAAGATTTCCAGTTCACACTTTCGATGGCCCAAGTAATAGCACATCCTGATTTATCAAATTGTAAAGGAACTCGGTTTGCAAATCGTAATAATTGAACAGGACTACCTTCATCACCGCGGTTAATAAAACGCGCTAAGGCCACTTCGACGACAACAGGTTTGAAATCACAAATAGTTGGTTTTCTAGTAACGACCGAGAAAAAATCCACTTGTCCTAGGCGATTGATTGATTTTGACAGTGAATCTTCACCAACGGTTAAAACTGATTTTGTCGACGGAGAAATTAATGTTGTAGCCTGTACAGCTTGAAAAACTTTTTTAAAATCTTCTTCATTCAAAGAGGTTACTGATTTTTCCACTAAACTTTTTGGCATTCCTGATTTAACGAAATCTGAAATAGATTGATCAGAAACTCTAGAAAAACCAGTCTTTAAAAACTTAGAAACACTGACTTTTCCGTACAAAGTTGCATGCGTGATAAATTCACCCAACTTAAACGTATGTGGATGCGGTAAAGTGGCTTCAGGAATTTCTGGAGTTTCATTGCTGACACGATCAGTTTTCTGCCAATCAAGATCACCCAGTTTAAATTTCATCGACACATGGGGATTTAAAAGTGCGGTGCCTTCAATATAGGTTTGTAAACCGCCATCACCATTCAACTGAATACGGCCATCCATTAAAAACTCGACCCGCACGCCGCTGACTTTGTTTTTCCAATCAATCATTTCTTTATTTTTAACGATGCCCGTGTTGGTTTTAATATCGACATCAACCTGGGCTGAAATGGCTTTACGCATATTTTTGGTTTTTGATATGACTTGCACACCTTTGGCATTCGTCATCTGAGCCCATGTGGTGGCTGCGGAAATACCGATACCTTGTTGGCCACGCGAACACTGGCCACGCCCAAATTTTGAAGAGGCCAAATACTCTCCGAAAACTTTTGCTAAATTATCGGGGTCAATACCGGGGCCGTTATCTTCAACAACGATCTTAACTAAATCCGTATTTTTTGTAGAGCCATTACCAACTTTAATTACTTCAATATCTAAATCAGGTAATATTCCCGTTTCTTCGCAAGCATCTAACGAGTTATCGACGGCTTCTTTTAACGTCGTCAACACGGCCTTTAACGGTGATGAAAATCCCACTTGCTGTAAATTCTTTGCAAAATACTCTGCGGTGCTACTTTTGGTGATTTTACTCACGGGGTTTCTCCTTAAAAATTCACTAAAACATGTCATTTTTTCGCTATTTTACCCCTTTTTTGAAGCAAAACAGCTAGCTTTCAGCACGACGAAAACGCTGATATCCTTTTCATTGAAGGGGTAACGCTAAGATAAAATCAAGCCATCTTGTAATTTGCAGCGCGTTAATCCTTGGATTTGCTTAGGGTTTTAGCGAAATCAACAAAATCATAAAACAGTAAGCTGTTAATTAAAGCGATTCCCAGCTTACTGGACATTCGTTTTACGACTAGTCCCCGACCAATCATAAGATTTTTTTTAATCAATATTCTTGTACGATAAAAGCATAATCAAAAAAGGGATACCTATGAAAATCATACTGGCCATTTTAATGTTTGCTGGGGTTCAAACTGTTTTTGCAGCGGACTCTTTGACAACAAAAGTTAGTGCTCAATACTCCTCCATGAGAGCTCTTGGAATGGGTGATGCCTTCACGGCCGTGGCTGATGATTACTCTTTGATTTTTTATAATCCGGCTGGTTTTGCAAAGAAAAAAAATAACGAAGTGCAGTTTACTTTTGCTGGCGCTGGAATTTCACCAAAAACTTTAACCTTTGCCAATGACATTACCAAAGCCTCGCAAACAACGGGTACAGACAGCGATAAAGCCTTAGCGATTTCTGCTGTGCTTGAAGAGTACTACGGAAAATCTTTAGGCGGAAAAGTTCAAGCGCTGGAAATGTTTTGGGTCAGAAAAAATTGGGGAGTCGCTTTAATTCCCGTGGATCTTGTCATTGATATGACAATCAATCGCCAGTTGGGTCCGGCGATTGATCTGAACGTGAAAGCCGATTCAATTTTAGCTTATGGTTATGGAACGGAGATCAATAAATTTTGGTCCGCGGGAGCTACCGCAAAAGTCACTCACCGTGTGGCTGTTGAACAAAGTGTAAGTGCATTAGAGCTGGCAGCGGACTCCAACGTCCTTAGTACAAAGCGAGCTAAAGAGGGAAACAACTTTGATTTCGATATTGGTGCCTTGTGGACACCTAACTGGTTTAATTCAGGGAAAACATCAGAAGTAAAGGTAGAGGCCAAAACAGAAGTCAAAGCGGATCCGAAACCAGATACCGAACTTAAGTTAGAAGATGAGAAACGCACTCCGCAAGCTGAAGCCATTGCCACAGAAAAAGAAGCCGCACCGGTTGCTGATAAAACCGCTGAACCCGTCGTTGAAAAAGCGATCGAAGCTGATGCCACTGCAAAATCTTCCGAAGTTAAACCCGAAGTCAAAACGGAAACAAAAAAACCTGTCGTTGCTATTAATGAGCCACTAAAACCCAAAGAAAGATTTCCGCTGACTTTAGGAATCGTGATGAAAAATGTTTTGGGCGGCTCGTTTTCTCAATCAAAAATAGTTAATAAAGATGCCACCGAAACACCAAAAAACATTCCCCGAGTTATAGATATTGGTGCGGCTTACAGTTTAGCTACATTCGGCGATTTAGAAATCCGAGCCATGTTGGATGCAAAAAATTTACTGCACCCAAATGCTTCGCTAACAAATACTTTGCATGCCGGAGTTGAATTGGATTATTCACCGAGCGGTTGGTTTAAATCGCAACTTCGCGCGGGTATGAATCAACTTTATTACACGGCCGGAGTTACTTTATTGTTAGGTGTAATTAACATTGATGCTGTGACCTACGGCGAAGAGGTTGGAACTGCATCGACCCGAATTGAAAACCGCGTTTATGCAGCCAAAGTTGGAGTGAATTTTTAAGGGGCGCAAACTGCTGCAGGATTGCTTAGTTTAGCTTTAAAACAGATGCCAACATCTGTCGCCGAACCTGAACCAGTTTTTTGTGCATTAGCTAGTTCAGCGCAAAAGGCCTTCGTTGAATCAGAGGCATTTTGAATATTCTGGCAAGTCGCTTGATAGGTTGCGATAGCAATTCCACCAAGCTGATCATTCGGTAATTGTCCCAGTGCTGTTTTAATTTCTGATTCTGTAGGAGCTGCTCCTGCTACACCACTTACACTGTAAGCCGTCATCGATGCAAGAGTGCCTATTCTAAAAAGTGAACTGATTTGAAAATAAATTGGGGTTTCTGAAAGTTGACAATAATTGTAGGCTTCGACCGACACCGCTAGGTTTCGATTTCTATTGGCTTCACCGGCCGAACCAGTGCCACCGACATTGTTGCCGCTTTCGAAACTAAGTGCCGTTACTGCATTCACAGTCGATGAACATCCACCTGAACATGTTCCAGGCTTATTTAAACTATTCAGCGCTGTAATAAAACTGGCCGGAGTGTTGAACCCTTCAGATATAAAAACCGCAGAGCAGCGAAGCTTGTTGGCTAACGCCGAACTGTCGCCTTCAATTTTGCTTAAACATCCGCGCGCGGCCGAGGGCGCTGAACTGTTCAAACAAAGTTGTGCATCTTTTAAATTTTCAGTTGAACTTTTTTGACACGAAAAAAAAGCTGTCGTTGCTAAAATCAAAGCTGTTTTAATCAAAATATTTTTCATCTGTTTTTCCCTTTTATCTATTCTAATATATCGGAATTTTAAAGGGATGAATCAAGTCCGCTAGCTGTCTTATTATGAGTCATAGACTTCTGGGCGGCTGCGGCCAACTACAATTTATCGGTCTTGGCTTTCATTTCATCCATGGCTAGTTCAGCCCTGGTCTTGTATCCTTTTTTGGTATTGCATTCTTTGCAACTAGGAACACAATTTTTTTTATCAGATTTTCCACCACGGGCGATGGGTATCAAATGATCCATGGTTAAATCTTCGGATTTAAATTTTTTTTCACAGTGGTAGCAAATACCCTTACCGACAAGCTGTTTCCACCAGACAGATATTCGAAGTTCGCGCGCTTTGGCTTTTTCAATTTTTTTATGGGATTCGCTGGCCGGAGTAAAATAATTGTCATCAGTCATTACTGACTCAGTACCGGATAATACAGTTTATTGTCAAATAGCCCTTGGCTAAAATACTGCCGAATTGCTTTTAACTGTAAATCTTTGTCAGAAATATCTCCGACCAAATCATAAACTCCGTCCGCGTATAAGGCGATTTGCTTATATCCGGGTTGCCATAAACTACGGGCCATTAAGTTTTTTGATTTTTGCTGAATTCCCACCGTATCAAAAATTGTCGGCAATAAATCAATTTGCTGAGCGTACTGATCTGAATCTAAATTTTCTAATCGATTTTTTTCATTCGAGAAAAAAATTATTGGGATACGAAATCTGCTGGCAAAATTTCCTGCAGTGTTAAGAGCAGGACCTGCATGGTCTGCTGTTATAATAAAAAGTGTATTTTTAAACCACGGCTTTTGCTTTGCACAATTTAAAAAACTTTCTAAGCTGGAATCTGTGTAATGAATTGCTTTTAGAATTGGAATCGGACCATCAGGATGTTCTGAGCGAACATTTTCCGGAATATTAAAGGGCTGATGGGATGATAAAGTAAAGACCGAAGTCATAAAAGGTTGTGGAAAAGTTGAAATTTTATCACAAGCCCAGTTTAAAAATGGTCCGTCATAAATTCCCCAAGTTCCGTCGTCGTCCTTTATATTTGGGTATTCATTTTTACCAAAATAATGTTCAATGCCTGTACTTTTAATAAAGGCATCAAAATGCATGCTGCCATTTTGAGCCCCATGAAAAAAACTTGTATGATAACCCTTGGCTTTAAGAACACTGCCAATGCCAATGAATTGATTAGCTGCAAATTCTGAATTAATGAAAGGCTCTTCCATTAAAGCCGGCACACCTGCTAGGACTGCACCCACACCTTCGATAGACCTCAAACCATTGGCGTAGGCATTTTTTAAACTGACGGCATTTTTATCTGACATCAGTCGATTTAAAAATGGAGTAAACTCTGGATTTTTTAGCTGTGTATATTCCAAAGAAAAACTTTCTAAAATAATTAAAACCACGTTGATATTGTTAAACTCAGTTGAGATTTTTTTCTGTTGATAATTATTTTTTAATAAATCAAGCATTTCAGCTTCGCTGAAAAAATGTAATCTTTCCGATGATGATTTATTCAAACTTTTTAAAACAGTAAAAGTTGAGTTTAAAACCAATTGGTTGGCGATTGTTTCTGAAAATAGATGGCCTTCGACGAAACTGATGGGTTTACTTTGTAGGCCTCCCCGAAACCCAATTATCATTGTAATAATCAACACAAAACTTATCATAAGTTTCTGAGATAATTTTTCAGTCAAAACCATTTTCTTCATCAGATAATAAATGGCAAAAGTGACAACCAGTAAAAACAGCAGCGTAAAGCTTGCTATGTTTATATACGGAAAAATAAAATTAGTTACGTGGCCTTCACCGATTAAGAAAAAGGCCGATTTTGAAAACCTACGTCCAGTAAAATTTACCAGCTCTGTATCGACACAGTTAAGTAAAATGTTTGCTAAAAAAAGTATCCAGAATGTAAAGATCCAAACCCATCTGATTAACTTATTTTTTTGAAACCAAAGTAGACCTAAAATGAAAGTACCGGCCGTTACAACTATCGCAGCAGTATCAAAACGAAGGCCCGTGACAAATGCGGATAATAATTGCGATTTAGTCAAAAACTGTAAACTGGGCCAGTTCCAGACTAGAAATAGCACTCGAAAAGTTAAGTAAATGGCAAAATGCAAAAAGAAATACGCTATTATCCACATATATTTAGATTCCCAGAGTTGCTTGAAATTGAAATATTTGGTAGAAATTTCTTCATGAATATAGATCAGATGAAATTGCGCCTTCAGACAGCCTATCCCGACTCAAATCCGATCACAGATATTGAAGTTTTTGACCTAACCGGCGGAGCGAACCATTGGGAAGTTACCGTGAAAAGTCCATGTTTTAAAGGGTTATCACGAATTGAACAACATCAACACGTTATGAATACGTTTTCGGCAGAACTTAAAACGGGCGAAGTGCATGCTTTGTCCATAAAAACTGTAATTAAATAATTTTACAAGGAGATCTCGATGTCAGAAGTGAAATTAAAAATAGAAAATTTATTAAACGCAAACAAAGTCGTTTTATTTATGAAAGGTTCGCAGCAGTTTCCGCAATGTGGTTTTTCTGCTCGAGCCACAGCCATTTTACAAGATTTGGGAGTCCCGTTTAAAGACGTGAATGTTCTAGAAGATGAAGAAATCAGAAATGGAATCAAAGAGTATGGCAATTGGCCGACGATTCCACAGCTGTATATCAATAAAAAATTAGTCGGCGGCAGTGATATCATGATGGAAATGTATCAAGCTGGCGAACTTCAAGAATTACTTAAAAATTAGTTTATGTTGTGCAACTTAGCCGCCTGGGATCGTGGTCTTCGTTTTTTTATAGCCGTTGTCATGCTATCCTATGCTGTTGCGGGCGGCCCGGTTTGGTTTTGGTTCGTTGGCATTTACGGACTTATAACCTCGGGCTGGGGCCTATGTCCGATTTATTCTTTCTTTCGGATCAGAACTTTGCGATGATCTAAACATGGATTTATCTTCATTACCCCTTAAGCCTCATCAGTTAAAATTAGATTCAGAATCACTTCAATACTACGGAAAAGATTGGACCAGCTACTTCGATATTCGTGCGTCGGCTGTTTTATTTCCTGAATCCACAGCTGATGTTGTAGCCATTGTTCAATGGGCACGAAAAGAAAAAATCGCATTAGTGCCCTCCGGAGGACGCACGGGTTTAAGTGGCGCTGCTTGTGCAACAAACGGAGAAGTCGTTGTTTCTTTTGAAAAAATGAATCGTATTTTAGATTTCAGTGAGCATGATTCATCTGTCGAGATTGAACCCGGAGTCATCACGGAAACTTTACAAGAATTTGCGGCCGCAAAAGGTTTGCTGTATCCAGTGGATTTTTCTGCAACGGGTTCTTCGCACATGGGTGGTAACATCGCAACCAATGCAGGCGGTATTAAAGTGGTGCGTTACGGCCTAACCAGGGACTGGGTTATCGGTTTAGAAGTCGTTACCGGCACCGGCGAAATTTTAAATTTAAATAATGGACTTATAAAAAATGCGACAGGCCTTGATTTGCGCCATTTATTTATTGGCAGTGAAGGCATTTTAGGATTCATCACAAAAGCTAAAATTAAATTAGCACCGGCGGCACCGGCACTAAAAGTTATTGTTCTAGCTTTAGATCAAATGAATAGCGTGATGAAAGTTTTCTCTGAATTTAAAAAACAATTAACGTTACAGGCCTACGAAATTCTTTCCGAAAAAGCTCTGGGCCACGTCTTAGCCAGCACGGGACTTAGTCGTCCGTTTGAAACAAAAAGTGATTGGTACGTCATCTGCGAAGTGGAATGCACCGATGACTTGGCAGAACAAAAAATAATGTCGGTGTTTGAAAATTGCTTGGCTAATAATTGGGTTCTTGATGGTGTAATTTCACAATCTGAAGCTCAGGCTAAAGTTTTTTGGCGCTACCGCGAAGACATCAGCGAATCCTTGGCACAATATTCTCCGTATAAAAATGATGTTTCCGTGGCCATTTCAAAAGTGCCCGCTTTTATGAAAGATTTGGATCAAGTTTTTTTAAATGCCTACCCTACGTGGGAAGTTGTTTGGTTCGGACACATCGGTGACGGCAATCTGCATATCAACATTTTACGTCCTAAGGGAATGACCAAAGAAGTTTTTGTTAGCGAGTGCCGCAAAGTCGATGAACTGGTTTTTACTTGCGTACAAAAGCAATTAGGCAGCATTTCTGCTGAACACGGTGTCGGTCTTACAAAAAAATCATTTTTAAAATACACCCGTTCTGAATCTGAAATACAAATTATGCGACAAATTAAAAAAGTATTTGATCCGGATGGAATTATGAATCCAGGAAAAGTTATTTAATTTTTTTAGAAAATATGGCGAGTTTTAATGCTGCGTTTTGAGCTTTGAATTTGATTCACCAAATGACTAATACTGGCCTTGGCTTGGTCCATTTCTAAATCAACGACCAAGTAGCCGATCTTTTGATCCGTCGATAAGTACTGCGCCTGAATATTAGCTTGCGCTGCAGAAATAAAACCATTCAGTTCACCCAACACGCCGGGTTCATTCCGGTGCACATTCATAATTCGGGTTACATTACTTTTTTGCGCTAAATCAATATTAGGAAAATTCACGGCACCCGCTGTCGTTCCAAATTGAATAAACTTACGAAAACTTTCTGCGACTTCTAAGCCGATCGAGTACTGGGCCTCTTCGGTGCTGCCACCTATGTGCGGCGTTAAAATAACATTTTTCAATCCCTGCAGCGGAGACGAAAACTTTTCTTTATTAGATGAAGGCTCTTCAGGAAATACATCCAGCGCACATCCTGCCAAGTGTAATGATTTTAAAGAACTGACCAGTGCATTTATATCAACGACTGTTCCCCTTGAAGCGTTGATCAGATAGCTTCCTTTTTTCATTCGCTCTAACTGCAACACAGAAATCATATCTTTTGTTTGCGGAGTTTCAGGAACGTGCAAACTAACGAAATCGGATTCGGCTAAAAGATCTTTCAGATGACTTCGGGACTGCGCATTACCTAAGGGTAATTTTTTTATCACATCATAAAACAGCACCCGCATTCCTAAAGCTTCAGCTAAAATACTGACTTGGCTGCCAATGTGACCGTAACCAATAATTCCCAAAGTTTTTCCACGCACTTCGAAAGATCCGTCGGCAGATTTAATCCAGTTACCTTGATGCGCAAAAGTATTTCGGTCACCCAATTGCCTAGATAAAATAATCATTTCAGCAATGACCAATTCAGCCACAGAGCGCGTGTTACTATGAGGCGCATTGAAAACCGGAATACCCAGATGATTGGCCGGTGAGGTTTCAATTTGATTGGTTCCAATACAAAACGCGCCGATGGCTTGCAAGTGAGAATTTTCTTTCAAAATAGTCGCATTGATTTCAGACTTCGAGCGAATTCCCAGAATGTCATAATTTTTTAGTAATTTTATATATTCAGCCTGATCAGGTGCATGCGTCAGCAGATCAACGTGATACCCTTCTTCGGCCAGTCGGCTTTTAGCGATCACGTGAATATTTTCTGTCAGTAGTATTCGTGGTATTGTCATGCATATAAGTCTAAAAAACGTCTGGCATTTTGTCTGTATTTTTACGTGCTAGGTTTTACTTAATGCGCATCGCGGTAATAGTTTCACTCAGCAAAGAGTTACTTCACACTAACTGAATGGCAAATAATGTCCTTAATTTACTAATTGTTGAAGATGATCAAATTCTAGCCACCTCGTTAAAAATGATGGCGCCGGATGGTTTCAAAGTTTATTTAGTTCAAAAACCAGAACTGATTCCTGATCACGTATTTTTTCATGCGGCCCTAGTTGATATGCACTTAACTCCAAATTCCATCGGAAACCCGGATGGTCCACCCGTTATTCAAAAATTAACTCAGCAGAATCCGCAAACTGAAATCGTTGCCATGAGCGGAAATTTAGACCGTGCACTGATGGAAAAAGCCATCAAAGCTGGCGCCCAACGTTTTTTAGCAAAGCCCTTACTGGCCGAAGAGGTCTGCGCTGTTTTAGAAAAAATTGAAGCTTATTGGAATTTACGTCAGTTTTCTTATGAAAAAATCTCAGTGAAAAATAATTTGGTCGGCGCCAGTTCAGCAACAGATAACTTAAGAAAAAAAATTGCGCAGTTAAAGATGGAAAAGACAGCGGTGCTAATCGAAGGTGAAACTGGCACAGGCAAAGAAGTTGTAGCACAACTGATTGCCAAACAAGACAGCGGTCGACCATTTATTTCGGTGAATTGCTCGGCCGTTACCGATAGTTTATTCGAAAGCGAATTTTTTGGTCACGTCAAAGGGGCCTTCACCGGTGCGGATTCAAATAAAATTGGCTACTGTGAAGCCGCCCATGGAGGAAATTTATTTTTAGATGAAATCGAAGTTTTACCACTGAATCAACAGGCTAAACTTTTAAGATTTATCGAATCCGGGGAGTTCAAAAAAGTCGGCGGTAAAGATAACCAGTTTTCACAAACACGAATCATTGCGGCTAGCAATATTCCGCTTAAAAAACTAATTACCGAGAAAAAATTTCGTGAAGATTTGTATTTTAGACTAAGTGCTAATCTGATTGAAATAGCACCTTTAAGAAATCGCACCGAAGATATCGCAGATTTAGCCAACCATTTTATTGATTTAGAAAAGCCCCGCAGGAATAAAGAATTTGAATTAGCAGCATTGCAAGCCTTTAATACTTACTCGTGGCCCGGTAATGTGCGTGAATTAAAACGCATTTGTGAACAGCTTGTTCTGACTTCGGCGTTACCTATTATTCGTGAAGATGACGTGCGGGGGCTTTTATTTCGGTCTTCAACCAACGCTACAACTGAACCTGAATTTGAACTGAATCAATCGCTGGATCATTTTTTATCACAAAAAGAAAAGCAATTTATTGAAAGTAATTTGAAAAAAACCAAAGACATTGAAAAGTCTGCGGAACTTTTGCAAATTTCAAAATCAAATCTGTACAAAAAAATCAAGGATTTAGGAATTCAGTATGAATAGTTTATTCACGGGTTCGGCGGCCTGGGATGATCCGATTTATCAACAGACGGCCGTGATTGTCCTGTTGGCTATTTTTGCTGGTGCTGCCATCAACTTTTTTTTTCGTAAAAAAAGTCAATTTTCGATGGTGGCTTGGGCTTCAATAAAAAGTTGGTTGGTGTTAGCGCCACTGATGTTCGGATTAATGGGTTTACGATCTCCCTTTCCAATTTTAGTTTTATCGGCTTTCGCGCTTTATGGCGCAAAAGTTTATTTTCAAATTATGGGAATGTATCATCAAAGTTATTTTGTTTACATTTGCTATTCTGGAATAATCGGTCTTGGAATTTTTAGCCAAATGAATAATTTAACACTTTATAACGAAATGCCTATGGCTGTACTGGGGTTAAGTTGCCTTGTACCGCTGGTTCTTCGAAATTACAAAAATATGATCCAGTACATGTCGCTGACATTACTCGGTTTTATTTTTTTGGGTTGGTCTTTCATGCACCTGGCCTTAATACTGAACTTTGATAATGGTGTGTATCAGGTCATGTATTTGTTAGTTTTGACTGAATTCTGTGACAATACAAATTTATCGATCAGCAGATATTTTAAAGGTCCAAAAATATTGAGTGAAATCAACAGCCGTCGTACTTGGTTATCAACTTTAACATCAATTCTTGTGACTTTAGCTTTAGCCTATGGAATGAGGCACTTGTTGCCAGATCGCAGCGATAAGTACTGGCTTGCGGCCGGATTGATTGCTTCATTTGGTGGAGTCGTCGGAGATTTGGTCATGTCTGTCGTACGCCGTGACGCTGGTGTAAAAATTGTAGGAACATTTATTATTGGTCGGGGTGACTTTTTACAAAGAATGGACCGACTTATTTTTGTTGCACCTATTTATTATTTTGTAATGGTTGCTTTAAGCTAGCTTAGGAACATATGCGCGAATGGAATTACGATAACGACCAATGGACCAAGCTGCCAGGCTATATGAAGCACTTGCCATTATTCACGCAGCATTATGATTTAACCAGCCGCTTCATTCGATTTCTATGGTCACTTTTATTAAAAAACTGGTTTTACACCTTTTACATCCGACTTGATGTAAAAGGCGGACGTTTTCAAGATTTGTATTTGCAACATAAAAAATTAATTATCATTTCTAATCATGCCTCTCATCTTGATGCGACATCTATTGCCAGTGCAATTCCTAGGTCACAATGGATGGATTTATATATGGCTGCAGCTAAGGATTATTTTTTCTCGAACCCTTTGTTTACTTTTTTTTCGCAGCATTGTTTGGGCGCTATACCCATTGACCGAAAAGATAAAAAAGGTGAAGCCGTGCAGTTGATCGTAAGCCTTTTATCTCAGTTAGACCGAATGTGGTTAATTATATTTCCTGAGGGCACCCGGTCTAAAGATGGAAAAGTTCATGAATTCAAACGTGGGATTAGTATTTTTGCTGAAAAAACAAATACACCTATTTTATTTTTATACATCGATGGTAATTCCAGGTTATGGCCCAAGGGTGCTTTTTTTGCAAAACCTGGTAAGTTGACGTTGCACATTGGACCTGTACAAAAACCCACTTCGATTGATGAAGTTTATAAAAATTATTTAAATTGGGTTAAAACCATAGACCCCTCTGTGCTGCCTGATGATATGACCGATGAAAATGAAATCGCGCAAGCACCTGTTACCCTACAAGAAACGGAGACAGACGATGACTCTGCCACAGACAGTAAAACTTAATATTGCAGGCTTTCAGATTTGCCCCGTGCCGACTGGGCTATTTGGCTTAGACGGCGGCGCCATGTTTGGAACGGTTCCAAAAGTTTTATGGCAAAAAAGTAATCCAGCTGATGACCAGAATCGAATTCAAATGGAAGCCCGCGGTTTACTTTTAAAATCTTCGACCCGAAATATTTTAATCGATACCGGGAATGGCAGTGATTTTGTGGCTAAATATGGTGATAAGTTAGGAAATAAATTTGCAGAAATTTACGCCGTTGAAAAAGGTGGTCCAACACTTATATCTTCACTCAAAAAATATGATTTAAATCCTGAAGTTATCACCGATGTGATTTTAACTCACCTGCACTTTGATCATGCCGGCGGTGCTACGACCGAAAAAAATGGCCAAATCGTTCCAACATTTCCGAATGCAAAATATTACGTGCAAAGAAAAAATTTAGAAACCGCACAAAACCCAAATTTGCGGGAACGGGCCAGTTACTTTCCAGCCAATTTTCAACCGCTGCTAGATCATAATTGCTTACAGTTAATTGATGGCAATCAGGAAAATATTATACCAGGCATTTCGTTAAAAATATCCCATGGCCATACTGAATCCCACCAAGTGGTTATCATCGAAGATGAACAATCGGCACTTTTTTATTGCGGAGATGTCGTGCCAACCAGTTCGCATGTACGTTTAGCTTGGGTGATGGGTTACGATCTAAGTCCAATGACTTTAATCGAAGAAAAAAAATCTTTGTTAGAAAAAGCACTTACAAAAAAAACTTACCTTTATTTTGAACACGATCCTTACTGCGATGCTGCCATCATCGAACGAAACAAGGATGATTTTTCCGTCAAAGAAAGATACTTGCTGTGATTAGAAAATTTTTTAGTAGTGCGGCCGAAGAATTTTCAGAAATCCACTTTGCCGCATCAAGCTTAGCTTATTCAACCTTACTTTCGATTGTGCCTTTTCTAGTCGTGGTGCTGGCCGTTTTTCAATCGGGTGTTGGTCTTGAAACTTTTTATCCAAAAATTCAGGTGCTTTTCACAGCCTACCTAAAAGAATCCACAGGCAGTTTAGCCAGTGATTACATCAAAACGGCATTAAGTACGATTCATCCAAAAGCATTGGGGCTGACCGGAACACTTTTTTTGATATTCACGTCTCTTGGACTTATTCGAAATATTGATACGGCTTTTCACCGCATCTGGAGAATAAAAACCAATCGGCCACTGCACAGTCGGTTCATATTTTATTGGCTTATTTTATTATCGGTGCCGTTAGGTTTAGCCTTGGTTGTGGGTTTTAGATCTATTGCTTATTTTAACCAACTGAATGAAAGCGTTGAAAATCAATTCATGTTTTCAATTTGGTCGACGTTTTTTTTGTGGTTGATGTTCACGGCGATTCCGCATTTCAAAGTGAAGTGGTTAGCGACGGTGCCACCGGCGATTCTAACCAGCATTGCGCTGAACCTGGTGCAATCATCTTTTTTGTGGGTCTCTATTAAGGTCTTTAAAAATAATAAAATCTACGGTTCACTGGCATCGTTTCCAATTTTCTTGTTGTGGCTTCTGGTGGTTTGGTACGTAATACTCTGTGGAGTTTCGTTATGCTCTTTTTTACAGCAAAAAATATTGAAAAGATCTTAACAACCCACTCAGGCTTTGCTAGTTTGTTTGAATTCCAAATTGGTTCCGTAGCTCAGTTGGATAGAGCATCTCCCTTCTAAGGAGAGGGTCGCACGTTCGAGTCGTGCCGGAATCACCAGTTTTAGTCCGCACACTTCGTTGCCAGAAAGATCGAATCAATTCAATTCATAAAACTCATCACGAGGTATTAACCCCCTAGACCAACTTTGCCATTTTTTGCAATCAACCTCTGCATCCAAAATTCTAATGGGCTCGTGAAATTCTAATGTTGCCGTTAAACCTGCACTGCCACAAAGCTTTAGTAAATGCAGCGGAAAAAAATCTTTATCGATATAAGCTGCCGTTCGCATTTTTGAATAGGACATCCGAAATGGCTGAACAAAACAGTTGGTGTTCCTAGCAATTTTAAATGCACCGTTTCGCCAAATTTTAGACTCGGTCATGCACGTAGTTCCAGATGGGAAAATCGCTATTCTTTTTCCATTCTTTATTGCAGCCTCAATATTTTCTTTCGCTGTTAGTCTTGAGCCCCTATTATTTCTGTTTACAAAAACGGTATCGATTTTTTTTGCAGCGGTACCAAACATGGGCCACATTCGCAGTTCTTCTTTGGCAACAAAAGATAATTTATTTATAGCTGACATCAGCACAGGAATATCTAGATAACTGATGTGGTTTCCTAAAAACAACATCGACGAATTGTCAGAAACTGCACCAATGATTTTTAATTCGACACCGATGGAATTCAAAATATCGTCAGCCCAGTTTTTCTTAAGATCTTCTATATTTGTACTTTGCATTTTCGATTGTTGCAGATAAGAAAACGTTTTTGAAAATACGGATATAGAATCTTGCACAGCCTGACGTGTAGACATATTTCATATCTTATCCGTTATTCTTCGAAGCTCCAGTCAGGATTTGGTTAAGATACGCCCTAACCAAATCCTGACTCGACATTTTTACTGAACTTCTGAAATCTAATGTCACAGCGACAGTAAACTAAACCATGGAGAATTCTATGATGATGACCCTAGTTGAACACCTAAAGAATACAACCCAACTTGGCTGGAATCGTGTTTATAACTTTAAACCCAAAATTAATTTTAATATTGATTTTGGTCCTTACATAATTAAAACAGCACAAACTTCTAAAGAACTAATTGAAAGTTTTAAACTTCGACATCAAATTTTTGTGTGTGAGTTCCAAGGCATCGATGATGATGGCTTAGACTTTGATCGTTTCGATTACTATTTTGATCATTTAATTATCGTGCATAAAGAAACAAATAAAATTATTGGCACTTATCGCCTTAACTGCACCCGTTTTTCAGCTGAATCTTACACCGCTTTAGAATTCGACACGACAGGCATACTGAATGCAGCAGGTCCGCACTTAGAATTGGGACGTGCCTGCATTCATAAATCTTATCGTAAAGGATCAGTGATTTCGTTATTATGGCGCGGGATCGCCGAATACATGAAACTTTCCAATTCCAATGTTTTGTTTGGGTGCTCGAGTGTAAAGGTTAATAACGCCCGTGACGCAGCCCTTGTGTATAAATATCTATTCGATTTAGGTCATGTCTCTGTTGAAACTTTAAGTCGCCCAACTAAAAAATTTCAGATGCAAAATTTTGAATCGTGGCTCAATTTCTTTGGCCCTAATCTAACAGAAACTCAGCAAACAGAGGCTGAAACTTTAGTGCCGTCACTTTTAAAGTCTTATCTAAAGCAAGGGGCAAAAATTGCTTGCGAGCCCGCATTTGATGAAGACTTCGACTGCATAGACTTTTTAACAGTTTTAAAAAAAGAAGATTTATCAAAAACTCTTGCTGATAAATTTCAGGTTTCCAGATAACTTATAGAAATGTTAGGCGAGCTCGAAAAACTTTTAAATTTAATCAACCGAGAAGAATTTTTAAAAAAAAATATTCGTGCGTATTCAGCTGCTGAAATAAGTTATAGTGATAAAACATTCCCTTTTTATACGTTCTCGGTCGGCAGCACAGATCCAACTAGCCCCGTGCTTTTCATTACAGGCGGCGTGCACGGTTTAGAACGAATTGGTTCCCAATTAGCCTGGAGTCTTTTGAAAAGTACGTTAGATCGATTACTTTGGGACGAATCCTTACGACTTTTATTTACAAAAATTAGATTAGTGGTTGTTCCGCTGGTGAATCCCTATGGGTACGAAAATTACCGTCGAAGTAATGGAAACGGCGTGGACCTGATGCGAAATTCACCGGTCAATGCGACTGAAAAGGTGCCGTTTTTACTTGGTGGTCATTACCACTCTTCAAGCCTACCATGGTATCGTGGAGTGCCAAACCGCTTAGAGCTAGAGAATGAAGCTTTGACTTCTGTGTTTAAAAATGAAGTCGCTCGAAGTTCATGCGTGATCGCCGTAGATTTTCATTCTGGATTTGGTATGAAGGACCGGCTCTGGTTTCCTTATTCGTTCACTAAAAAGCCATTTGATAATTTAGCTGAAATGCACGCCTTGTCGCATTTATTTGAACAGACTCACCCTTATCATATTTATCAAATTGAACCGCAGTCCGAAGGCTATCTACTTAATGGCGACATGTGGGATTATCTTTATTTAAATTATCTTCAGACAAACAAAACGGGCGTTTTTTTGCCGATGACTTTAGAAATGGGGTCTTGGTCGTGGGTCCGTAAAAACCCGTTGCAGCTATTTTCAAAACACGGAGCATTTAATCCTATTAAAGAGCACCGGACAAAAAGGACGTATCGACGACACAATTTACTTTTTGATTTTTTACTAAAAGCCATTTACTCAAATAAAATTTGGAGCCAACTCGATCCACAATTTAAACAAAAGCACCATGATTCAGGTTTAAATAAATGGTACCAGTGAAAACCAATTGGATTTTTTTAAGAGGCCTGGCCCGCGGCACCGGACACTGGGGAATTTTCCCTGAAAGATTTCAGGCTGCTAATCCTGATATTAAATTTGAACTGCTTGAAATTCCAGGTAACGGAAGTTGTGCAGATGAAAAAACACCCATAGATCCAAAAACATTAATCGATCAGATAAGAAACAAAAGTAAGTTTTTTAGTAAGTCAGTCCCCATCAATATTTGTGGAGTATCTTTGGGCGGAATGATTGCCCTGAAATGGGCTGAACTTTATCCAAACGAAATTCAATCTGTTGTTGTTATTAATTCAAGTCTTTCTCAGCTCTCTCCATTTTATCAGCGTTTAATGCCTGGTAATTATCTGAAATTTTTAAAATCTTCACTTACACTAAATGTAAGATTACGTGAAAAAATTATTTTAGAAATGACAAGTAATGATCTTATTCAATCCAATAAACAATTGGATAGTTTTACTAATTATTCAAAAAAATATCCGTTTCATTTTAATAATTTAATAAGACAACTTAAACTGGCAACACGAATAAATATAAATTATCCGTTAAAAGTACCAACAAAAGTTATTTATTCTAAGATGGATCGACTTGTCGATTCAAAGTGCTCGATAGCTATAAGTGAAATGCTAGGTACGCAAGCTGTCGCACATTTGACCGCCGGTCATGATATTGCACTGGATGATCCTGATTGGTTGATAGCAAGAATACTTGAAAATTAGTGGGTCTTTGGCCCTAAAAAACGTCGCTCGAACACAGAATCCTGCACGCCTTGCTTCAGCGCACTCGTGGAAGTTAAAACCACATACCCCTGAGCACCATAATGCACCCAGCGCTCGAACCAGCGGTTAGTGGGTAAGCTTCCGTTAAGCTTAAAGAAAATCACCAACTTTGAACCTACAGGAACCGAAACAAAGTAAGCATTGGATTCTAAAGAAATTTCTTCGCTTTGGATTAAAATAGAATTTTCTTTAAGCTGAACACCAGCAGAGGCAAGGGCCGCATTCAACACATGATTTCCACCATTGTAATTTTCAATCAGCAGATTCCCCGTCTGATCCATTTGAATTTCATCCAGTGAATTCAAAGTCTGAATGGACAATTTGGAAAATACAGCTTTGGCTGCAGATACGGTCTCTTGATTTGCAAAAATTTGTGCTGTGCTACCACCGAAAAATCGTGAAAAATTTAAAGGACGTTCCGCATCGGCCAACAATCGAAAAATTCTAAAATCAGCATCGATCGTAAAAGCCATCGGGGTCGACTTTAGTTTTACATAAGATAGCGGCTGGACCGAAATTCTTTTTGAAGTCGCCTTGTCATTCGGAAAACGAAAACTTAAATCAATCGATAGTCCTTGAAGACGTTCAGCATCCGTAACCGGCATTTGAATTTCTACGTCTGTTGGCACAGAAGTCTGATTCGCCCGAATGCGTGCGTTTAAATTTTGCCAACTGACTGCGCCAGTTCTTGTAACCCACTGATCATAAAAATGATTTAACACCGAAGCCTCTATATCCGAGTTGGCCTGCACTTCATTAAAGAAATCCCGGTAGGTTGCTTTTTTTGATTTAAAATTTTTGTAAAATGATTTTAAGGTCTTATTAAAATTTGAGGTTGTAACAAGATCTTCGAGCATAATAAACATCATCGCACTTTTTCCATAGCCGATGGCTTGCAAAGACTTATCTTCGCCACGGGATACAAACTGGGCCAG
>JAYUCH010000095.1:0-18994 GCA_043740435.1 Bdellovibrionales bacterium | reverse complement strand
GGAATGTCCGAATTTTTGAAGCGAATTTCCTCGATAAAGCGTCTTAAAACCTTTAATGCGCTGTCGGTATCTTCGACAGAACCTGTTCCAAATTCTTCGTCATCAATCGACAGCAGAAAAGCGCTTGCATGACTTTGGTGCTGAGCAAAAGCGGTCAGATCTCCGTAACTGGTCGCTGCTAAAATTTCGACACCTTCTTTTTCAATCGCCGCTGCCAGAGCGCGAATGCCAGTGCCGCTGGCATTTTCAGTGCGAAAATCTTCATCGATAATGACAATCGGAAATCTGAATTTCATGACAACTCCTGCACTTTAAGCAAAATAATTTCAGAGATTATTTATGCAAGAGACTAATTTTAAATGCAATTAAAACGTTGACGGCTAAGAAAAAGTGCCTAATTATGCATGCATTATGAATAATTATGTGCATAATAATAAGATGATCGGTTGTTCAGTTGTTGGAGCCCGCGGCTACACGGGCCTAGAAACAGTTAGACTTTTATTAAGTCACCCAAGTGCAAACTTAACTCATTGCTTTGCGACAAGTGAATTTAAACTTAAAGATTATTTAACCTCTGAAAAAGTAAATAATATTTCCTGTTTGCCAGATACAGAAATCATGAATCATTTGACTGACGTTGTTTTCTTAGCGACGCCTGCAGAAGTTTCTATGAAGCTTGCACCACAAATATTGGCCGCTGGAAAAAAAGTTATTGATTTAAGTGGAGCGTTTCGACTGAAAACTTTTGATTACTTAAAATGGTATGGCTTCGCGCACACTGAAAAAGAAATTTTAGCAAGCGCAACATACGGCCTTTCGCCGTGGATTGGCCCTGCTAAAAAAGAAAATTTAATTGCAAACCCGGGCTGTTTTGCAACGGCTGTCAACATGGCATTAATTCCCGTCTTAAAACAAAACCTAATTGATACAAATTCGGTCGTGATTGATGCTAAATCCGGTTCAACCGGAGCTGGAAAAAAAGCGGCAGAAAATTTATTATTTACAGAAGTTGACGGAGAATGCCTTCCTTACAAAGTGGGTCAACATCAGCATCACCCAGAAATCATTGAAGCCATCGAGGCTTTCAGTGGAAAAAAGATTAATGCGCATTTCGTGACCTCACTTTTACCAGTTCGGCGTGGAATTATTGCTGGCATTTATGCTCAGTTAAATCCAGGTCTGACAATCAACGACGTGAAAAATGCATTTCAAAAAGCATACAAAGATTATCCGTTAGTTAGCTTCAGTGCGATCAAAGAAACTCCGACGTTAGTGTCTTTAAAAAAAGTTGTGGGAACCGCAAAAACTCACATCAGTTTTGAAGTGGTCGACAATAAACTTTATTTATTTTCCTGCATCGATAATTTATTAAAAGGTGCTGCCAGCCAAGCCATTGAAAATTTCAACCGCATTTCAGACTTACCTGTGCAAACGGGATTAGGTCATTTGGAGGTCATGATATGACACCAGGCCCAGGAGTTCGAAGGACACCATTACCAAAAGGTTTTTTAGCCAGCGGAGTCAACTGCGGTGTGCGCAGGTACCGCCCTGACATGGGTCTTTTATTATCTGACAGGCCATGTGTGGTTGCAGGTGTATTTACTTTGAATGAATGTAAAGCGGCTCCGATTTTGTACACGCAGGCCTTACTTCCAGCAGATAATATACGAGCAATTCTAACAAACAGTGGCCAAGCCAACGCAGCAACGGGTGCTGAGGGCATTGAAAAAAATAGAATGATGGTATCAGCGGCTGCAAAAAGTATTCAGTGTGATGCGGATCAAGTCTTAGTTGCTAGCACTGGAAAAATTGGTGAACAGCTCGATGTTGAAAAAATTCTTCCGTGCATGCCTGATTTAGTTTCCAGAGCTAACGATGCGGCAGAAAGTTTTGCCACAGCTATTTTAACCACAGACCTAGTACCTAAAACCGTAACGGCCAATGTGACACTTTCAAGTGGAACTATTCGCATTACTGGAATTAGCAAAGGCTCTGGGATGATTCATCCGAACATGGCAACGATGCTAGGGTACATCCTAACTGATGCCGTGATTACAAAAGAATATGCAGCCACAGTTATTAAAAAAACGGCTGACGTTAGTTTCAATATGATTAGCGTCGACGGAGATACCTCAACCAATGACTGTTGTTTTCTGATGGCAAACGGTGCTACCGGAGTTGCTTTATTAACAGAAAAAGATATTCAAAAGTTTGAAGCTGTCGTTGAAGACATCGCGATATTTTTAGCAAAATCAATCGCTGCCGATGGTGAAGGCGCTTCTAAATTAATTGAAGTGCAAATCAAGGGCGCAGCTGATCTAGATTTAGCTAAGCGTGCAGCTCGTGGCGTGACTTTATCGCCACTTATAAAAACGGCCATCCACGGAGAAGATCCAAATTGGGGCCGAATTTTAGCTAGGCTAGGTGCTGAACAGGTGCCGGCCGAACAACTGGCGCGAATGACTTTAAAATTACAAGGTGTGCTGCTTTTTGAAAAAGGTCAGCCCTGTATTATAAATAAAGATGAAGTAAAAGCGTTACTGAAACAATCTTTAGTCAAAATAGAAATTAATTTAAACTCGGGACGTTTCGTCGCCACTGCCTGGGGCTGTGATCTATCGCGAAAATATATTGATATCAATACGGAGTATTCGTGAAAAGACCAACTACGGAGTATTCGTGAAACCTAGAATCGTCATCAAATTAGGTGGATCTTCATTGCAAAACCCTGAAACTTTGCACCAGTTATCTGCTTTGGTAAAAGGTTATCAGAAACGTCGTTACCACGTGGTGCTAGTTCACGGTGGAGGCCCGGCCATTAACGAAGAGTTACTTAAGCGGGGTATCAAGTGGCAATTTATCGATGGTCAGCGCCAAACGACGTTAGAAATGATGGGCGCCATCGAAAAAGTTTTAGCCGGAGATATCAATTCACTTTTAGTCCAGCATTTGCAAAAAGATAAAATCGCAGCCCTTGGTTTATCCGGGGCCAAAGATAAAATTTTATTTTGTTCGCAGGCGAACATCGAATTGCAACAGGTAGGAAAAATTGATCTTGTTAGCTCAACCGCGATTGAAGCCTGTTTTAAAAAATCAGGTTCGCAAGTTCCGGTCATTGCACCGATTGGAATTGGTGCAAACGGCGAAATCTACAATATTAATGCCGACTGGGCCGCCACGCAAATTGCCATTGCAATTCAAGCCAAAAAATTAGTTTTTTTGACCGATCAGGATGGCATTTTAGATGAAAAAAAACAGTTAGTTCCCAAAGTAAATCCAGATTGGATTCACCAAAGAATTGAAAATGGAATTATTCACGGGGGCATGAGCACTAAAGTCAAAGCCATGGTGACTGCAGTTCGTGCAGGAATTAAATACGTTCGAGTTATGCACGCCAGTTCTGCAAGTCAGCTGTTGCTAGATGTAAAAGTTGGAACCTTATTAACAAATGTTCGTATCGCTGCTCGAAGCAACAGTACAAGTGAGGTCCTGCATGGAAAAGCTTGTTAGAACCAAAAATGAAACTCAAGAGCGTTTAGTTACTTTGCGACAGCTGATTCGTACAGAGTCTGCCAGCACACAAGAAGATTTATGCGAAGGCCTAAAGCAGAAAAAATTTGATGTGACTCAAAGCACAGTATCCCGGGATCTACGCCGAATTGGCGCCATAAAAACCACCAATACAGAAGGTGAAATTATTTACCGGCTTCCTGAAGATCACCGGGCTTTGTCATCCCGAGTGACTCATGATTTAACGGGTTTAGTGACAGAAATACAAGCCAACGAAAGTATGATTGTGCTGCATACAACGCCGGGATCAGCCAGTCTTGTGGCGGCTCACTTAGATAGTTTGAAAAAGACTTTTGGAATATTAGGAACTATTTCTGGCGACGACGCTATTTTTATTGCTCCGTCATCTCAGAAAAAAATCGATAGTGTGATCAGAAAATTAAAAGAAGAATATTTATAAAATCAGAGGAGCGTAAGTGAAACATAATAATTCTGTTACCGAAGTTGGCGTTAATTACGGAGAAATAACTGGGTCTGTTGTCATGATCGGTTTTGGATCGATTGGTCGTGGTTGTTTGCCTTTACTTGAAAGACATTTCAAATTTGATAAAAGTCGCTTTGTGGTAATTGATCCCAGCGACCGTGACCGTAAACTACTTGATGAGCGTGGTATTCGCTTTTTGCACACCGGTTTAACTGCAGCTAACTATCACGAAATTTTAACTCCGTTGTTAAAGTCTTCAGATGGTAAAAAAAGTTTTTGTGTGAATTTGTCTGTTGATGTTAGCTCGTTGGCTGTTATGAAATTATGCCGGGACATCGGCGCATTTTATATCGATACAGTTGTCGAGCCTTGGGCTGGTTTTTATTTCGATGATTCGATGAAAGCGGCCGCGCGTTCAAATTATGCACTTCGTGAAACCATTCTTGAAGAAAAAGCCGCAAATCCTTCAGGGATTACAGCTGTCTCTTGCTGCGGAGCCAACCCAGGTATGGTTTCATGGTTTGTAAAAAAAGCTTTGATCAATTTAGCGAATGATCTGAAAATTCCTTATACGACGCCCGCGACAAAAACCGAGTGGGGTCAGCTGATGCAAAAAGCGGGTGTTAAGGGAATTCATATTGCAGAACGCGATACCCAACACCGAGCGCACGCGAAGCCGAAAGATTCTTTCGTGAACACGTGGTCCGTTGAAGGTTTTGTCAGTGAAGGAATGCAGCCTGCAGAATTGGGTTGGGGCACTTTCGAAAAATGGCTTCCGGCAAATGCGAACAAACATGAATCGGGTTGCCAAGCTGCTATTTATTTACAGCAACCGGGCGCAAACACCCGAGTCCGCAGTTGGTGCCCAACGATGGGTGCGCAGTACAGCCGCTTAGTGACGCACAACGAATCTATTTCGATCGCTGATTATTTTACAGTCGGTGACAGTGCAAAGCCTGAATACAGACCCACTTGCCATTACGCTTATCATCCAAGTAATGATGCTATTTTATCTTTAGAAGAAATGTTTGGCCGCGCCGGAGTTCGTCAATCAAAGCAGCATATTCTGGATGAAAATGAAATCGTAGATGGATTGGATGAACTTGGAGTTTTACTTTTCGGTCACGCAAAAAATGCTTACTGGTATGGATCGCAATTAACGATCGAAGAAACTAGAAAGCTTGCGCCTTATCAGAATGCAACCGGTCTGCAAGTGACATCAGCTGTGATCGCAGGAATGGCTTGGATTTTAGAAAACCCAACTGCAGGAATTGTTGAAGCCGATGAGATGGATTTTGAACGATGTTTGCAATTTCAGACTCCGTACTTAGGTCCAGTTAACGGCTTTTACACGGACTGGAATCCGCTGACGGATCGTCCAGGGTTTTTCCCCGAAGATATTGACCGCGAAGATCCGTGGCAGTTTCGAAACGTACTGGTTCGATAAATAGATAAATAATGACGACATTGCGACTGAAATCATTAGGTTCAGTCGCAATGCTTTAATCACCTTTCTACAATATTCTTGTCACAATTCTGTTTTTACTTCGTAATCAAAGTTATGAAGTTTAAAACTCATTTATTATTGTTTTTATTGTTCCCGCTGGCATGTTTTGCTGAAATTCTCAGTTTGGATCAGTTTTTGTCTGAAGTAAGTCATAAAAGTTTAGATTTTAAAATCGAAAATTCAAAGTCTGAAATTGCAAAGGCCGAATCTTTGGGAATAAGAATTGGGGCTCCGATGGTTGGATTTAACCGCATGACCATGTCCGATGGAGACTCCTTCAACGGTTTTGAAATCAGTCAGACAATTCCTTTTCCGACGAAAATAACAAGTGATTATGCAGCTCGAAAAAATGAATTCAAAGCGCAGAATGAATCAAAACTTAGTTCACAAAAGCAAACTTTGCTGAATGCAAAGATGCTTTATTTAACTTTATGGCAAAACCAAGAGCGCGTAAAACTGTTAATTGATAAGAAAAATTTGTTAGTCCACCACATAAAGCTGGCTCGGTCGACGGCACGCTCGGACAGCTTTGGGGCCGTTCATTTATTAAAAACAGAAACTGATTTGGACATACTTGAAACAGAGATTGAATCCAATTTGCAAACGATTCGCGAGAAACAATTTGAAATGGCCCAGATGGTCAGTGCAGAGCCTTCGGCTTTTAAAATCGAAGCCACAGAGCCAAAAATATCTGTTGCGCCAAATAATTTTTCATTTGAAGACAGTCATTATTTTAAATTTAAAAAATTTAATTTGGAAAGCCTTAAATCAAGAGAAACTGTGGCCAAGTCAGAATGGCTTCCTGATTTTAATTTGAAATACAAACAGATGGAAGCCACTTCAACGGATTTAGCCTATAAAGAGATTATGGTGGGTGTGACTTTGCCTTTTTTATTTCCCTGGCAGCCGTACGCCGGAAGCAGGCAGGCCAGTTTTAAATCAAAGCTTGCCGAGTACGAATTTGAAAAAGATCAGCGCAGTTTTAAATCCGAAAAAATGACTTTATTAAGTCGTATTGATTCATTAAAAAAACAACTGGATATTTTAAATAATAAATTAATACCCAGAGCTGAAAAAAGATTAAAGTTGGTCCAAAATATCGTCCCCCGAGATATGGAAACACTGCAAGATCACCGCGAGACTTCAGAAGCCTATCCTGATTTAAAAATGAAAGCGCTTAACTTTCGTATCGAGTATGAAAAATCCGTTGCTGATTTAGAAAAATACACAAGCCCTAAGGACTCAAATAATGAATAAGAAAATAGTTATAGCCGTTTTTGCGATCCTTGGATTTATTACTTTATGGGTTGCAAAAAAAAATGCGGATAAAAAAATGAATTCTTCGCAAACGGGAATCGAAAGTAACAGTGCAAACTCTTATTTCACTTGTCCGATGCACCCACAAATCCATCTTGATCATGAGGGCGAATGCCCTATATGCCATATGAAACTTGTAAAAGTACTTTCTGTGAAACAAAAAACAATTTCCGAAGCCGAGCAGAAAGATAAACGTTCAAGCGTCGAAGCTTCGCCTGACCAACTTCGATTGATTGGTATTCATAAAACAGCAGTGCAAAAAATGAATTTAACCGCGCGTATTCCGATCTCGGGAAGAATCTTGAATGAATCAAGCGTTGCTTTTCAAATTTATGAAAAAGATTTACGTTCTGTAAAAACCGGTTACAAATTTATCGGAGAAAGCAGCGGCTCTGTTGTTGAAAATATTCAAGGCTTTGTTACTTCGATTGATTCTATTGTCGATCCAACAAGTCGGACAGTGCGTGTGGTCGGTAAAGTTAACAAAACGGCCGACAGACTATTATCCGAAACCAGTTTCAGCGGTTATGTCGAAGTTGATCTTAAAAATCGCTTAGCGATTCCTGAAAGTGCTGTGCTGCACACGGGCCGGGCCGATTTAGTCTATATTTTTGGTGCTGAAAATACTTTGACTGCAAAAGCCGTAAAATTAGGAATAAAAACTGAAGGTTTTTATGAAGTGTTAAGTGGCATTAATGAAAATGATAGCATCAGTTCTGGACCAAATTTTTTGATTGATTCCGAAGCCAAGATTCGTGGTGCGAATGATTAAAAAGGTCATTGAATTTTCGGCCCATAACCGATTTTTAGTTATTATGCTGACAGCGGTTCTTTTAGTTTTAGGCGCGTTTTCTCTGAAAAAAATCCCGCTAGATGCTATACCTGATTTATCTGACACCCAAGTCATTATTTATTCGAAGTGGGATAGATCTCCGGATATTATAGAAAATCAAGTCACGTACCCTTTGGTTTCCGCCATGTTGGGGGCTCCGAATGTAAAATCGGTGCGTGGTTTTTCAGATTATGGATTTTCTTATGTTTACGTTATTTTTGAAGACGGCACTGATTTATATTGGGCTCGAAGCCGCGTTTTAGAAAGTTTAAATCGAATTTCCTCACAGATTCCAGCTGAAGTTAAAACTGAAATTGGACCCGATGCCACCAGTGTCGGTTGGGTTTATCAATACACTCTTAGTGATCCGACCGGAAAATTTAATTCTGCAGATTTACGCTCGATGCAGGATTGGTTAATCAAGTTTCAACTGCAATCTGTGCAAGGTGTAGCGGAAGTGGCTGCAGTGGGTGGGTTCGTTAAACAATATCAAATCAAAGTCGATCCAACAAAATTGGCGTTATTTCAAGTGACCATGGATCAAGTGATGGTCGCCGTAAAAAATTCCAACCAAGAAAGTGGTGGGCGCACCATTGAATTTTCAGGAACTGAAGCCATGGTTCGCAGCCGTGGGTTAGTTGATAAAGTTGAAGATATTGAAAATGCAGTGGTCATGTACAATCCCCGAAGTCGGGCACCGTTATTAGTGAAACAAGTGGCGACAGTTTCTGTAGGCCCAGAAATGCGCCGGGGAATCACAGATTATAATGGTCTGGGCGATTCAGTGGGTGGCATTATTGTGATGCGCCAGGGGGCTGACGCTCCAGAAGTTATTGGCCGAGTTAAGCAGAAACTAAAAGAAATTCAAAAATCACTTCCGGAAGGTGTGCAAATTATTTCTGTCTATGACAGATCAGATTTAATCGAGCGCGCGATCGGTACTTTGAAATCAACACTCATCGAGGAACTTTTAATTGTCAGTTTAATTATACTTTTTTTTCTGTGGCACATTCCCTCGGCGATCGTGCCGATCGTGACAATTCCGATTTCTGTTATTTTGGCTTTTATTCCTTTGTACCTTATAGGACAAAGTTCCAACATCATGTCGCTATCGGGTATTGCGATATCTATTGGTGTTTTGGTTGATGGGGCCATTGTTGAAGTCGAAAATGCTTACCGAAAAATTCAGCTTTGGGATCAGAACGGCCGCAAAGAAGATTTTTTTAAAGTGCGTTTAGATGCCTTAATCGAAGTTGGACCTTCGGTGTTTTTTTCACTGCTATTAATCGCAGTTGCATTTATTCCGATTTTTACCCTCGTCGATCAAGAGGGCCGACTATTTAGACCGTTAGCCCTTTCAAAAAATATTGCTATGGCTATTGCTGCTTTTCTTGCGATCACTTTAGATCCAGCAATACGAATGTTATTTGCGCGCGCAGATCACTTCAATTCAAAATACAAATGGTTAAATAAAATTGCAGATTCCATATTTGTTGGGACTTATTACTCAGAACATCGGCACCCGATCAGTCAAAGAATCTTTCGTATTTATGAACCGGTTATTCATTGGGTTTTAGAACATAAACGAAAAACTTTAGCATTTGCCGCGGTCGGTATGCTTTCGATTGTTCCTGGCTTTATGATGCTGGGTTCTGAATTTATGCCGACATTACACGAAGGAAGTTTATTGTACATGCCCACGGCACTTCCGGGAATATCTGTCAGTGAAGCGCAGCGATTATTAACTGAGCAAGATAAAATTTTAAAATCTTTTCCAGAAGTGGATACAGTTTTTGGCAAAGCTGGACGTGCAGATACGTCGACAGATACGGCACCGCTTAGCATGGTTGAAACAACGATCGTTTTGAAACAAAAAGCAGCCTGGAGAAAAATAAATCGTTGGTATTCTTCAATTCCAAATTTTTTAAAAGGTCCATTCGAACTGATTTGGCCTGAAACAATTTCCGAAGAAAGTTTGATTCAGGAAATGAATGAAAAGCTTTCCTTTTTAGGAATGCCAAATATTTGGACGATGCCGATTAAAAACAGAATCGATATGTTATCGACGGGAATCAGAAGCCCGATTGGCGTTAAAATATTCGGTCCTGATTTAAAGGTGATTCAAACAATTGGCGAAAGTATTGAAAAAGAATTAAAAAATCTGGAAGGCACCCGGGCCGTTATCGCCGAGCGAATTGCCAGTGGATATTTTTTAGATATTGATTTTGACCGCGAAAAATTAAAATTCCACGGCCTTTCATTAAAAGAAGCCCAAGATCAAGCGATGTTTGCTGTGGGCGGAGAAAACGTTTCGCAAATACTTGCCAGCCGAGAAAGATATCCCATTCAAGTGCGCTTAGCACCTGCCTTCAGGCAAGATCTAGAAAGTATTCAGCAAGTCTTAATTACGACTTCCACGGGTGCACAAATTCCTTTGGCCAGTATTAGTAAAGTGCATTTCAAAGATGGTCCCAGTATGATCCGAGACGAAAATGCCTCTTTGGTAGGTTATGTCTACGTCGATTTAGATACCTCCAAAGTGGATGTCGGCTCGTTCGTTAATAAGGCGAAGGACTTAGTCAGTGAAAAAATAAAATTGCCGGAAGGCTATTTAATTTCATGGAGTGGCCAGTTTGAAAACATGGAGCGTGTTAAACAGCGCTTAAAAGTAGTAATTCCCCTGACCTTAATGCTGATTATTTTTCTTTTATTTTTTAACACAAAATCGTGGGTTAAGACCATTATTGTTTTACTGGCAGTGCCGTTTTCAATTATCGGAGCTGTTTGGTTTTTAGTTTTCTTAGATTATAACTTATCGATTGCTGCTTGGGTGGGTATGATTGCTCTGTTAGGCCTTGATGCCGAGACCGGTGTCTTTATGCTATTGTATTTAGATATTGCTTTCAGTGACCGCGTAGAGCGAAAGGAAATGAATTCAATTTCAGATTTAAAAGAAGCCATTATTGAAGGAGCCGTACACCGTGTTCGACCGAAATTAATGACTGTGGCCGCTTTGTTCATGGGATTAATTCCGATCATGTGGTCCGTTGGAGCGGGCAGTGATGTGATGAAACGAATTGCTGCACCCATGATCGGTGGACTTCTAACTTCTTTTTTGCTTGAGCTTATTATTTATCCTGTGATTTATTATGTATGGAAAGCGCATTCCCATTTAAAAATAAATTGGAAGCAAATCATTTAACCCGTTACAAAAGGAGAATTTATGAAGAAAATTTTAATAGCAACAGTTTTGGTTTTTTCTGTCTTTTCTGCGCAGGCTACCGAATTAGAAAAAGGCCAAACCGTTGAAGTGGCCGTGACTGAAAAAGGTTTTGAACCCAGTTCAATAAACGTGAAACCGGGCTCTTTAGTAACTTTGAATATTACCCGAAAAACGGATGCCACGTGCGCGACTCAAGTTGTCGTTCCATCAAAAAAAATTAAAAAAGATTTACCATTAAATAAAATGGTAGCCATTAATTTGGGAAAACTACCTAAGGGTGAAATAGGTTTTGGATGCGGAATGAACATGATGGTATCAGCAAGAATAATTGCCAATTAAATTAATACGCTAACTGCTTAACTCTATTTTCGGCTCTTGCTAACTTTTTCTTGTTAGGGATAGTTCCATCAGTCGTCGGCTGATGGTGTATGTCGACATACTGGGTAAAACTTCCGGCATATTCTTAATAGATTTAAATGTCCCTGGACGGTGTTGGCCGGAATATTTGTAGTAACAATCCTGAATCATTCACTAGCCTGACGATTCTGCAAGATTCTGTAAAGTGTCAAAGAAATGTACACTATGAAAACGATTAAATAATAATTTAAATTCATCCGAAAAAGTAAGATGAATAAATTTAAAAACAAAAGTACATTAAAGTTTGTCCGCTTCACATTAAACGCTTCAACTCTTGCGTTGTCGTTAGTAGTTTTTAGCTGCAGTCCGACGAAAGTTTCGAATTCGGGCGATAGCCTAAACCAAGAAAGTCCAACGACGCAAAAAAACGACGAGCTATCGTCTGTTTTACCTAATGCGCCCAAGCCGACGGTCTCATTTTACTCGAACCAATTGAAAGATTTGGCTGCGAAATCGAGTTGCTCTCAGTTCAACTGGGCCAACCGCGGCAAATCTCCTGCAGGTTACATCAAAGGTATGACGCTCAGTTATGCTCGAAGTCTGTGTCGTATCAAAGCCATAGGTGTCCGCAAACCTGCAGCGATTATTTTATCCAGTGTTAATTCAAAAAATCCGGCTACGGATGTATTAGCACACTACCAAGATTTTTTAGCGAAAGCGGGGATAAGCACGGATGTGTCTGGCGATGAGCCTTTGCATGCCACTTACACGATCGGTATGGGTCTGGGCATGAGAGAAAGTTCTGGAAAGTACTGTGAAGGTTGGGATGTGGCTGCCGGTTCGAATAGAACTTCAGCTGAAGCCGAAGCTGGACTTTTTCAAGTGAGTTATGATTCGGTCGCAGCCTCTGCTGAATTAGGCCGTTTGTATGAAGAGTACAAAGCCAATCCAAAGCGCTGCTTACTTGAGGTTTTTAAAGACGGGGTAACTTGTCGTCCTCGGGGTGTTTTGGGCTCCGGAGCCGGAGCTGTTTATCAAGAATTTAATCTTAAATGTCCAGCCTTTGCTACAGAATATGCAATGACATTACTACGACTGCGTCGTTCACATTTCGGTCCCATTAACCGGAAGGCCGCACAGATTGCGCCGGCCTGTGATTCATTACTTAAACGAGTTCAGCAAATTGTAAATCAAGATCCCGATGCTGTTTGTAGTGAATTATTTTAATATTTATTGAATTGTTGCCATCTCTGTACACGTGGTGGCACATTTTCTACAAGCTTCGGCACAAGCTTGCATTAAGGGATCGTCTTTACTGATCTTATCGCAACTCGCTGCACAAGCTGTACAAACTTCAGCACAAATCTTACAAGTTGAATCATGAAACTCTGAATGTCTGATCATAAAATCTGATGACAAATTGCAGATACGAGCACAATCCAGCAGTAATTTTATATGCTCAGCGTTTGCATGTTGATTACCCTTGGTTAAGCAATAGCCAACTAGGTGCGAGCACATCTGATAGCATTCGGTGCAATTCTGAATACAAATTTGCATAGCGGACGGAATATTCATCCAGTTTTCTCGGGTGCTTTGAGTGTTTTTTTGCATAGGCTAGTTCTCCTTGTGTTTGCAGAAACTACATTGCAAGAAAAAGACCAGTGAACGGCCTCGAGTTTAGGTTTTGAGTTTGTTAAATACTGTTTTGTGGTGCAGTTGCTTGGTTTATGCGGCTTCCGAGCCCGAACCATTTGATCTACTCGAATTACTGTCGGCAAAAGCTTTTTCTTCGTGGATGGATTTTTGTCCCTCAATAATTAACTTTAATGCTTGCACCATTTCTTGAAGACTGACCGCTTGCTCAGACATTTCCTGGGACGACATTGCGGTTTGTCCGGCTGAAGCGGCATTTGTCTGAGTGGTTTCATCTAACTGGTTCATCGCAATACTAATCTGCCCAAGGCCACTTGATTGATCGGCGCTGGCTGATGCAATTTCATCATTCAGTGCAGCTACTTTTTTGACGGACTCAACAATCTCTTTTAAAATGATTCCGCTTTCGTTTGCAGCCTTTGCGTCTTTCTGAGCTTTGATAACGCTTTCTTTAGTTAATTTCGTAATATCACTTGCTGCCGTTGCACTTCGCTGCGCTAAGCTTCTGACAGCGTCAGCAACCACGGCAAAACCCGCACCCATTTCGCCGGCGCGTGCGGCTTCAACTGCGGCGTTAAGTGCTAATAAATTTGTTTGAAAAGCAATGTCATCAATCACGGATGTAATTTGCTGAATTTCTTTTGAACTTTTTGATAATTCATTTATGGATATGATTAAATTTTTAATTTCTATTTCACCTTGTTCGGCTGATTTGTAACTGTTTTGAGAAAGTGAAGCTGCTTCTTTGGCGTGATCGGCATTCATTCGGACCATGCTGGCAACTTGTTCCAAGGCGGCAACGATTTCTTCGAAAGAATCAGCTCCGGTCGAAACGTTAGCTGAAAGTTGCTGGCTAGAAGTTAACAGACCGTGGCTGACGACAGCCGTTTTAGAACTGGCTTCTGTTAAATTTGTCGTGACTTCGTTCAATGAGTTTGTCAAAGACCTAACCCCTTGAATTAACGTTAGCAGCAATAAAAATAATACGGTGACAATTCCACCCGTAACTAACAGGGTATCTCTTTTGAATATTTTTTCTTGGTATTTAAAATTTTCTGCAACGACAAGATCTGCTTTTTCACGCGCGTTTTTTAAATCGATGCGAAGTTTTTCGTAAATAAAGGCGTATTCTTGATTGTAGTATTCAAAAACAATATCACGCTCGGTCGATAAAAGTTTTTCTCGTATTTTTTCATCAATAATTTGCAGCGAATTTTTTTGCGTTCTTTGCAGATCTTCTAAAATTGTCAGGGTATCCTGATCCGTGGTAAGCTTCACCAGGTTGACAGCTAATTCGTCAGCCGTTTTGTTGGCTTCTATTTTTTCATCCCAAAGCGATTGATTGGGGTCTGCAATGTACTTTAACACGGTTCCAGCCGATTGCTCGAACAATAAAGAAAGGGTTAAAAACCCACGGCTTAACTCTGCAGCTTTTTGCGATTCGGCTTGAATGCGTAAAGAGGCTTGGGTTGAATACAGGTAACCAGCAATTAAAATAGAGCCACCAAGAACCAAAAAGATTCCCAATGAATATATTTTTTTACGAATTGACCAACGTTTCATGATCCTCCATGCACCTTCATTTTTGTATCGGTCAGCTTATTTTTTTACTAAAGAAAATTCAAAAATAAGTAGACGTAGGTCTGGTTAGTATTAGTTGTGGAATGGTCCAGCATCATTTAATATCAAAACTGCTTCGGAGGTTTGTTATGAAGTTAAATTTTTGTACGCTGGGTTTAGTTCTTCACTTCAGTTTAATTTCGCTGGCTGAAGTTGGAGTTACAGAAAAATCGATTACTATCGGTCAATCCGCTGCATTTTCGGGTCCAGCAGTTGCTCTGGGAACTGGTATGAAAGCCGGTGCCATGGCTTATTTTAAAAAAATAAATGCCGCAGGAGGTATTTCCGGAAAATCAATTAATTTTATTTCTAGAGATGACATCTATGAACCAGAAAAATCTGTCGAAAATACATTTAAACTAATTGATGATGATAAAGTGTTTTTTTTATTTGGCTATGTGGGAACTGCAACAGTTAAAGTGGCTGTTCCGTTGATTGAAAAAACAGATATACCACTTATAGCCCCGGTTTCAGGCGCAGAACTTTTTAGAAATCCTATCAATAAAAATATTTTTAATGTACGAGCTAGTTATAATGATGAAGCAGAAGCATTAATTTCTGGGGTTGTTGACGATCTTAAGCTAAAAAAAATCGGTGTGTTTGTTCAAGATGATGCCTATGGTGTTGCCGTCGAAGAGGCCGTAACTGCCTCATTGGGTCGTCGTCAATTAACTTTAATCGGTCGCGGCGTTTATAAAAGAAACACCGTTGACGTTGATGAGGCTGTCACCGCGCTTAAGGCTTCAGAAGCTGAAGCTATTATCCTAGCTGGTACATACAAAGCTGTAGCTTCATTTGTAAAAAAAGCAAAAGCTTCAGGGGTAAAGTCCAAATTTTTAAACGTTTCATTCGTGGGTTCATCCGCTTTGATTCGTGAACTAGGCAGCGAAGGCGAAGGCATTTATATTTCGCAAGTCACGCCGTCACCATGGGACACCAGCTTGCCGCTGATCAAGGAGTATCAGACAACGTTGGGTTCGACCAACTATGATTACACCAGTCTTGAGGGTTTCATATCTGCAAAAGTAGCCGTCGAAGCTTTGAAAGCAGCAGGACCCAAGCTCACTCGCGATAGCCTGAGACAGGCACTTAATAATTTAGATTTTGATTTAGGTGGCTTTCAGGTTAGTTTTAAAAGCAATCACAGCGGATCTAAAAAGGTCTGGTTATCCGTTATTAAAGGCGGAAAAATCACCTCGATATCAAAAATGCAGTGATAACGATGTCACAAATTCTTTAAATCTTCGTAAGGCTCTACAAGGAGACCCATTGGCTCTTCAAAATTTAACAGATGAAGAATTAATGGCTCAGTATCAGATTGGATCTGAAGAGGCGTTTTATTTGCTTTACACGCGCCATGCTCCGAAAGTTTATGGATTTTTAAAACGAAGAATTTTTAATAACCCACAGATTGAAGATATCCACCAAGAGGTTTTTGTAAAGATGCATAAGTCTAAAAGTTTGTACAATAGATCGATGCCAGTGCTTCCATGGCTGTTCACCATCACAAGATCTGTTATGATCGATCATTTGCGCAAAAATAAAAATGTAAAATACGTTGATGGATTTGATTTTGATAAGCTCGTGCAAGAATCTGTACCTGAATCAGCAGAAAACCCAGAGCCTGGTTATCTAAATCAAGTGCGGGAAGTAATCGAGAACTTGCCGCAAAACCAAAAAGCGGCCATTCAACTAAGGTACGTCGATAACAAAACCTTTGAAGAAATCGCTTTGCAACTTAAAACATCTCCATTGAATGTGCGAAAATTAATTAGCCGCGGGATTCAGCGTATCAAGCAATTAATCAACGAGGGAAGGGATTCGTGAAATCAGATAATAACGACTGGCTTTCTGAATATCAAGAATTTGTTAATCATCAGACAAGTTCTGTTCCAAATGATTTGTCAGATAAAGTTTTTTTAAAAATGAAGAAATTAATTCAACCAAGTGCTTGGTTTGTTTTTTTTAAAATATTACTTACTCAATTATTTGTGGGGTTTTTATCGCTTTCGATTTGTCACCAGTTCGGAGTTAATCCGTTCAACACGACTCAGTCTTTGGACGCATTGTTCATGCATTTCGGAGGTCATTCTGTTTGCATGGTAATTTGTGGAATCTTATTTGTCGGTCTAGGCTTATTAGCTTCCGGTATTTTTCTGTCGATCGAGGAAGTAATCGCATTAAAAAGAACAAAATTTCAACAATTTTTTTCAATCGGAATGATCTCACTGGGCTTCTTAACATCATTAGGAGCTGAACTAGCAATTGGTTTAGCTGGCCTTTGGTTTTTAGGTGCTTTGATTGGATCATTCTTAGCGACGGAAACCATTTGGAAATTGAAGACTTCAATGTGATGCTAGTCTAAATGTATCATTCAGGAACTCGTTTCAAATTTCTTTTAAGTGGTCTGTTAACGATGAGTGTTTTGTTGCTGGTAGCTTGTCAAAGTACTCCAATGAAAATAAAAACTTCGCAGCCCAAAGCCTTGACTCCGATAGCCTCAACCACAAAAAAAAATAAGCAGTCCCTTGAGTTCACAAAGCCTGCGGAGCTTGCAGAGATTGATTATTCATCGATCCAGCGACTTTTAAGTTTAGATAAAAGCAGAAATGAATTGGGTTACGAAGAGCGGGCCTTTAACACGTGCCAAGTGGGTTTTGGATTTTCGCCCCTTGAAAATTGTCAGAATAAATATTTTGTAGTTATTCATTTTAAATTAATGTGCCGTGATTCAGAAGGCACAATCAGTTATCAGCTTTCTGAAGCAGATCTAAAACCTGTTTCGAATGAAAAGTTGCGCTGGACTTTAAAAAATTTGAACGGTGTCTTAGAAACGGATTCAATGGGGTTTGGTGAAATTGTGGCGATTGCTACCCAATCACCGCGCCATGAAAGACTTCGCCTATCAAGTGCAAAAGATTTTTTATTGATCAGGGCTTATGAAATCAATCGTCTTATTGTTCCCAGTAACTGGTGCAACTAGCGCTTTTATTTTTTTAGTTTAACTGCTGAATAGTTTCGGCAATCCAGGATTTGAAGTAAAGGACATTGGTGTAAACACCAATCCCATCACAAGCGGTGCTTCCTCGGCTGGTAACACCAAAAAAATAATAGATTCCATTTTTTTCAACAAAGGCTGGACCTCCAGAATCACCCACACAAGTGCCATGACCATGAGATTCATCCAATGTTATTTCGCTTGGAAGCAGGGACTTTATTTTTGCAGCGGTCATTTTTAAATCGTCGTCACCTAAAAAATCAACTTTGTAACAATGTCGTTTTTCATCGGGTAAAGTCTCATCGCAGGTAACTTCGCCATCGGCGATGGCTTTTTCTAAGTTAGGAAATTTTTTTTCGTTGATATTTGTTGTTTTTACGGAAGTTGCACCGTAACCAGCAACCACGACTTGATCATTTAAAGCCAGCGTTAACTCTGTAGGCAGCCACGTTGCGGGTTTATAGCCTTTTGGTAGGGGCCCTGAAAATTTAACTAAAGCTAAGTCATGCCAGTTATTCAATGCCGTATTATCTTTGATCCATTGCGAATGAACGACCGCGCGGGTAACGTGACGAAGGGAATCACTTTGAACGGCAGCGTCTTCAGATCCGATAACCGCAGAAAGTTCTGAAGCAAAGATGACTTGCAGATTTTTACCTTCGGCTTCAATGCAATGGGCCGCAGTTAAAGCTACATTTTCTGCCAGCAGGGTCGCCGTACAAGTAAAATTATATTGAGAGTCGTACAATCCGACAGTCGTAGTTGCAATAGGTGAGCTGGTCGGAACAAATGTTCCGCCGATCACGTCGTTTAAAGTTGGCAGAGTTTTGAAAGCATCTGAATTGCTAAAAGCCTCAGGCGAACAGCCGGTCAGTAAATAAATTTGAAATAAAAGAATCAACGCATAAAGTTTATTCATTTCTGCCCCCGGGTAAGAAACCTTGTATAATAAAGGCTTCGTCCCAGAGCAACATAATTGGTCTTACCAAGTCATTTTTTCATTAAAAATATCATTCCAAAAAATCTCTGTATCATGCTAAAAATGCCTAATGATTAATAACGATGTGTTAAGAAGTCTCCGCTATATGCTAAACATAAATGATCAGAAAATCAGAGAAATAGTGCAGTTAGCTGATTTCGATTTACCGCTGGCAGATGTCCAAGATTTTTTAAGAAGTGACGACGAAGCCGGCTACTTAATTTGTGATGATCAATTCATGGTTCACTTTCTTGACGGCCTCATTTATTGGAAGCGGGGCCGCGATGACCAGCGCGCCCGTGTAGCCTTTGAAATTCCGGTTTCGAACAATTCCGTTCTTAAGAAATTGCGGGTGGCATTTCATTTAAAAGAAGACGATATGCACGAACTTTTAGAAAAGGGTGGATACCGTGTCGGAAGAGCTGAATTAAGCGCATTTTTACGCAAAAAAGATCATTCCAATTATCGTGAATGTGGAGATCAAGTGCTGCGCTATTTTTTAAAAGGTTTAACA
>JAYUCH010000094.1:0-6669 GCA_043740435.1 Bdellovibrionales bacterium | reverse complement strand
TGTTATGAAAAAATATATCATGGCTATTGACCAAGGAACAACCGGATCAACTGTCGCCTTGGTAGACCCCGGCGGAAGTCTTGTTAGTAAAGCCTCGGTCGATTATCCGCAAATATTTCCGCAACCTGGGTGGGTCGAGCACAATCCAAACGACATCTGGGAATCTGTTAAAAAAGCGGTCACGGATTCATTGCAGTCTGTGGGTGCAACTGCGGACAACATCATAACTATAGGAATCACGAATCAACGGGAAACCATTATTGCTTGGAGACCCTCTACCGGTGAAGTGTTGCATAATGCCATTGTCTGGCAATGTCGTCGAACCACAAAAATGTGCGATTTGCTAAAGAAAAAATGGGCAAAAAAAATAAAAGCTAAAACGGGATTGGTCATCGATCCTTATTTTTCGGGTAGTAAAATACGTTGGCTGATTGAAAACGTCAGCGCTGTGAAAAAAGCACTTGCAGCTAAAGATATTTGCTTTGGCACCGTTGATACTTTTCTGATGTGGAAACTATCCGAGGGAAAGATATTTGCAACTGACGTCAGTAATGCATCAAGAACGATGCTGATGAATTTGAAAACAACAAAATGGGATTCCGAACTGCTGAAACTTTTTAAGGTTCCCTTATGGTCTTTACCTGAAATAAAATCTTCCGCAGGATTTTTTGGATTCACGGCAGAACATGATTTTTTTAAAAAAAGTTTACCTATCACAGGTGTTGCGGGTGACCAACAAGCCGCACTTTTCGGTCAGGCCTGCTTTGCAGCCGGTGAAAGTAAATGCACTTTTGGTACTGGAAGTTTTATTTTAATGAATTCCGGAGAAAAACTAATTTTTTCTAAAGCCGGTTTACTAACTACGGTAGCTTGGAAGATTGGAGCGCAGAAAACCCAATACGCCCTTGAAGGCGGAGCTTTCATTTGCGGTGCGGCTGTAAGTTGGCTGCGCGATGGGCTGGGTTTAATTCAGTCCAGTGCCGAAATAGAATCGTTAGCAAAACAAGTCACTGATTCTGCTGGTGTTCAATTTGTACCTGCACTGACCGGGTTGGGGGCACCACACTGGGCACCAGAGGCACGCGGTGAAATTACGGGTTTAACCCGCGGATCTAATCGGGCACATATTGCATTTGCTACTTTAGAGGCTTTGGCTTTACAAAATGCAGACATAATAAAGGCGATGCAATCTGATTTGAACAAGAAAATTAAAATATTAAAAGTGGATGGCGGCGCCTCTGAAAATAATTTATTGATGCAACTGCAGGCTAATTATTTGCAGGTTCAAGTGGATCGACCTGACCAAATTGAAACAACCGCTCTAGGGGCAGCTTATCTAGCAGGGATTGGTTCAGGTCACTGGAGAAATGTAAAAGATATTAAAAAAATAATAAAAAAAGATCGAACGTTTAATCCTGAAATTGGCAAAAAAGAATTGCAGCTGCGTTTAATTCAATGGAAAAAAGCTGTAGCTAAAGCAATAAAAAGTTAGCATATTATTTTTGAATTTTTTTAAGTTCTTTTAATGTGTGATTCATCAGTTTTAGCCGACTTGAAAAAGATGTCAGCATCGACGAGGCCCATGTTGGCAAATCGTTCAGCATCATTTCGTAACCTTCGCTAGAAATTTTCATTAGCTTACTATCTGTAACAGCTTGTGCTGAAGCCGAGCGTGAACCCTTGTCAATTAAAGCGAATTCGCCAAAAGTTTCACCTGCTTTTAAGCGTGCTATTTCAACTTTTTGCCCTGTTTTATCTTTTGTAAATATTAAAATATCGCCAACTTCAATAATGTAAAAATGGGATTCAATATCACCTTCAAAAAAAATAAATTCACCGGCTTTAAATGATTCTTTTGATATCGAGCTCATGTTTTCTCCTTAAAAGTCGCTTTTCAGGCCGTCGTCTAAATCATGCACGGATTCTAACAAAACAACGAGCGCTTTGATCGTCAAATTTATATTCTGATAGGCTTTGGTCCAGTGAAAAATTACGGCAACAAAAATTTTTACAATTGAAGCCTTTCAGAGTTAACATGTTCGAACCATGCTGCACCCAATTTCATTCTTAATAACGTTTTGTTTTTTCATATCGACAGCTTCCGCGCAAAACTCGGTCGAATTAAGACAAATTCAATTAAAAAAAGCAGAAGAAGCCCAGATTAATCCTCAAACTGAAAAAGTAGAAAAAGAAGGGCTCAGTGATTACAAAATTTTAGACGATTTCTTTGAAATTAAAAAAAATCATCCCGATTTGGCGCTGGAAAAGTTAAACGAATGGAAGCCAAAAAAAAATGAGGACAATTACTATAAAACTTTTTTTATAGCACAAATCGAAAACTCTTCATCATCTTATTGGAAACTTTTTAAAGAATTAAAAAAGAACAAAAAACTGCAACGAGTGCAGCTAGAAACACTTAAACTTATCCTTGATAACGATTTAAAAAATACGGCCGAGATTAAATCAAGCCCCGTTCCCGTCGCTGAATTTAAAAAAGAATCAAAACAAATGATACGAAAAATGAATAATTTGCCAGAAGGTGTTGATTTCGAAGCTAAGTATTTAAATTGGCTTCGAAAAAATCATATGACGGCCGAATTATGTAAGCCAGAGCGCCATCGTTGGTTGGCGCAGGCCAGTCTGGATTTTATCGAAGTCTCTGCCGGTTTGAATCAATGCCCATTAGATTTCGATGATTTTATTTACCGCATGCGTCTGTTAATTTTTTCAGGAGAAGAGAAAAAAGCAAAAACAGAGCTGGCTACCTTTACGGCCCAACAGAAATTAGAAAATTGGCAAAAGGCCTACCTGCAAGCCATCTTTTATTCAAACGTTGGTGATCCTGTCTCTGCATTTAAAGAAGTGAAAGGTTTTGAAAAAGAACTTTTAGCCACTAATGATTATAACGATAATTTGTTTTACATCGCCCAGCGGGCCGGAGAATTAGATAAGGCCGAAGATCTTATAAATAAAATAATTGCAGATAGTAAAACGGCCAAAGAAAAAAAAGAATTCACTTTTCAGAAAGCTTTTTTGTTTTACCAACGACAAAAATACAAACAGGCCATCGTGCTATTTGATCAGCTGATCAAAACCCATCCTTCGCATAAAGCCAAGCGCAAGAAATCGGAGTATGATGAACTGACATGGCTAAAAGCTTGGTGTTATTTCTTAGATAAAAATTATGCCGAAGCCAAGACCGGTTTTACCACCAATAAGGCCTGGGCCCGAGACAAAGCAAAAAATCTTTACTGGTTAGCCCAGTCGGAATGGGCTTTAGAAAATCAAATGACCGCGCTTGATTATTATAAGCAATTGGCACAGCCGCTTTTGAAGGGTGAATTTTTTAATTATTATAATTTGCTGGGATGGCTGCGCTTTGAAAATTATAAATCTTTTGCTAAAAGCAATTTGCTGACGACTCAATTGTCTTTGTTAAAATCAGGCCGTGGGCCGTACATAGTTCCTGATGACCAAATAAACCCCCTCAGGATTGTTACTGAGTATAAGACTTATTTTGAAGACCTTTCTCAAACGGATGAAGGTGATATTCAGATAATTAATCAAGAGGCCGTTGTTGCTGCAAAATCTGAAAGTGAAATCACGATTGAAGGTTCAGCCGATTTAAAAAAACAGATCAAGTGGGCTGATTCCTTGGTTCGGTGGGGTTATGCAGACTTCGCAAAATGGCATTTATATGATGTGGAAAAATCATTAAAAAAACGTCACGCTGCCGATCCATTAATTCAGTATTATATTGATCGAAGTTTGCATCACCGAGCTTTGTCGTTAATGCAGAAAGTAACTTCGACCCAACAAAAAAAGATTTCACTTCGAGATGATGATTTGCTTTGGAAATCAATTTACCCCAGGGCATACCAGTTAAATGTAAGCGCAGAATCCGAAAACCGCAAAATTAGTCCTAATTTAATTTGGTCTATTATGAAGGCCGAAACTCAGTACAAACAAGATGCAATATCTCCGGTCGGAGCTGTGGGTTTGATGCAATTTATGCCTTACACTTCGCAGAAAGTTGCGACTTTAATCAAAGAAGACTATGAAACAAAAAATTTATTTAAGCCGGAAGTTGCTATTCAGTACGGAGCCGCGTACCTAAAAAAATTATCTGTCGAATTTGATGCACAATTACCGTTAATTGCAGCCGCTTATAACGGAGGGCCACACCGCGTGAAGCTCTGGCTAAGAAATTTTGGAGAATCTGATTTTGATGTTTTCGTTGAGCATATTCCGTTTGTCGAAACAAGAACTTACGTCAAACGAGTTTTAAGTTTTTATTTTACGTACCAAAAAATTTACGATGATAAAATTGATTTCAAAAAAGTTAAATTTTTAACAGAAAAAAATCCTTATCAGATTAAAGAGCCAATTTCACTGAAAGAAGAGTGGGACGTGCCTTTACGATAAGAAATTAGTAATTAAAAAATAAAACCAAAGACAAGGATGTCCCATGTTATCTTTTTTAGCCATGAACCTGATGACCGTTTTAGTTTCTGCGCACTCTGTATCTGACAAAGCCCAGACCGTGTTAACTAATTTAGATCAAGCCAAAGCCGTCGGCGGAGTCATCCTATCGAAAGACTCCACAACGAATTTAGCGGTCAGCTTTATGAATCCGTCCCAGTTAAATCGATTATCACTCTTAAATCACTTTCAAGGAAAATGTGCGGGTTTTGAAACGCTGACCAATCAAGAAATCAATCAGCCAGGATTTATTTTAGAAAAATTAAAAAAAGTTGATTTCGAAATAAAGAATAAAAGTTTATTACAAGCCACACTTATTGAATGGAACGAATCCTACCAAAAATTAGCTGATTTGGCTGATCCCGTAAAATTACAAGAAACCGTCACTTGGATATCGTCCTACGCCAATCGATATAACAAAGCGCCAGCACCGAATCAGCATGTTTTTGATTTAAAAACACGATTAGATGAAATTTTAGCTGGAGCCAAGTGGAAATATCAGATTGATTTGATTGATCATCAATCAACAAATCAAAAAACATTGCGCCTAACTATTCCTGGAAAAACAAACCCCCAGGACGTCATTGTTTTAGGTGGTCATTTTGATTCTATAAATCAAGGCTACTTTGGTAACAAAGAAAAAGCTCCGGGCGCTGATGATAATGCTTCCGGATCTGCCAACTTAATTGAAGCTTTGCGAATTTTGAAAACAAATCCACAACCTGAGCGCACTCTTGAATTTTATTGGTACGCCGGTGAAGAAAGCGGTTTGCTTGGTTCTGCTGAAATTGCAAAAGAGGCCAAATTAAAAAATAAAAATATCATTGCAGTCTTACAACTAGATATGACTTTGTTTCCAGGTAGCGGCGAACAAGTTATCGGACTTATCACAGATTACACCAGCCCATGGCTGCGTGAAGTTTTAACTCAGATCAATAGCACCTACGTGAAAGCGCGTTTTGTGGATGATTCTTGTGGTTATGGTTGCAGTGATCATGCTTCTTGGCACCGCCAAGGGTACCATGCTGTGATACCTTTTGAAGCGGTGATGAAAACGATGAATCACAACATTCATACAGAAAAAGATTTGATTGATTCCCAATCCAACTTTCAGCACTCGAACACTTTTACAAAGTATGCGGTGCTGTTTTCTTTGGTTTTAGGCAATTCGGATTTGCGTCCGGCTTCGTATTAAACACTAATTAAACGTTGAATTTGAAAAATAAAATATCGCCATCTTTCACAAGGTATTCTTTACCCTCAGAACGGTATTTTCCTGCTTCTTTAACGGCTGCCTCGGATTTTAAAGTGAAAAGATCTTCACAGTGATAGGCTTCGGCGCGAATGAAACCTTTTTCAAAGTCGGTATGAATAACGCCAGCAGCTTGCGGCGCTTTGAAGCCAGCTTTGATGGTCCAAGCGCGCACTTCTTTTTCGCCAGCTGTGAAGTAAGTTGATAGGCCCAAAAGTTTATAAGCTTCACGAATCAAGCGATTCAGTCCAGGTTCTGTGGCATTCATACTGGATAAAAATTCTAAACGTTCTTCAGGCGGAAGCTGAGCAATTTCGGCTTCCATGGCAGAGCAAATTGTAATGGTGTTGTTGTTTTCTTCTTGCGCCCTTTTTTCCACTGAGCGAACCCAATCATTACCGCCAGCCGCAAAGTCTGTATCAGAAACATTGCAGGCATAAAGCACGGGTTTACTTGTTAACAAATGCATATCCATTGCAAACGGAGCTTCTAATTCGTTTAATTTTACGGACCTTGCAGGTAATCCCTTAGCCAGTGCCTGATGAATACGTTGAGTCACATCAAGTTCCATTTTCATTTTTGGATCAGCCGATGTCTTTGCCATTTTTTCAATACGTTTTAATTTTTTTTCTGCTGTATCATAATCAGCTAACATTAATTCTGTATTAATAATTTCAATATCACGGAGCGGATCCACACTGCCTGATACGTGAATGATGTTCGGGTCGTCAAAGCAACGCACGACGTGCACGATAGCATCGGTTTGTTTGATGTGGCCTAAAAATTGATTACCTAAGCCTTCGCCTTGGCTAGCACCTTTAACGATTCCAGCAATGTCGACGAATTCAATCGTTGTCGGTATAACAGATTGAGGCTTTACGAAACCGGTGATTTTATCTAAGCGCTCGTCCGGAACGGTGACCACGCCGACGTTC
>JAYUCH010000093.1:0-19171 GCA_043740435.1 Bdellovibrionales bacterium | reverse complement strand
CTTTTAAAACTGAAGCTATGACTTCCGTTAAAAAGAAGACAGCAACAACGGGATATGAATTAGCACTGTATACTAAAATCCAAATCGGTGATGGCACCTTAGCCAATATTGGTTGGATGCAAGAATTGCCTGATCCTATTTCCAAAATTGTTTGGGACAACTATGCAGCGGTTTCGATTAAAACTGCTGAAAGTTTAAAACTTAAACAAGGTGACCTTGTTGAAGTGACGGTTGGTGTCCATAAGTTAGAAATTCCAGTGCATGTTCAACCAGGACTTCATGACGACGTGGTTGCAATTGCTGTTGGATACGGCCGAACGGCGGCAGGTAAAGTGGGTAATGGCGTTGGACAAAATGCCTTTCAACTTGCGGCTTTAAAAAACGGTGAAGTTTTAATGGCTGGACTTCCACTAGCAATTAAAAAACTTGGAAAACGTTATGAATTAGCAACCACGCAAGGTCATGACTTAATGGAAGGCCGTCAACTTGTTGTGCAAGCAACAAACCTTGATTACGAAAAAGAAAAGGGCGCCAACATTAAACGTCATCACACTTGGTCCATCTGGTCTGGTCATCAGTACAGCGGTCACAAATGGGGAATGGCCGTCGATTTAAATTCATGTACAGGTTGTGCTTCGTGCATGACGGCTTGTCAGTCAGAAAATAATATCCACGTTGTGGGAAAAAAATATGTACTACAAGGTCGCGCGATGCACTGGATCCGTATTGATCGTTACTACACAGGAAATGCTGAAAATGCAGAAACTGTTTTTCAACCGGTAATGTGTCAGCACTGTGACAATGCTCCGTGCGAAACAGTTTGTCCGGTGGCTGCAACAGTGCACAGTTCTGAAGGCTTAAACGAAATGGTTTACAACCGCTGTGTTGGAACCAGATACTGCGCGAACAATTGTCCGTACAAAGTGCGCCGATTTAACTGGTTTAATTACGCGAAACTGATCGAAAAACCGATGCACATGGCCCTTAACCCTGAAGTGGGAGTGCGCACGCGCGGGGTGATGGAAAAATGTACTTTCTGCGTTCAAAGAATTAAAGAAGGTAAAAACAAAGCCAAAATTGAAAATCGTCCATTGAAAGACGGTGAAATTAAAGTTGCTTGCGAAACGGCATGCCCGGCGGATGCAATTACATTTGGTGATTTAAATAATGACGATTCCAGAGTCTCGAAAATATTTAAAGCCGAAGAGCGCGCCTATGGTTTACTTGAAGAATGGTATGCAAAACCTTCTGTTCGCTATCAGTCAAAAATTCGTAACAATGATCAACTGAAAGTGACGGATAATAAGTCGGAAAAGAAATCTGAAAAAAAATCAGAATCTGATCATGCAAGCGCTGCACAGCCTGCAGGCCTCGGGAGCCAAATATGAGTGAAATGAAAAGAACCCCGTTGGTATTGGGTAATAAAACATTAAAAGAAATTACCGATGATATTTGTGCCCCGGTCGAAAGACTTCCCTCGAAAGAGTGGGTGGCATTATTTTTAGGGGCAAAGACCTTATTTATATTCTACATCCTAACAATAGCTATGGTCGTATCTACGGGCATGGGTCTTCTGGGTGTGAATAGCCCTGTTGGCTGGGGAACAATGATTATCACCTTCGTTTTTTGGGTGGGAATCGGTCACGCAGGAACATTAATTTCTGCCATTTTATTTTTATTTCGCCAAAAATGGCGAACATCGGTTGCGCGCTCTGCTGAGGCCATGACTGTTTTCGCAGTGGCCACAGCCGGTATCTTTCCGTTGATTCACACAGGTCGACCATGGCTTGATTTCTGGTTATTTCCGTATCCGAATCAGCGTGGCCCATTGTGGGTTAATTTCAGATCACCATTGCTGTGGGATGTGTTTGCCATCTCAACTTACGCAACTGTTTCCAGTGTGTTTTGGTTCATCGGTATGATTCCCGATTTAGCGACTTTAAAAGACCGCGCGAAAAATAAAATTCGTTACGCCGTATACGGTGCTTTATCGCTCGGCTGGAGAGGCACTGCAAAAAATTGGTCGCACTACGAAATGCTTTATTTAATTCTTGCGGGTCTTTCAACTCCGCTAGTTATTTCTGTGCATACGATTGTCTCGTTTGACTTCGCAGTGTCGAATTTACCAGGCTGGCATACCACAATTTTTCCACCTTACTTCGTTGCTGGAGCTATCTTTTCAGGATTTGCGATGGTGATCACCTTAATGAGTCTTGTGCGTATCGGATTTCCGAAATTCAAAGACTACATCACCATTGATCACATGGAAGTCATGAATAAAATTATCATGATGACAGGTCTGATGGTTGGTTACGCTTACGGTTCCGAATTTTTAATCGCCTGGTATTCAGGAAACGATTACGAACGTTATGTGTTTATGAACCGTGCTTTGGGACCTTACGCTTGGTCTTACTGGATTATGATTTTTTGTAACGTGGTCGCTCCGCAAGTATTTTGGGTCAAGAAATTCAGACGTTCTATTCCCGTTATGTTTGTGGCTTCTATTTTCGTAAATATTGGAATGTGGTTCGAACGTTTTGTGATTACGGTGACTTCGCTGCACCGAGATTTCTTACCATCGTCTTGGGGTCAGTATGCGTGGTCGATGTATGACACGGCCATCCTGGTTGGATCTTTCGGTATGTTTTTTACAATTTTCCTACTTTATTTACGGGTGTTTCCTGCCATTTCAATCGCAGAAATTAAGCCTGTCATGAATGTTGGTAAAGAGGGAGGTCACTCATGAGAAATAAAAAAACTCTAGGTGGTATGGCCGGAATATTTTTACAAGAAGATCACGTTGTTAAAGCCGCACAAAAAGTCCGGGAATCCGGTTTTATAAAATTTGATGCCATTTCTCCGTACCCAATTCACGGCATGGAAGAAGCTTGTGGTATTAAAAGATCAGGAATTCCCTATGTGACTTTTGTGGCTTCTATCGTGGGGTTGCTTGCGGGACTTAGTATGACTTACTACATGTCTGTGTACGATTGGCCAATCAACATTGGTGGAAAACCACTATTTTCTTTACCCGCTTTTATTCCAATTATTTTCGAATTAACAATATTATTTGCAGCGCTTTGTTCGGTGGTGTCCCTTTTTGTTGTTTGTAAAATGCCCCGTATCGACCCACCAACGATTGACAAAGATCTTACATCACACAAATTTGCGATTTTTATTCCAGAAAATGATGTGGGTTATAATCAAGAGCGAATCGAAAGATTATTTAAAGAGCTTGGTGCCGATGATGTTAAGAAAATGGCGGAATATTAAAATGAAAAAAACTTTAAATTACAATTTTCTTTTCATCGTTCTTTCAACTTTAGTTTTTGTAGCTTTACCGGGTTGCGGAAAAGATCACACCAAACCAAACATTGAATTGATTCAAGACATGATGGAATCTCCCGCAATCAAACCGCAAGAGTACGACGAGACTTCGCCAAATCATTCAGGAATGCGTGTACCCCCAGAAGGAACTCAGCCGGTGGGATTTGTTCCTTACAAATACGCAAAGAGCTTTGAAGAGGCCGCAAAAAATAAAAATCCGTTGGCCGGTGATTTTTCTGAAGAGACTTTAAAAATTGGGCTAAAATTTTTCCATACAAACTGTTTACTGTGTCACGGAGCTGCCGGGCAAGGCGGAGACAATTCTTCGATTGGTCAAAAGATGACTTTAAAACCACCTTCTTTGCTTTCTGAAAAAATCACGAAGTGGACCGACGGACAGATCTATCACGTGATCTCAATGGGCCAAGGTGTCATGGGTCCATATGCTTCACACATTCCGCAAAAATATCGTTGGCAGGTTGTTAATTATGTTCGTCACCTACAAAAAGAATCGAAATAGGTAAAATATGGCATCAAATAATCACTCTCAAGAATTAAAACTGATTCCGTTCGTAGTTCCTCCGAAATTGAAAATAGCCAGTGTAGCATTCATGTTTATTGGCTTTATCACTTTTGTTTTAGGTTTTATTAAAAATCAGGATCGTTTGTGGACTTCTTACTTAACCGCTTATTTTTTCTTTGTTTGTATTGCTGTTGGCGCTATGTTTTTTATCGCTGTCAATTACGCGTCTAAAGCCGGATGGAGCGCTTCAATTCGCCGTTTCGCAGAAGCTCTAACAAGTTTTATTCCGATCATGCTGGTGGCAAGCTTCATACTTATTCTTGGTTTTAAACATTTGTATTTATGGGCAGATCCTTCCAACGCGCATCTAATGACGGGTGGAAAAGCCGTTTATTTAATGCCTTGGTTTGTTATTTTACGTTTCGGTTTATTTGGAATTGGCTTGATGATTTTTCGTCAGCTGATCGTCGGAAATTCATTAAAACAAGATACAAGCGGTGATCACGAGTTGACCCACCAAAATTTAAAATACTCGATCGGTTTTATTGGTTTTTTTGCCATATTTTTTACAATGTTCGCATTTGATTTATTGATGTCTTTGCTGCCAACCTGGTATTCAACTATTTTTGGACTTTACGTTTTTGCTGGATCAATTCAGGCAACGATGGCTGTACTTGCAATTATGATAGTCTGGTTAAAAAATTCAACGTGGATATCTGGATACGTCAATGAAGAGCATCAACATGATATCGGAAAATTTTTAAAAGGCTTCACGGTTTTTTGGGCCTACATTGCATTTTCTCAGTTCATGTTAATTTGGTATGCGAACATTCCTGAAGAAACTGAATTTTATATCATGCGGTCATTGAACGGCTGGATGGGCGTTTCGTTTGCGTTACTTATTTTTCGCTTCATAGTCCCATTTTTAACACTTCTACCACGGGGTGCTAAACGAAACGACTTTGTACTGGTTTCAGTTTCTGTGTTGGTGCTGGTGATGGAGTATGTTGATTTGTATTGGCTGATTTATCCAAATTTCTTTGATGGAGTTCCGCAATTCAGTTTTTGGGAAATTGGAATCTTTCTTGGATTTGCTGGATTATTTTTAATGGCACTGATCAGGTTTTTTACTAAAAACAATATGGTTGCCATCAAAGACCCACGCCTGCATGAGGCTCTTAAGCATCATGTCACATACTAAGGCCGAGTAAGCTACCCAGTTTTGCTTCAGCCTGGCTAAATCAGACAGGTTGAACAAATCTTTCTTTAAAATTGCTGAACAAACACATTTTTCTGGCTTCCGTCTTCAAATTTAAGTACATTTAGATCATGCCTTGTTACACCTCAAAATCTTCAGCATTTTAATCATGACCTTTTAAAAAACTATGTCACAAATTAATATAATTTTACCGGATAAATCGGTACGAACATTTGATCATGAACCCACAGCTTTAGAAGTAGCAGCAAGCATTGGCCCCCGATTGGCGAAAGACACTTTGGGCGCTAAAATCAATGGTGCATCTAGCATTACTGATTTTCGAATGCCATTAAAAGATGGCTCATTATTAGAGTTAATTACGACTAAATCTCCGCAAGCCATCGAAGTTATTCGCCATTCAGCAGCGCATTTAATGGCGCAAGCTGTTCAGCAAATTTGGCCAGAAGTGAAAGTGACCATTGGTCCAGTCATTGAAAATGGATTTTTTTATGACTTCGATTCGCCATTTCATTTTACTGAAGAGCATTTTGAAAAAATTGAAAAAAAGATGGAAGAGATCGTTAAAAAAGATCTGCCGCTTGTTCGTGAACAGTGGCCAATAGAAAAAGCGATCGAAACCTTTAAAAAAATGAACGAACGCTTCAAAGTGGAGCTTATCGAAGAGCTTGCTAAAAAAGGCGAAACGGTTGTTGGTATTTACCACCAAGGTGACTGGTTTGATTTATGCCGTGGACCGCATGTGCAAAGTACAGGTCAGTTAAAGGCAGTGAAATTAATGTCCGTCGCCGGAGCTTACTGGCGCGGAGACGAAAAAAATCCGATGCTTCAGCGAATTTATGCAACAGCTTTTCAAGATAAAAAAGAACTCGATGCCTACTTAATCCAGTTAGAAGAAGCAAAAAAACGGGACCATAGAAAATTAGGAAAAGAACTGGGCCTGTTCATGTTTCATGAATTAGCACCTGCGTCTCCGTTTTTTACAGGTCGTGGCACTACTATTTATAACGAACTTACGAAATACATCCGTGAACTGTATTTTGAATACAATTACGAAGAAGTTATTACTCCTCAAGTTTTTGACGTGCAGCTGTTTCACACGTCTGGACACTATAAAAACTATAAAGATAACATGTACTTCACGAAACAAGATGAACGTGAAAATGCACTAAAGCCCATGAACTGTCCGTCACATTGTTTACTTTTTGGCGCCGAAAAACATTCTTACCGTGAGCTCCCTCTGCGGATGGCTGATTTCGGAAGACTGCACCGTTATGAAAAATCAGGATCATTGCACGGACTGTCGCGCGTGCGCACATTCTGTCAAGATGACGCTCATATTTTCTGTACGATGGAGCAGATCAAAACTGAAATCGTGCGCTTTATAGAATTACTTAATAAAATTTATGGCACACTCGGAATGCCTAATTACAATATTCAGTTGGCAACCAGACCCGAAAATAGAATGGGCTCGGATGACGTTTGGGATCGCTCGGAAAAAGCCTTAGCCGACGCGCTGAATGAACTGAAAATTCCGTTTCAGTTTTTGCCAGGCGAAGGGGCTTTCTACGGTCCAAAATTAGAAATGCATTTCGTTGACGCTATTGGCAGATCTTGGCAAACAGGCACTATTCAAGTTGATTTTAATTTACCAGAAGCCTTCGATTTAAAATACACGGGTGAAGACAACAAAGAACACAGACCTGTCATGCTTCACCGGGCAGTCCTGGGTTCATTAGAACGATTTATCAGCGTTTACTTAGAACACACAGCTGGCAATATGCCCGCGTGGCTGATGCCCACTCAAGTGATGATTTTAAATGTCACTGACCGCGTGAACGATTTTTGTGACATGATGTTAGGTCAAATGAAACAAGCCGGAGTGCGCGTAGAATTCGATCGCCGCAATGAAAAATTAAATTTTAAAATCCGAGAAGCTCAGCTGCGAAAAGTTCCTTTTATGCTGATCATCGGTGACAAAGAAGCCGAAGCCAAAAATGTTTCGATCAGGCTTCGGGATGGCACAATTCACAACAATATTGAATGGGATAGCGCTTTTAAATTAATAACTGAAACCATTAAAACCCGAAAACTAACTACGGAGGTTAGCCATTAGCACATTTGTACCACGTCCACCACGCCCACCTGGAAAATTTGACCGAGATAAAAAACGCGAAAAAGATGGCCTCAGGGTCAACCGCGAAATCAGAGCACAGCAAATTCGCCTGATTGATGAAAACGGAACCATGGCTGGTGTGATGACAGTGCCTGAAGCCCTACGTATGGCTGAAGATAAAGGTTTAGATTTAATTGAAATTGCGCCAAACGCTACGCCGCCCACATGTAAAATCATGGATTACGGCAAATACAAATACGAAGAAAAGAAAAAAGCTGCCGCTTCAAGAAAAAATCAAGTGATCGTGACCATAAAAGAAATTCAAATGCGTCCGCGCACAGATCAGCATGATTTTGAAACCAAAATGAAGCATGCTCGTCGTTTTATTTTAGACGGTGATAAAGTAAAAATTAATTTACGTTTCATGGGCCGCGAAATGGCGCATCAAGAAGCGGGTGTTGCAGTCATTCGTAAAGCGATTGAATTTGTTAAAGATATTTCTTTAGTCGAATCACCGCCAAAGACTGAGGGTAAGAATTTATTTACACTGTTAGCGCCAGATCCAACCAAAGTTAAAGAGTACCTAAAATTACATCCATCTAAAGCGGATGAAGTGTTAGAGCCAATGAAGGACAACGAGCCTGATGAAGAATAAATTTTTTATTCTTCTGGCAGGATTTTTACTAACTGCGTGCGCCAATAAATCAGTGATTTCCGGAGCAGAACGTCTGCGAATTTTTGAAACGGAACCTAAGAATTGTCTTTATATGGGTGAAGTTTCAAGTGTGCAACAGAACGAAGATACGGTTATCACGGGTAAAGAAGTTGAAATGACTTTGGATACACGCATTGATTTAAGGAATAAAGCCTTCACTCTGAACGGAAATATTTTGGTTTTCATGTCTAAAAGTAAGTCGAGATTAGCGACTACGAACGCCACCGTCGTTGATGTCGTTAAAAAAGATGCGAAAACTCCGGATTCAAAAGTGGCTTCCGAGAATGAAAAAATTCCTCAGACGGTTTTTTTGGGAACTGTTTTTCGTTGTCCACCGACCATTTTGAATCAGTAAAAATGGGGATTTAAGGTCAATAAGCACAAGGCTTACGCACCAGGTGCAAGCTGAAAGCTTATTTCAGTCTGTAAGTTATTAAAATTCTTGATTTTTTTCATATAAAACTCTACATCTATAGGACTCAAATTAAGGCTGTCAGCGGCAATTCAACAAGTAGATCTTATAACTAGATCTCGCCCTGTCGGAGGAAGGTCATTTATGAAAACGCACTCTGGTGCAAAGAAACGCATGCGCGTTCTTAAAAGCGGAAAAGTGAAACGCAAACAAACAAAGATGCGCCACTTGAACTCACACATGAGTTCTAAGACTAAACGTCACCTAGGACAAGTTGTCTATGTTGCTGACGCTAACATGCTTCAAGTGAAGCGCCAATTCGGCTTTTAAGGAGTAATCGATGTCACGTGTAAAATCGGGGATGACCAATCGTCGTCGCCACAAAAAAGTATTAAAAAGAGCAAAAGGTTACTACTCAGCAGGTTCACGTTCGTATGCTCACGCGGTTGAAAAAAATGACCGTGGTATGGCTTACGCTTACAAGCACAGAAAAATGAAGAAAAGAACTTTCCGTGCTTTGTGGACTCAACGTATTAATGCAGCTGCACGAATCAACGGAACAACGTACTCACGTTTGATCGGTGGTTTAATCAAAGCCGGTATCGAACTTGATCGAAAAGTTTTAGCGGATCTAGCGATTACAGATGCTTCAGCATTTACGTCACTTTGCCAACACGCTATTAAACAGTAAGTTAAAGTATTATTTGCTTATGTCTAAAGGCGAGTTGCAACACAGCTCGCCTTTTTAATTTTATATCTTATGTCTAATTGATATCTATCTGAAGGATACAAGCCAATGACAAACGAATTCGAGCAACGAAAAAAAGACCACATCCGCCTAGCTTTGTCAGATGAAACGCAGGGTTTAGTTGCCAATTCATTTTCAAAAATCAAACTGACACATAACGCTCTTCCAGAAATCAAATTCAGCGACGTAAGTCTACAAACGCATTTATTAAACCATACTTTTTCTTCCCCGCATTTTATTGCGTCGATGACGGCCGGGCATCAAGATTCAAAACAAATCAATTTAAAATTAGCTCTTGCTGCCCAAGAAAAAAATTGGCTTATGGCGGTCGGTTCACAGCGCCGCGAACTGACAGATAATAATGCCATTAATGAATGGAAAGAAATTCGTCAATCAGCACCTGACGCAAAATTAGTTTCGAACATCGGAATTTTAGAGGTTATTCAAAACCCCGTAGATAAAATTATTCAATTGGCTGAAAACCTAAACGCCCTTGGACTGTATGTTCATTTAAACCCTCTGCAAGAGGTATTTCAGAAAAACGATAATATCGATTTTACCAATGGACTTAAATCGATTGAAACTTTAGTAAAAAAATTAAAAGTTCCAGTGCTTGTTAAAGAAGTAGGTTTCGGAATTAATACGGAATTAGTAAAAAAATTATTTGATGTGGGTGTTTATGCCGTTGATGTTTCTGGCAATGGAGGCACGCATTGGGGCTATATCGAGGCTTTACGCCAAGCGGATAACAGCACCGAAAAAAATGCAATTTCTGCTTTTTCTGATTGGGGTTCTAGCACAATCGATTGCTTGCTGGATTGCCAAGAGCATATTTTATTTCATCCCATTCTGGCTTCCGGGGGAATACGAAGCGGTGTGGACAGTGCAAAATGTTTAGCGCTTGGCGCGCGTGCAGTAGGAATTGCACAGCCTTTAATGAAAGCGGCCATGGGCGAAGCCGCTGAAATCGAAAAAGTTATGGATCTGTTTGATTATCAGCTAAAAGTTGCAATGTTTTGTTCAGGAATTAAAAAACCCGAAGACTATTTACATAAGAAAGTATGGCAATGTCTGACTTAAAAAATAAAATCAGTTCGCTGTTTAAGGGATTTTCTAAGCTAGCCTTTGAACAACGCCTTAAATCTTTGAATGAGGTCGGTTTAATCACTATTGAAGATGCAAATTTTTTGCGTCAGGGTGGAACCAAAGACATTGCACTGGCTGAAAACTTTGTTGAAAATGTGATTGGCTATTTTCAATTGCCATTGGGTGTGGCGACAAATTTTAATGTTGATGGCAAAGATATTGTGATTCCGATGGCAGTCGAAGAGACCTCAATTATTGCGGCGGCTTCAAAAACGGCAAAATGGATTCGTGAAAACGGATCGATAACAACAGAGATTCTTGGAACTGATATTATTGGCCAGATCCAGTTTGCAAAAGTGCAAGATTTTGAAAACTTTGAAAAACAGATTCAGTTACAAAAAAAATACTTAATTGATTTAGCTAACCGAGAAGTCGCCTTCGGTTTAGTCAATCGAGGCGGTGGAGTTAAAAATATCACCGTTAGAAAATTACTTCGCGATGATAATTTTTTAATGGGTGTTGTGCACGTGTACATGGATCCGTGCGACGCCATGGGCGCAAATGTGATGAACCAAGTTTGTGAATACTTAAAAGAACCCTTGCAAAAATTTACTAATGAAACTGTAAACATGTGCATTCTATCAAATTTAGTGGATTCAAAATTAACGAAGGCTACGATTGTTCTAAATAATATCGAAGCTGATCTGGCTTTAAAAATTGAAGAAGCTTCCCGGTTCGCAGAACTTGACCCATATCGGGCAGCGACCAACAACAAGGGTGTTCTGAATGGGATTGATCCCATATTAATTGCGACGGGAAATGATTGGCGTGCCGTCGAAGCTGGGGTTCATGCTTATGCGGCAACAACGGGCCAATATCGTTCGATCACGAAGTGGCGCAAAACCACAACAGGACTTGTGGGGACCTTAGTTGCTCCGTTGGTGGTGGGAACTGTCGGTGGTGTAACTACTTTGCATCCCACGGCAAAAATAGCGATGAAGATTTTAGATATCAAATCGGCTTCGGAATTATCTCGAATTATTGCAGCCGTTGGTTTAACACAAAATTTAGGTGCACTACGGGCTTTAACAACAGTTGGTATTATTGAAGGTCATATGAAACTTCATATCAAGAACCTTTCATTGGGTGCAGGTGCCACTGAAAATGAAATGCCTACAGTTATCAAAAAATTAGAAGAGATTTTAGCATTAACAAAACGGATTTCGTTATCAAACGCCGTAGAAGTGCTTAACGAACTTAGAAAAAGTTCTCTGCAGTAAATGTCTTACTTAATACCCGGAAAAACATTTCTGATCGGAGAGTACTCGGCTTTAGTTGGCGGCTCGGTTCTGGGTTTAGCTACCAAGCCAGGATTTACCGTGAATTATGGCACCCAAAAAGAATTTAAATTTCCATTTCCCTTACAAAGTCCTGCAGGAATTCAATGGCAAAAAAATTCCGAATTGCAGTTTCAATTTGAGGATCAAATTCAGGTTGGTGGGTTCGGTAAATCAACCGCCGAATATTTAAGTGTCCTTATTCCTTCACTGTTAAAAAAATCTGCAAAAGAAATCAAAGCTAATTTTCATTCAATTCGTGATAATTATATAAATGATTCCGAAACCAGTGGAGCTCGCGTCAGCGGCTTAGATCTGGCCATTCAATGTTTTGGATCTGTAACCCATTACGATGCGAAAATAAATTCATACACGGCTTCGGGATGGAATTTTCCCACACTTGATTTTTTATTGATCTCGACCGGCATAAAAGTAAAAACTCACGAGCATTTACAAAGCTTGGATTTAAAAAAAATATCTCATTATTCGGAAATTTCAAATGCAGTGGTTAGACTTTATTTTAAAAATGATCCGGTTGAATTTATAACTGGACTAACTGAGTGGACAAATTTTTTGATCTCAGAAAATAGGGTGCATACCAATTCGCTAGAACTGCGTACAGCCTTGATGAAAAACCCAGATATTTTATGTGCAAAGCCATGTGGTGCATTAGGTGCTGACGTCATGCTGATTTTAGTCGAAGCAGAAAAACTTCAAGCGATGAAACATAAGATTTCCGCTCTGGGACTTTCCGTCATGGCCAGTTCAAAAGATTTAATCCCAGGTATTTTCGATCAAATATCATCTGCACAACGAGGTTTAAATGTGGGTTGAAGCCTCGGCACCATCAAATATAGCTCTGATAAAATACATGGGAAAAACGGACAGCGTTTTAAATAAACCGTGCAATACTTCTTTATCTTATACCTTAAATCATTTAAAGACTTTTGTTCGAATTAAACATGAGGCTTCGTTAACTGCAGATACTTGGAAAGCCCTCATCAGGACTGATTTAAGACCGATTGAACTTTCAGAAAAAGGCCGGGAAAAATTTCTTAATTTCTTCATCAAGCTTAAAAATGAATTTGGAATTCACGGTTATTTTCAAATTGAATCCGCAAATAACTTTCCTTCGGACTGCGGTCTTGCAAGTTCAGCTTCGAGCTTTGCCGCACTGACAAAAGTCACACACGAATGGGCTATTCAAAATAATTCTATGATTAATAAAAACCTTGAAGTACTAGCTGAATTATCGCAACAGGGTTCGGGGTCATCGTGCCGATCATTTTTTACACCATGGGCTGTATGGTCGTCCGACCATGTTCAGCAAATTAAATTTCCGTTTTTAAACTTAAAACACCAAGTTATTTTATGCGATGAAAGTATTAAATCTGTTTCTTCCAGTCAGGCCCATAAACTGGTGCTATTGTCCGATTTATTTCCAGGTCGACCAGAGCGCGCTGAAAATCGTTATTTGCAGCTGGTTTCGGCTTTAAAAACAAATGATTGGAAATCTGCTTTTGAAATATGTTGGAATGAATTTTGGGACATGCACAATTTGTTTCACACAGCAAAACCCGCATTCATGTACATGAATGCACAGTCACAGATGGTCTTACAAAATCTTTTGGCTTACTGGCAGCGTGTGGGTGATGGGCCTTTGGTCACTATGGATGCCGGCAGTAATATTCATTTGCTGTACCGTCCTGATCAAACTGCAATTTATCAAGCGATGATCCTGTTGTTCAAGGATCAGTTTTCGATGTGGACCGACGAAGGGTATCATGCAAGAAAATAAACAAAACGATCTTTTATTTCAAAAACGAATTCCTGGTAAATGGATTTTAGCTGGTGAACACGCCGTGCTTCGGGGCGGACAGGCTTTGGTTTTTCCGCTGACCAGCCAGTATTTAGAAATTTGTTATTATGATTCAAAGGACAAATTAAAAATTGAATTGCAAGGTGTGAATTCAGAAAATATTTCGCAGGTGGTATTTTCAGTTTTCGAAAAAGCTTTACTTAAACTCGGTTTAAAACAAGACAACTTAGTCGGTCGTGTTAATTTACGGTCTCAAATTTTGTTTGGGGCCGGCATGGGCGCTTCGGCGACTTTGTGTGTAGCGGTGACGCAGCTTTTTAATTATTTAGGCTACATCGACTCTGATAATATGTATGAATTTGCCAGGGAACTGGAAAATCTTTTTCATGGTGAAAGTAGTGGCGTTGATATCGCAGTTGTTTTGAAACAAAAGCCCTTGTTATTTTCGCGGGAATTAGGTTCCCAAGAATTACAACCCTCGCGGTTACCGTTACTTTATTTGTCGCATACGGGATGTCAGGGGATTACGAAAGATTGTGTGAATCAAGTTAAAAATATGTGGCTGACAGATGCAAAAAAAGCTTCTGAAATTGATCAGCGCATGAAAGATTCTGTGGCTCAGTTTTTACAATTATTAACAGATCCTAATCCTAAAAACTGGATCGCACCCCTAACCAAAGCCCATAGCTGTTTCACGGATTGGGGTTTGGTGAATGACCACGTTCAAAACCACACCGAGATTCTAAAATCAAAGGGTGCCTTGAGTATTAAATTAACTGGATCGGGTGCGGGCGGGTATATGTTAAGTCTTTGGGATAAACCACCCACAGATATGCCTTTTTCAATGATTGCGTGCACGACTGATTTTGCGAAAGTGAATGAATGAAAAAATTAGTTATTATTCCAACTTATAATGAAATAGAAAATATCAAAGAATTATTGCCTGCTTTAATGAATTTAAATGCTCGATTTGATGTGTTGGTTGTTGATGACTCGTCACCCGATGGCACCGCCGATCAAGTTTTACTGTTTAGGCAAAACAATACTCGAGTTTTTTTATTAAAACGGGATCAGAAAAATGGCCTAGGTAAAGCCTATATTGCTGGTTTTAATTGGGGTATGGAAAATTATTACGATGCCATGGTCGAAATGGATGCAGACTTTTCTCATGCGGTAAATGATTTAGAAAAAATTCTTTTCAAACTTGAAAGTCACCCCGTTGTTATAGGTTCTCGTTATGTCCCGGGTGGAAAAACAGTCAATTGGGGATTTTTAAGAAAATTAATTTCAAAGGGTGGGGCTGTTTATTCCCGTTTAATCTTGGGCTTTCCAGTCAAAGATTGGACCGGTGGTTTCAACGGTTGGCACAGCCTTGTGTTAAAAGATATTGGTCTTGATACGATCCAATCCAATGGATACAGTTTTCAAATCGAACTGAAATATAAAGCCCAGAAAAAAGGTTATCCGGTCGTAGAAATTCCGATTACTTTTGAAGATCGCAGAGTTGGTCAAAGTAAAATGTCGTTGAAAATTGTCTTAGAAGCTTTTTACCGCGTGTGGATGATTCGCCAGTACTAATTTTTTGCAGTAAATTTTTTCCATTCCCAAATGGCTAACGCTGTTGAAACCACGACATTTAAAGATTCAATTCTTTGCATTGGAATCGTAACAAAACTTAATTTCTTTTTTTGCTCGGGATTAATTTTTAATCCAGGACCTTCTTCGCCAACCCACAAGCGCAAATTCTTTGGCCAAGAAACGGCTGAGATAACTTGACCTTCAAGATCTAAAGCGTAGTTTTCGGAAACGATAGGAATTTCTGAAATGGCCAAATCTGTTTTTTTAAATTCGGCATACAGTGCAGCGCCAGCTGAGGCTTTAACAGCCTGGGGTAAATACGGGTGTGCTGATTCTTTTGTTAAAATAATTTCGCGGGCGCCAAAACCGACTGCAGATCGAATCAGTGCCCCAAGATTTCTGGGGTCACCAACTGGACAAATAATTTCTAGCTCAATCGGGTTTTTTGTAAAATCTTTTTTTTCAAAATCATTAAATTCTAAAACCAGTAAAGGTTCACCGGTGCCCACAACATCGATTTCTTTAAAAACTGATCTGGGAATAGCCAATTTTGGGATGACTGCGTTTTTTTGGATAAAATAAGGCCAAGTGTCTGATTCAAAAATAAAACAAACAGGTTTAAACCGAGCTAATTTTTGATTTAAAAATTCTTCGATAACCTTAGTACCGCTTAAAATGAACTGATGATGTTCCTTAATTCCTTTAGCCGTGGTCAAGGATTTGAAAACTTTTAGTTTTTCATTAGATTCTGAAGTAATAATCTGGGCTTGCATTTTATTCTACGTCCTCGTCGGGGTCTTCGGGTAATGCAGCATTTTTTATTTTTTTAAAAATAATTAAACGCCGGTGATTTTCTGTATGCTTCAGATCATAAGCTAAATCTTTTTCAAGTTGGTAGTATTCAAAAAGTTCTGAAGGAATTAGTTTAATTTCAGGGTCAACATTTGGCCCCTTCATGAAATACACACAGCCACCCATTTGTAAGCAGCTTAAGACATTTTTTAATGTATTAGGAATGTCTTCAACTGCGCGCGTGATGACTCCGTTCACAGGGTAAACGAAGTGTTCATTGATATTTCTGCCAAAGATATCTAGGTTTTTAAGATTTAAAGATTCTCTGACAGTTTTTAAGAATTCGACGCGTTTTTGCACGCCTTCAGCTAGAAGAATTTTTTCGTTAGGAAAACGTATTTTAAGCGGTATTCCTGGAAACCCTGGACCTGTTCCTAAATCCAATAGTGGAAATTGCAAATCACAAAGCTCCGTGATGATTAATGAGTCTATAAAATGTTTGATCGCAATATCTTTTATTTTTAAAAGGCGAGTGAAATTTTGATGCTCTTGATTTTGCATTAAAATGGTATAAAACTGCGCAAGTTGTTGTCTTTCAGCGTGACTGCAGTTAAATCCGTGGTTTCTAAAAATATCAGCCAATCGGTCATTGGCTTCGCTGGCGGTATAGATTTTTTCGGCCTTAAAACTTCGATCTGAAGGTTTCTGCACGGGCGCTATGCCAGCTTTTTCTAAACGAGCTTTATAAGGACTGTAATTTTGCTTATTTTTATGCGCCACAAAAGGAAATTAGCACAGAGCTAAATACTTGAAAAGACTAAAATTATTCTAGATACTAAAGCCTATGTCAAACATCGCAAATTCACCGACTGAAGCCAAATTACAGGCCATCAAACAAAGCGCTTTGAAAGCTTTTTCTTCCGCAAAAGACTCTACTGAGTTGTACAACGCGAAAGTGCAGTTTTTGGGGAAAAGTGGGGCCCTTACAGAGGCCATGAAAATGATGGCAACGCTTTCTAAAGAAGAAAAACCTCAGTTCGGAAAATTAGTAAATGACGTCAAAGCCGAGCTTGAAACTTTCTACACGCAGGCCGAGCTTGGGTTAAAATCACAAGAGATTAACCTGAAAATGGACACTGAAAAATTTGACTTAACGTTACCAGTGGATAATCACCCCGTCGGGCACGAGCATCCTATTTACAAGGTCACTAACGAGATTTTTTCAATTATGGCAAGGCTTGGATACGCACTTCGAACGGGGCAATTGATTGAAAAAGATTATTACAATTTTGAAGCGCTTAATATTCCAAAAAATCATCCAGCGCGTGATATGCAAGATACTTTTTTTATTGATGAAACCCACGTACTACGTACGCATACGTCGCCCATTCAAATTCATTCTTTAGAAAATGAAAAACCACCACTTCGAATCATTGGAACAGGGCCTGTATTTCGCTGTGACAGTGATATTTCTCATTTGCCAAATTTTCATCAGATCGAAGGCATGTGTGTCGATGAAAAGGTTTCGATGTCTGATTTAAAAGGAACGATTTCGTATTTTGTGAAAGAATTTTTTGGCCCTGGTTTAAAAACCCGATTTCGTCCCAGTTTTTTCCCCTTCACTGAACCCTCGGCTGAAGTGGATTGTTCGTGTCCGATTTGTAAGGGGAATGGATGTTCTTTGTGTAAACAATCTGGTTGGATTGAAATTGGCGGTTGCGGGTTAATCAACCCGAAAGTTTTTGAATTCGCAAAAGTCGAATACCCGAAGTGGCAGGGTTTTGCTTTTGGTTTTGGTGTTGAGCGAATGGCTATCATTAAATACGGAGTCGATGATATTCGTTTATTCCCCCAGAACGATGTGCGCTTTTTAAAACAGTTTTAGTATTGAAGTGATAAAAGTTTGTAAAATAATTTCAGTTAGGTAACAAGACTTATGAAAATTTCGTTAAAATGGATCCATGAATTTGTCGATATCAAAAAATATATGGCAAATCCCCAAGAGCTAGCCGATTTACTGACAAAAGCAGGTCTAGAGGTTGAAGAAATTCAAAACAAAGCCAAAGATTTTGAAAACGTTGTCGTGGGTTACATTCAACAAAAAGATAAACATCCGAATGCGGATAAGTTATCGCTATGCCAAGTCGAAGTTGCTGCTGGTCAAATTACGCAAATTGTTTGTGGTGCACAGAACCATAAACAGGGTGACAAAGTTATAGTGGCGCTACCAGGCGCTGTTTTACCAGGAAATTTTGCCATTAAAAAATCAAAAATCCGGGACGTGGAAAGTCACGGAATGCTGTGTTCGAACAAAGAATTGGGGCTTCCTGCAGGCGACTTCAGTGAAGGCATTGTTATCTTAGATGCTAAGGCGCCTATCGGGAAAAACTATGCAGATTACGCAGGTCTTGATGATGTTACTTTTGAATTAAAAGTAACTCCGAATCGGGCTGATTGTTTAAGTCATTATGGACTCGCGCGAGAAATCGGATGCTTGATCAATGCGGCCGTGAAAAAACCTGAAGTTTTAAAAAAGTTTTCTGTTGTATCAACAAAAACCAAAGTTTCTTTGAAAGTTGAAAACACTGATCTATGTCCAAGATACTGCGGGCGCTATATTTCTGGTGTAAAAATTGGACCTAGTCCTCAGTGGTTAGCGGACAAACTGATTTCAATCGGTCAAAATTCAATAAACAATGTGGTCGATGTTACTAATTACGTTATGTTAGAAATGGGTCAGCCACTGCACGCCTTCGATGCGGATTCTTTAACGGGTTCAACCGTTATCGTTCGCACCGCGAAGCCTCGTGAAAAATTTAAAACACTAAAAGATCAAGAACTTGAAATGAAAGGCGATGAACTTTTAATTTGTGATGCGGAAAAGCCAGTAGCGCTTGCTGGAGTTATCGGTGGTTTGAATTCTGGAGTCAGTGAAAAAACGAAAAATATTTTTTTAGAAAGCGCTTTCTTTCAGCCGATGAGCACTCGTAAATCATCCCGACTGCACGGTATTGAAACCGATTCGGCGTACCGTTTTTCTCGGGGAGTTGATCCCAGTTCGACTTTGGAAATTATGGACAGGGCTGCTTTTTTAATTCAGCAAGTTGCTGGCGGCGAAGCCTTGGCTGACGCTCATGATATCTATCCAATGCCTGTCGTTAAATCAGCTATTGAAATTTCGATTCAAACGGTCTCAGATCGGTTAGGGTATACGGCTAACGATAAACTTTTGAGTCAATATTTGCAGGGTCTACAGTGTAAAATTGAAACAAAAGGTGATGGACAATTTTCAGTGACTCCGCCTTTATTTAGATTTGATTTAAACACCGACATGGACCTTGTTGAAGAATATGCGCGTCTGCATGGATACGAACATATTGGTGAAAACATTCCTGTTTTTAAATCAGAACCCGCGCGGCATGATTTTTACTTTACGGAATCTCAAAAAATTTCTGCTGTACTTCGTGGGCAAGGTTTTTCACAAGGTTTTAATTATGCGTTT
>JAYUCH010000092.1:0-19278 GCA_043740435.1 Bdellovibrionales bacterium | reverse complement strand
GCATGAATACTAAACTAATCATGCATAACAAAACTAGACCAACGTCCAATGGTATTATCTGGCAGATTTGGCAGAATTTTAACCATGAAAAAACATATCAGTCCTTTTGATTATCCCATCGTGATCCGCCAGAATATGGGTTTTATAACAATCAGTGTTCCCGACCTAAATATCATCATGGCGGAAGAAATTCCTGTGACGAAAAAACTAGAGAAAAATTTCCTAATGAAGATCGCAAAAACCGTTGGTTTAGCATGGGTCAAAGTCAGCCATCAGATTCACCGGAAACAAGCCCGGCGCCGGTTACCATCGAAAACGAAGGCAATTTTATCACCCAGATACAGCAATAAACCTTTGAAAATTGCAGCAGCCGCTTTAGTACTGGGAGTCTCTGAAAATACCCTTAGAAGAATGGTTGCTCGTAAGCAGATATCTTGTGTAAAGACCGCCAAAGGCCATCGTCGATTCACTGAAAGTAGTCTTAACAAATGGTTAGTGCAGAGCTCTTTTAAGTCGAACGAATCAGTTCAATAAGATAGCGTATACTTTATGTAACATAATATAACTTATCAGATAATCGCATCTAGACACAAGGTGAAGCATAACCGAATTAAAAAAGAAAAAAGTAGCTGGCACTACCCCAACAGCTATTTTTAATTTTTGCTTGTTCTTAGCTTTACTGTTTTGAACAACCTAATAAAACAAAGCCATTATTAGCTTCATTTTTAATTAGACAATTCTTTTTTTAAGTAATTTCAATATTCAAAGTCGTGTAACGAATAGCCCGACTACTTTATCCGTGCTGTGATATTGAGGCTGCGGAAATGGCAAAATATAATAACTGAAAGTAAACTTATATAACAAAGCGCTTGCATGAACCAAGGTAGACCAATTTCTTTAAACACGGATAGTAGCGTCGGTATAAATAGCGCTGATAAAATCATGATTCCGCTCAGAAAGGCTTTTTGTCGTTCCAGATTTTTGTAATATTCTAATTTTTCCATAGGGATGAAGTGTACAAACAAATGGGGGCACCAAGCGTAGTTATCTGCATAAGTTGAAATAAAACTAGACTACGGTCTGTTTCTTTATCAAGCAGGCTGTACGAAAATCTAAGTTAACAAAAGGACGTACTGAAGTGAATCCACTAATAAAGCTAAGTCTTACCGCCCTAGCGATTTTTCTTATTATACCCCCTGTGAAGGCTACGGTGGCTTTGAACCCTGGTAAATGCGAGCCCAGTGCATTCAGAAATGAAGTTTTCCAAGTACAAAAACGGTGGAATGAAACTTCTAGAGACTGTTTTATTTCAGTTAGCCCAACAAAATTTAATAACTTAACTTACCGAGATTATTACTTTGATAATTCAGGATTTTTTATGGTTTTTAATTCTTTTGATGGTGAAGATGAATCGGTCAGTGCAGGGTCCCGAAGCTATTTCTTATTTCCACAAGTTGCAGAGTATCCAGAATATTATTTGGACACAAACAACGACTTAATTGTTAAAATGATATCTGGTCATGAGCTTCGCTTATCCGGAAAAGACTTTTCAGTCGTCAGTTTAAGTTCAGCAGTCATCAAAGAAAAACCGGTTTCTGCGGATAATAACGGTGGGATTGAGATAAAATTGCTGAAAGGTTTTTGGTTTGATGCGGGTTTTAAATTTGGCGGCACCCGATTGGAAAACCGAAATGAAAAAACCGCCGTTCGCTCGGCCGTGTCTGATCAGACCTGTTCATTAATAAACAGATCTTTTTTGAATTACGACAGCGCCGGAGAATTTTCGATGAAATTGACGGGCTTACCCTTTATTGAGTTTTTACAGAAAAAGTGTCCTCAGCTGAAACTATAGGGTTATCTAGATAACAAAGTTACATTTACTCTTTTAATAACGGAGTAATATCTAAATCTAAATTTTTTCCGTCACGAATTATTTTTATCTTGGTTGGCTGCCCTGCTTTAACCGCTTGCAGGGTGTAAACGTAATCATACAGATTTTCAATTTTTGTTTGATCAAATTCAGTAATAATATCGTTCGACAGAAGCCCCGCTTTTTCGGCAGGAGAATTTTTGGCTGCCCCAGAAATACGAACACCTTTTATGCCCTCTTGGCTGTAATCGGGAATTGTACCTAAGTAAATTCTAAAACTTCGGCCTTCCATTTTCTGTCCAGAGTTGCCTTCAACCTTTTCATATTTCATCAGGACTTTTGAAACGGTGGCCATTTTCTCAATATAGGTTTTAACGACTTCAATTGTTTTTTCGATTCCTGGATAATTAAGGGTGTCGAAAACATCTCGGGGGGTGTGGTATTCGGCGTGTGCTCCGGTAAAAAATGAAATTGATGGTAATTCAGCTAAGTAAAATGTCATGGCATCCGTGGGTAAATAAGGATCGGTGGTTAACACCAGGCTTTGACCGGTAATTAATCCGACCTCTTCACTAAGCCCCGGCCACTGCTTTGCTGAACCCACGCCTTGCACTTGTAAAGCATTTTGCAAGCGCCCGATCATATCCATGTTCAGGCTGGCTTCAAAATTATCTTTAAGTGGTTTCTTAAGACTTGCTTCAAAACCTTTAACGAAAGCATTTGAACCTAAAATACCGATTTCTTCGCCGGACCAAACTGAAAAGTACAGTGGCTTTTTTAACTGCTTTAAATTTTTAGGGGCAGAAAAATAATGAGCTAATTCCAAAACACCAGAAACACCTGATGCATTATCATCGGCACCGAAATGAATTTTTCCTGCTTCGTCTGATTTAGCGAGTGATGATCCGGTTCGTTCGCCCCGACCCAAGTGATCACCATGAGCACCAATCAAAATACCCTTTTGATGTTTACTTGCTTTTGAACTTTTTGTGGGTTCAAGAAATCCGATAACATTTCGACCAGTTGATTTTTTAAAAGTTAAATTAATCTCTGCTGAAATGTACTGCGAATTTAGAATGAAACCAATTGCTGAATCTGATTTGTAATAAAACTCTTTTAACTTATCTAACGATTCAAACTGGGCTGATTTGTCTGATTTTTTAATCAGTTCAAAAAAAACAGATTCGTTTATTTTAATTACTGGCAACGTGGAATCAGAAAGTGTGCCTTCAAATTTCAGTTTTTTTAAGCCGGAATTAGAGATAAATACCACACCTGCAGCGCCTAGGTTCTTAGCCACAGTAATTTTATGTTGAGGTCTTGAAAATGTTAGTAGATGCAGTCGCATGTCTTTATTTGGATGTTCGGGAATACCTTCTAAAATTAAAACCCATTTTCCTTTAATATCAAGATCCTTATAAGAATCAATGGCTGGTAATTTTTCAGTGGCCGCTGCCTTAATTCCAAAACCTGCAAAAACCACAGGAGCCGCAGCAAATTTTCCTGTTTTGGAATAAGACAGCACCTGGTAATCTTCTGCATGGATTAATTTTTTATTAAAGCGTCCTTGAATTTCAACTTGATTATTTTCTGATGTTTCAACGGAAGATATAAAATCAAAATTCTGAACAAAGTCTTTCCCTAAGGCTGGTTTCAAACCCCATTTTTTAAAAAGCTCTGAAATTTTTTGGGTGTAAATTTTTTCTTCTTCTGAACCTGTGCTGCGCCCTTGAAAAGTTTCTGAAGCTAGATATTGTACAATGGCCTTAATGTCAGTTTGATTTACAGCGGGGGTTAAGTTTTTAATATTTAGATCGGTGTTTATTTTCGCTGCAGGTAAATTTAAAAGCTCTCTGGTCTTTGTATCATTCCAATCAGCTAAATAAATTTGACTTTCACCTTTTTCATTCCGGTGAGACCAAGTCATCTGTTTTCCATCCGGAGAAAAACTAGCCAGCCCATCAAAGCCATCAGAAAAGGTAACGCGCACTGGTTTTTGTTTCCCTAGCGAATCCACAACGAATAATTCAAAGTTTGCATATCCCAAAACAGAAGATGCAAAAATAATATAGTCACCCGACGGATGGTAGTAAGGCGCCCAAGACATGGAGCCTAACGACGTTATTTGTTTTTGGTCACTACCATCCACATTCATCGTATAGATTTCTGCTTTTGAACCATCCGCATTAAACCGTCTCCAAGTTATTTTAGTGCCGTCGCTACTAAAAAAGGGACCACCATCGTACCCTGGTGAATTTGTTAATCGTTTAACGTCAGAGCCATCAGACTTCATGATATAAATTTCCATAAAATAAGACGGATCGCGGTCAAACTTTTTTTGTTCTTCGACATCTAACTTTTCAGCGAACGCTGATCTGTTAGAGGCAAAGGCAATGTATTTCCCATCCGGCGAGTAAGAGCCTTCGGCGTCGTAACCTTTTTCATGCGTTAGACGCTTGATATTTTTTCCGTTAAGATCAGATTCAAAAATATCAAATTCGTTATCGAAGCTCCAAGAATATCGGCCTTTGATTGGTTTTGCCCGTTCAGCGTATTCGGCTTTCACTTTTTCTTTTGTTTCTTTATCTAAATGGGTCGATGACCACATGACCTTTTTTCCAAGCGGATGAATCCAGCCACAAGTCGTTTTACCTTCTCCGGTTGAAATTCTGCTGGTTTCACCTGATTTTAAATCTAACAAGTACATTTGGTAAAACGGGTTACCGGGTTCTCGCTCGGACTGAAAAACCATTTTTTCCCCGTTAGCACTGAAATAACCTTCACCTGATCTTGGGCCTGCAAAAGTTATTTGCTTTGCATTCAAATACAACTGATTTGGAGTATTGATAATCTTTGAAAGGGTCTCGACCGGTTTATCTTCTTGTTTATCTGCTTGTTTATCTTTGGCTGATAGATTGCCAGAAGAAAAGATGACGAAAACACAAAAACACGCTAAGGATAAATCTAGATTTTTTTTCATGGGCGTATCAAAACAAAGAGCTAAGGTCATGTCAACCCATGTAAAACAGAAAGATAATTAGTTTTGAAAGAACACTGCCCGCATATAGATATTTGTAATGGTTGCTTTTACGGTAAGCTAGATTATCAAGAACAGCTGCTCCGAAAAAAACAAACTCTAATTGATCACTTATCTGATGTTTCACTTCATATTCCCGAAATAAAACTAAGTACAATGGGCTCACATTTTCTACGTCAGCGTTTTGATTTTACAATCTTTGATAATAAAATGGGTCTTTTTGACAAAAATAAAAATTTGGTCGATTTAGATACTTGTTTTCAATTATCACCAGAACTACTTAAAGCTTTCAAAGATTTTAAAACAGTGGCTTTTCCCATCAAAAAAGGGTCCGTCCGCCTGCGCGTTAGTCCCAGTGGAGAACGCGGTGCTTGGCTTGATTTTGCTAATTTAGATATCAAGAATTTACTTGCTGAAAAAAAATCTTTGGATCAGCTACTCCAGCTTAATTTTATCGTCGAAATTGGTCAAAAAGGGAAGCTGCTGCAAAAAATTGATGAAACTTATAAACTTTCTGATCCGGCTGCACACTTTTGGTTTAAAACAAAAAACTATGGACTTAAAAGTCTGATTTCTAGTTTTACACAGCCGTCTTGGATCAGTGCTGACCTTTTAACGGAAAGCATTCTTCAATGGCTACCCGATTCAGCTTTAAAGTTAGTAGAATTTGGCAGTGGAATCGGGCAATTCACTTTACCACTTTTAGCCGCAGGGTTTTCAGTGGATGTTTTTGAATCTGATCTTCAAGCCAGCCAGTTACTTTACTTAAATGCAAAAAGCCACAAGCTTGAAAAAAAACTAATAATTAATCAAGGCGACTATCAACATAAGAATTTACCCAAAAAAAACATCAGCTATGATGTCGTTCTAGTTAATCCACCTCGATCCGGCTTAAAGAATTTCACTGATGAAATAACTGCGCTGAATCTGAAAAATATAATTTATGTGTCGTGCTTCCCTGAAAGTCTATCTATTGATTTAAAAAAATTAAGTCTTGCGGGTTTTAAGTTGAAAGAAATTACATTGGTCGATCAGTTTCCACAAACCAAGCACTTTGAAACTTGTGTGCTACTGCAGCGAATAGATTTTTAATCCTGACAATTCCCCTGCTAGGTCTCTGGATAACAAAAGCGATAGCAGTGGTAACACGACGATACCAGTCATTAAAATAAGTGTGGTTCTAATTGTAACTCTTAATAAATAACTGATCTGAAACCTTTGTAACGGCTGTCCAAGGCGTAAACCACAAGACCACTCACCCACCGAGGCTCCGATAAAAACACGCATAAATATTAAGTAAGACCACATGACAAATAAAAATAAGAAACCAATCGTGGTTCCCCAACTTTGATTTTTTAAAAATAAGCTTAATATCGAAGTCGGAGATACCTTCATCATAAAAGAAAAAATCATTACGAATAAGCAACTGATCGAAATCATCAACAGGCCATCAAGAGTGGCCGATAACCAGGTCCACAAGGCTAATTTTAAGCCGGACTTTTTTTTTGATCCACCATTGAAACTAAGTTTGGAATCTTTCTCTGCTGTTTCAATTATTTCTAAACGCCTAAATAAATTTCTTGGACCCGCAGGATCAGATGGTAAGCGCCCAGGCCGATCAGTCGTGGGCGTTGATGGTTTTTCTGGAATAAGTGGATTATTTCTAATTTCCATAACTATTTAATTTTGCGTCCCCGTTTTTGGAGTTGTTGTTGCTGGCTTTTCCGGACAGTTTAAAGCATTTGAAACTTTTGATCCATCCCAACAAGTGTACTGCGGCGCCGGGCACATACTTAAATTCGTCACTAAAGTTACGTTATCTGGGCACGTTATTAAGACTGAACTTGTTCCAGTTCCACTGCTACCCAAACTGCCACAAGAACATGTCGAGGCATTCGTTATTGTCTGCCCCGGAGGACATGACGAACACGCACAGTCGCCATTGGATTGCTTAGCCAGTGGCGGTGTACACGACTGACCACAAGGTGCAACTGATCCATTCGGACACAAGTCCTTGGCCGACTTACGGTTAGGAACTTTAGGCTGAAATATTTTATACATAGCAAATAATGCGGCTCCCGCAAAAGCATACGGAGCTACTTTTTTTGCGCCTTTCCATAACTTATCCCAAAAAGAAGGTTCTTTTGGAATATCTTTTTTCGGTTTACAATCCGTGTACACGGCTCCCGCACCGGAAGATCCAGGAATACCAGGTTTTGCTTCAGCCACTTGTCCATCTGGACATTTTTCATTTCCATCAGCAGGTGTAGTAGCCACTGGCGGAGTCGTACCACTAGCTGGTGGTGTTACTGGTGCAACCGTGTCTTTACAAGATGCTCCTGGATTAACCGAAACTGTGTTGGGACAAACGCACTGTAATGTCGACGCATCGATTTTTGAACTATCTGCGCACTTTGTTTGAAAGAATTCAGCAACAAATAAGAACCGACGCTGTAACTGGTCGCAGGCTTTCCAAAAGTTTTTTTCGTGATCGGCCCGTTTGTCAGAGCTGGCTATACAGCTACTAGCAGCGTCTTTTATATCTGATTGAAAGTTTTCTTTAATTTTAAGGATCTCTTTTAGACTCTCGGAATCGACGTCACCTTTTGCAGTGTAAATACTTTTTCCGTTAAATTTTAAAATGCCCTCAAGAAAACTTTCTGTTTGTTTGTAGTCAGGCCCTTGAAATTTTTTAGCATCTGCTTCTAAATCAGTTCCATTAAGATTTGAAGCATCATAACGACCCTTGGTTTTATCTTTAACTAAAAAATCCACATTGGTACTAAGATGATTTAGACCTGCACCCTTGATTGTTTCGCAAGGACCATTGTAATGGGTTGCAATTTGAAAATCATTATTTTTCCCCGGATTTAAACATATTGGCTTTCCGCCCGGTGTACCGAATACCACTGGATTACATGCCAGCATCTTAGGTCCACAGACTTCGTTGGCTTTAGCCACTAAAGGAAAGTCTCTGTAGACTGCTTTTATGTTTTTATGATCACAAACAGCCGAATTGTACGTTGTCACGTAGCCCGCGACTAAACAGTCATCAGAGGATTCAGGGTTTACTTTAGCATCAACGGCTTCAGCGTTTGTAACGAATAACTTTAAAAAAGCTTCAAAAGTGTTAACAGGAAGTGAATTTAAACTGGTTTTTTTACCCTTAGATGATTTATTTTTCTCAAGACTTACTTCTGTTAAAACCTTTTTAGCATCGCTCCAAAGTAGGCGTAAACTAATCATGTACGCTGCACGTTCCTTCGGAGTCATCGCCAACCAAGACTCTTTTGTCAAAGAAGGAAATTCAGTAAATGTTTTATTCGGTGCTTTATTAACAACGTCAGATTGTTTTCTTAAAACAGCATCGCCTGCATTGATTCGTTCAAACATATCGTTAAAATTAATAATATCTACTTCAGACAAATTGGTATTTTGAAATTTTGCGTATTTATCTTGTTGGCCGTAAAGCTGAATATTTAGTAACTGTCCGTTTTGTGTCACTTGCAGGCTTGGAATATCTTTCCCGTCTGATCCTTTAACAGTGGCCACGGTGAACTTTGGCATCATCAAATTTTTATATTTCAGCATAACGGGTTCTATTTGTGCACGGATTCGTTCAGGATATAAGTCTTTGGTTTTTTGATAAAATTCACCGACGGTGATTTCTTTATCAAGGCCCATTTCCTTTAAGGCACTTACGGCTTGTTGTTTTGAAATACTTTCGGCTTCTTTTCCCATGGCAACGGGGCTCATGACCAATGTGAAAACAGACAACATTGATGCTATCCATGATGAAAGGTCTTTGGCTTTAATTTTTATGTTTCCTAATTTCATATTTAAATCCTTATCTTTTTATTTTTATAAAAATTATTTCTGCGTTTTTGCTGCCGGTGGTGCGCCACTATTACAATCACCTGAAGGACAATTATTTCCGGTTCCGCCTTCACCTGGGCATGGCGATGTTGTTTGGAACGATCCATCGCTGCACTTTGCGCATAGACTTAAATTATTATTTGGAGCTGCTAAACTATTTGGACAAGTCACAGGCTGCATAACAGTGTCACATTGGCAGGTAACCTGATTGTAAATTTGTTGACCCGGAGTGCAGCTGCTTGAAACTGGACAAGCACAATTCGGCGGTGTTCCAACCTTTGGCGGCGCACATGATTGGGGCACTGGGTTGACAGTACAAGCACAAGATTCAGGGTTCTGTGTTTGATTAACAGCACAACGAGATTTGCAAACACACGCAGCCCCAACAAGTTGTTTGTCAGCCGCACACACCGGAGCAGCCGGCTGTGGTGAAACTTTATCGTGTTTCTTATGACGATGGAAAATTCCAAGCAGAATTAAGGCCGCAGCGCCGCCAAGAATCCATTTCCATAAATTACTTTTTGAACATAACTTTTCAACCTTTTCAGGCGGTGTCGATTGTGGAATTAGTTTATCTTTATTTTCTTCGCACTGACATTTGTTATCACTAACTGTTATTCCCGGTTGAAAGTTAATCGCACCACTTGGACAAGATTTATCAATCACGTCTGGAAGTTTCTTTTCACTAACAATAGGTGGAACGATTGCAACGGCTGGTGCCCCTTTACATTGACCTTTGAAACTGGTTGTTTCTCCGTCAGCACACTTACATAAACCTTTGCCATCGCTGTCAGACAATTGCTTTTTGTTAATTTCTGATTTTTTTGATTCGGTAATGACTTCATCTTTATCGTAAGCGCCGATATATACCGATTTTTCGGGACACGCTTTCGAACGTAGGTCTGCGATAAATTTTTCAGTGAATAACCAGCGGCGGTGCAGCTGATCACAAGCACCTTTTTGGTTTTTATCGACTTGCTTAAGTGCTACGTTTTGATGACAAGATTCAATGGCTTTATTAATTTCAACTTCATAAGATTGCTGAATTTCAACTAGCTGCTTATCTAATTCTAAAGACCACACGCCGTTTTTAAACATATCAGATATGGTTTTATCGCCCGAGTTGTTTTTTTCGTCGGTATGTAAAAGTATTCCCTGAACAAAATCTTTTGTGTATTTAAACTCAGACGTGCGCTGATCGTCTTCAATCATTTTTTGTCTTTTTGAAGCTGGCATCACATTCGAATAATCTTTGCCGGCAAACTCCATGACTAACTTTGCTGAAGATAACGGGCTTGCGTTGTCACAAATATTATTTCTGTGAGTCGCTGTTTGAAATTCAGCCTTATTCTGATCTATGCAAATTGGTTTACCATTTGGAAAACCGTATTGCGCGGGATTACATGCACGAAAATTATTTCCACTGCTAATACAATCAATGTTCGCATTACGAACATAATTAGGCGGAGTGGCACCGTCGTACATCTTTTGCGCTACATCTAACGAACAAACTTTTCGTTTTATCCCTTTTGCATCAACGCGCTCGCCTTCAGCCCCGTTGTAGCCGGCAACAATACAGTTTTTTGCATATTCTGAAACGGTGACTTTCCCGAGTTTAGTTTTAACTTCTTTTGAAGCTGCATAAGCATCCGCACCTAAAAGAATTTGTAAAAAGTTTTTTGAACTGGTTTTTTCATTAGTTTTAGATTCTGCGGAATCTAAAACCTGTTGAGCTGACATATACATTAATCTCATTTTTACAATGAACGAAGCCCGCTGCTCAAAAGTCATTGATTTCCACATCACTGGATTAACCCGCGGAAAACTTTGAAACCGTGCCAAGTCTTTTTCCTGACTGATCTGTTCGGCGGTTAAGACTTTTGATTCACCTTGTGATTTTTTACCTAGTTGATCGTATTCGGTTTTAAATTTGATATCGTTCGCAACCATGCGCTTAAAAATATCTTCTGGTCTTTCTAAATCTGCTGCTGATAAGTTCGTGTTGTTTAATTTGGCCCATTTTTGATTTTCACCAAAAAACTGAATGCGATTTGTTTTTCCATTTTGTGAAACTTGAAGAACCGGGACTTCGTCTCCGTTTGTAGATTTTGACGTTGTCAATTCGATCTGTGGCATCTCAAGATTTTTATTTAATTGAACAAAAGCTTCTAATTCTTTGTATACATGTCCAGGATAATAAGCCTTCGATTTTTGCCAGAATTCACCTAATGTGGTTTTTTTATTAAGCCCAAATTCTTGAACATAAGAAGTTAGCTGCTGCTGCGATAATTTCTCGGCTTCCAGTCCGTAAGCGACGGGTGCAAATACCATTGTCAGGCAAGCGGCATGAGCTGCGCTCCATTTTACATGAGTAACGATCTGATTGAATAATTTTGCTAAGTTCATTTTTGACCCCTTTGCCTAAAAACCTTTGGGAAACCTTATCGTTATCTAACAGCTCAATATCGGCGTATCATAATAAGAACTTAAACTAGACTCGACGCTTCAACCACTTATTAAGATCTTGTTTAAACTGACCGTCCAGTTCTGCAAATTCAAAGCGGGCAAATTGGCCCGAGGTTTCAACAACCACTCCGCTTGTTTCTAAACTAGAAATTTCTGGAAATTTTAAATTAACTTTATCTTGTTTTTTAAATTCGACTGGCAGATCGAACGATATGCGGCAGCCCGAAATCGACAAGGATTCGGTGATCGCCTTGATTCCCGAACAGACAACAGCTGTACGGATATCGACGCGCTCGATATTTGATAGCCAGTTAGCTCTGCGATCCAAATAGGGAAAACGAAAATAAAAAGCGATAACCAAAACGCTCAGTGTGCATATAATTGCTAGAAGCGAGAAAACTTTTAAAAAAATCGGATCAATTGAATTTGTGTCGACCTGATAAATTCGGTAAGCATTAACACTTAAAATTAGAATCAACGTAAAAATGGCCACGGACCAGGAAAGCTTATGGGGCCTAAATAGTAGCAACCCTGTTATAAATAAAAGTCCTAACCAAATCCAATCCATGGCTGGAATACTTTGCAAAAAAGCCATCAGCACAGAAGGATTATACCAATTATCTAACCCCGAGCCTGCAAAACTAATAACTACATTTCCCAAAGGAGCTAATAAAAACAAAAAGGCCAAAATATATACACCCGTAGGTTTTTTTAATGCTGTTGTCGTCATGATGTCTCCCAAGATGACATTCTAAAGGGTTTCCCCCGAATAAACCACTGCGGGGCGGACTATCGTCTAGCTTAAAAACTGAAAATAATGTTATACGTAAAGAATATCGTAAAACTCTGAAAGGCCCTATGAACGACCGAATCATTCAAACTGCCCGTCTGTTCCAATTGATCGATTTAGAGACCTATATTTTGCTGGCAAGCCTTGGCTTGATCACTTATCTTTTTTATCGCTTTTTCTTACAGCGCGTAAGTCTTGAACGTCACCGAAATCTGAAAGAGCACTTTAAAAATTTAATTAATTATTTTTTGATCTTAAGTGCTTCCTATGGTTTATTTTTTATCGCCACCCAGACATCTCATATCGATTTTATCAAAAGAATTCTTCCTTATTTAGGTACAGTTTGTTTTTTTTTCGGAGCAATCTTTTTCGTAAAATGCAGCAGGCTTCTGGTTTTGCAGTATTTATTTCTGGGCTCGATGCGAGCAGGTGTTCCGCTACTTCTGGTGAATATTTTTTCTTTGGTTCTATCAATTCTGATAGGATTTTGGGCCGTAAATACAATTTTAGGGGTGCAACTGACGCCGCTCCTTGCCACCTCGGCCGCATTTTCGATTATTCTAGGTCTGGCGCTGCAGGATACTTTAGGTAATCTGTTTGCTGGAATTTCTTTACAAATTGATAAAACCTTTGAAATCGGTGACTGGCTTGAAGTGATGAATGGTAACGTAAAAATAGTTGGTCAGGTTAAAGAACTTTCCTGGAGATCCACTTTACTTATTGGTTTTTCTGATGAAATGATCACAATTCCAAACAAAACTGTAGCTCAAAGCCAAGTCAGTAATTATTCGCCTGAACAACAACCCATCATGCGCAGTCAGCTTTTTAAATTTCCGTTCGCTGTCGATCATCAGAAAATTATTTCTCTGCTGGAACAAGCGGCCAGCCAAATATCAGAAGTTCGGGCCCTACCCAGCCCCTTTGCTTACATTCTTGAAATGAATGATTATGGCATCACTATAAAACTGCTTTATTTTATTGATAACTACGGACGACAATTTGTGGTCGGTGACAAAGTCAGTCAGCGATGTTTGGAATTACTGCAGTCAAATAACATGCCCAACTTTCGGCCTGCGATCAACATTCATACAAATTCATTAAACTAAAGGATCTATAGAAAAATGAATACCGAACCTTTAGCGATTAAACCTATCAACCGCGAACATCCTTTGGCCTTGCAGATTCGTAAACAAATCACGCAGGCATTAAGTGATTTCAATATGATCCGTGAAAATGACAAGGTTCTAGTTTGTGTTTCCGGGGGCAAAGATTCGACCATTCTAGCGGTTTTACTTGATGAGATTCGTAAAAAAGCTCCAATTCATTTTTCATTTGAAACACTTTTACTTGATCAACGCCAGCCAGGTTTTTCTGCTGACCAATTCAAAAGCTGGATGTCGTTTGAAAACATTAAACTTAATATCTTAGAAAAAGACACGTTTTCGATCGTCACCGAAAAAATAAAAACGGGGGTATTCTGTTCGTTATGCTCGAAATTACGCAGGGCCATTTTGTACGACTACGCATTCGAAAATAAATTCACAAAAATGGCCCTTGGACACCACCGTGACGATATCATCGAGACTTCACTGTTAAATTTATTTTACTCGGGCCAGCTGGCAACTATGCCCGCAAAGCTTCGCTCGGACGATCAACGAAACGTGGTCATTAGACCGCTGGCCTACGTGGCAGAAAAAGATTTAACTGAACTTTCAAAAATTTGGAATTTTCCGATTATTCCCTGCAACCTTTGTGGATCCCAAGAAGGTCTTAAACGGCAAAAAATGAAAAGCTTAATAGCTAACTTAGAAAAAGATATCCCAAACTTAGGACCTTCTTTTATAACCGCATTAGCGAATGCAAAACCCAGCCATTTGCTGGATCAGAAGCTTTACAACTTTAAAGATCTCTAGCTTATTATTTTTCAAGAATACTTTTTATTGCTGCTAAAACATCTTTATCGACACGGTTGTCATAAACTTTTTCCATGTAGCTGACTGCATTTAGCGCCGTCAAGCCTTTACTTTCGGGGCTTAGTGTAAGTTCCATAAAGACATTGCAAGCTTGCAAAATTTTAGACAATGGATGCAATTCATTTCTTTTTTTACTTAGGGGATACCCCTGACCTGCCATGTCTTCATGGTGCTCAGACACCAAATGGGCCACATCTTCTGAGACACCGTTGATTCGCATTAAAATTTCTTGTCCACGCACCACATGCGTTTCAAAAATTCTTCGCTCTTCTTTGTTGTGCAAATGCCTTGGCTTATCTAAAATTTCGCGGTCAATTTCTTTTTTTCCGATGTCATGATACAAACCAGCTGTCATCAACTTAAACAACACAGAACTGGATTCAAAAAACATTTTCTTAGCCACCATCACAGAATACATAGCAACCCCCAACGAATGGGCATAGACATGATCTGAGTGCGTGTTTAACAAAGTTAATAAATTAACATGTTCGTCCGATTCCGCGATAACATCCATTGAAACAGTTAAAAAAGCCTGCGCATCAAAAAAGCTTTGTTTATCAATCCCCACAACAAAGACTTTTTCCATAATAACTTCACCGGTAAATTTGATGAAATTTATTTTTTTCTCGGTCGATATGTCGGATCTGTTTTTTATGATCTTTGTCACGTTGATATTGAATTCGACTAATTTGGAAAAATCTTCTTTTAAAATATGTAAATGCTTAATTCCTTTTTCTTTGTAATACTTTACCCGGCCTACAGGAATCATTTCGCCTTTATTCGCTAATTTAACACTTTTAGTTTCAGACAGTTTAATATAAACATCAAAATCAATCTTTGGTTTTGCCACAAATTCATCTATAGAAACTTTGCAAAATTCTAACTTTTCAGCAGCAACTACAGGTACGCCGTCAGATTTTACAACACTTTCTATGACTGCAATCAACTCTGCATTTCTAAAGGGCTTAGAAATAAAACCGTTCGCACCCAATTCAAAAGCTGTTTTGGTTTCCAGCACCAAAGAAAAGCCCGTCATAATAACAAACGGAGTGGGTTTATTTTTTTTTGCCCATTCCAACAGTTCTAAGCCTGTCATCATGGGCATTTGAATATCTGTTAGAACAAGATCAAAATCATTTAAAGATAATTGTTCAATAGCCGTTTTTCCATTCGGAGCTTCGCTCACATCATAATTTTTTTTTAACAAATCCGAAATGGCTTCACGAAAAAAGTTATCATCTTCAACAATTAAAATTTTTTTCTTAGTCAAAGGTTAAACTCCTACGCTAAAGATGAGCGGTCTTTTATTCATTAATTATGATTCCAGCTAAGATCTAAGACAAGAAATTTTCAGCCTGCCAGCTTCGCTGTCTAGGTTCTCAAGTATTTTATGCTTTTTACCGATAGAATTAAAATGAAGTCTGATAAACTGCAGGCGCAGTTAAAGCTACTTAACTTAACTTCTCAGGTTGTGCCAGACCTAGACTCTTGGCAAAAATTTTTAGCTGAAACGGATAAGAATTTTTTAGCTAAAGATTCCACAATGGATACAAATCTCAATCAGGAACAGCTTAAAATCTTTTTACTAAATTCTGCCAATGATCTTATCCTTAAAGATCTTATTGCGGGCCTAATCCATGAGATCAACAATCCTTTAGCCGTGATCCAGTTAAGAACTGATCAACTTTTAGAACTCACAGAATCGAATGACATCAAAACAGATTTTTTTATTAAATCTTTTAAAAGCATCGACACCACAGTCAAAAAAATCACTGACATTATTGCTGGCCTAAAAACTTTTGCTAAAGGTAAAATTCACGACCAGATGGATTTAAATTCGGTCTCGGACACCATAGAAAAAACTTTGGCATTGTGTCAGCATCGGTTTAAGTCTCATGGTATTGAACTCGAATTAAAAAGCCCCGGTGATTTTGTGGCTGAGTACCAATGCCAAGAAATTTCGGAAGCTTTAATTCATCTATTGAATAATTCTTACGAAGCTGTCTTTACGCAAGAAAAAAAATGGGTTGGCATCGAGATTCAAAAAAACCAAGATCATTTCACACTAACTTTAACGGACAGTGGTCCAGGTATTGAAAAAAATATTAAGGATCATATTTTTCAACCATTTTTCACGACAAAATCTGCAGAAAATAAATTGGGTTTAGGTCTAAGCCGGGTTAAAAATATAATCGAGTCTCATCAAGGCCAGTTTGAATTAGTAAGTTGTTCACAGCCAACACAGTTTAAAATCACTTTACCGCTTGTTCAACTGAAGGCTATCCAAAAAGCCAGTTAGAACTTTTCACTTCGATTTTTTTTTATCTCAGAATGTTTTTTTTTATCATTCAGCCGACTTCGTACAGCACTTTTTTTCGGCCTTGTCGCAATTCTTTTTTTAGGATCAATTAGGGCTGTTCCAATCATTTCGCATAAGATTTTATAAGCGCGGTCCTTATTGCTTTTTTGATCTCGTTGATCTTCGATCCGGATTAAAATCTTGTCTTCTTGAACCAAGCGATGCGCTAGCCGCACCAAAACTTTAGCTTTTTGAATATCCGTCAGCGAAGAATTAGAAATCGAATATCTTATCTGCACGGCTGAATTTGTTCGATTCACATGCTGACCACCAGCTCCGGATGATCGGGTTGAAGTCCATTCAATTTCATTCCAGGGAATCACTATTTTTGCTTTAAGCATAACTAACCATGATAAAATTCTATAACAAAAACAAGGAATGACAGCACCAGTAAGCTGATACCTGAAACCAATTTTTCATTGTCTTCAATCCAGCTCATTTTAAAACGGTTCAAACTTTTCATTGAAAGCCAGGTTAGCAGCAGCATGGCAGAAATTGTTCCTAACGCCAGCACAAAGCTTAACAGAATAAAACCCGGCCAACCCGTCTGCACAGCCGATAAATAAACCGGCAAAAAACTTTCACACGGTGAAAAAGTTAACAGTGACAACAGGCTTAAAATTGCCCAACCATCCTGCTGGGTATTTTTTATTTCTTCAAAGTGATGATGGTGATGGGTGTGATCACAATGGGAATGTTTATGTCCACGAAAATGCTGCGCAATCTGATAAATTCCAAAAATTCCTATAGATGAACATGCAATCAATAAAAAATAACCCTGATATTTTTCAAAAAACTCAAGGCCCAGAAAAAAAATAATTGCACCAAGCCCTGTGGTCATTATCACATGACCCAGTCCTGCGATAAGTAAAATGGATTGCGTTTTTTTCCAGTTCCAACCTTGCGTTCTAGAGGCTATGACAAACGGCAGCCAGTGGGTCGGAATCGAAGCATGAAAAGCAGAGATCATTAGGCCCGTTAGAAGAATCGGTAAAATGCTAAGTATATTCATAGATTATGCTGGTTTAATCAATTCAAGGCATTAAAGCAAGAAAGCTTGAACCCGGGCACCAAACCTGTTATTTTTTATGAACAGCATCATTCGTCCTTTAGCGCAGTTGGTAGCGCATTTCCATGACATGGAAGGGGTCGTAGGTTCGAGTCCTACAAGGACGACCATTTTATTCCAGATCCAATACACCTGAACTGGCCCAAAGCTTTGTAAAGAGATCTTAAAATTACAAAAAAATTAAAAAATTCTTTCTTTTTAAGCAAAAATCTGGTTTTATCAAACTTCAATAGTCCGTTCTGTCAGGTTCTAAAGGTTCTCTTTGGTCTCCGCGAATGGCCCCCAAGCTTTCATAGGAGGCACTTATGGGAAAAAAAATATACGTAGGAAATTTGTCCTACTCAGTCGATTCAACAGCTTTACAAGATATGTTCTCTGAATTCGGTCAAGTCGAATCAGCTAACGTTATCATGGACCGTGATTCTGGTCGTAGCAAAGGTTTCGGATTCGTAGAAATGGGATCTGATGAAGCAGCTCAAACTGCAATCCAAAAATTAAACGGTCAAGAAATGTCAGGACGTGCTTTAAACGTATCTGAAGCTAAACCACAAGAGCCTCGCTCTGGTGGCGGCGGCGGCGGACGTGGTGGCGGTGGACGCGGCGGCGGTGGCGGCGGCGGCGGATTCTCTAAGCGTTACTAAGCTTTAGAATATAAAGTTGTTCATTCAAAAAGAGCCGTTAGAAATAACGGCTCTTTTTTTTCGTTTTTTTAATTTAGTCTGCCGTTTAACTAAGAAGCGAAATATTTTTTTGAAAAGAAGTTATCCATTTTTGAAAAATTTCGCCCAAAGTATCATCGACTTGATAATTCTTTATCGCATCAAGCTTTAAATTTTGAACTCCACACGACCTTATCACATTAAATAAGCCAAGATCATTGCGCACATTCAAACTGATACCGTGCCTGCTAATTCCATCCTGGATTTGTATTCCACAAAAACAAATTTTCCCATTTTCAGTGAATAGACCAGCTCCGTTCAAATCAATCGTCGCAGAAATACCATAGGCCTTTAGTAATTCCTGACTTGATTTTAACAATAAACAAACATAACCACGAACACCCAGTTTTAGATGTTTTATGTTCATAATCGGATAAATAACCAGTTGCCCCGGCGAATGAATGGTGGCTAAACCACCCCTTGAACTGCGCACAATGGGAATAGAATCCTTCGAATTATTCAAATTAATTTCTATAGATTCCTCAGCCCGACGTCCTAATGTTATAACTTCTGGATGATGCAAGCCTAAAACAGAGTTTTGGTTCTTCAGTAAAGCTAATCGCGATAAAGAGGATTGAATTTCAACAGCCTTTTCATAATCGACAAGCCCCAGATAAGAGGATTCCAAAGTAAAATCTTTTTTTACAAGGACTGCGTGCTTTGGGTTATTGGTAAAGTTCAACTCGGTCATTTTCTTTGAATCCTGCTCCGGAATGAATAACACTAACAGCTCCGTCTTGTCCAAAGTAACTTATAACTTCTAAAGTTCCTTTTGTCTGGCCCGAAACTTTTCCGATGTGATAGCCTATTTCTGGGTCGTAAATTTCGCTACCATCTTCAACCACTTTTAAGATATCACCGACCTGCACTCCAGAGATGCGGCCGACATTCAGATAAATTTTCTCGCCTTTCAGGGCGGCAATACGGCCTTCCCAAGCAACTACATTCATGGATTCTAGTAACTGAGGCGTAAAATCTAAGAACGCATCTTTTATTAAAATAGTAACCAAATCAGGATTTTTAACAAAAAAGGAATCCGATGAAACGCGCTCTGCAATGCGAACACTATCGTCTTCAATGGCCACGGTTTTAACCGTATGAAAAATTTCTTTTCCTGAA
>JAYUCH010000091.1:0-2738 GCA_043740435.1 Bdellovibrionales bacterium | reverse complement strand
GCTTGAGCAATCAAGAGCTTTAATTATCTCAGGGCCAACGGGAATCGGAAAAACATTTATCGCCGAAGCTGTCGAATTTCCTGATGTTGTGCCAGCCGATTTCCATCATGCTGTGCCACTCTTAAAAGCTTGAGCAGCAGTTATTGTTTGGTAATTTCCACTGGCACACTATGGCTGTCAAGGATGTCTTTTTTTGCGCGCTTTTTTCTGTAGCTTTCCCCGGTAATGACGATCTGATGACTGCCATGCTGAAGTTTATCCACGATGGTGTCTAGCGCAAGCTCGTCGTCGATAATTTCGTTCCAGTTTTTCAGCGGAAGTTGCGTCGTAAACAGCGTGCATTTTTCTTGGCGTTCTTCCAAAATGTCATGCAAATCTTGAACGATTTGTGGCTGAAGTTTCTTAAGGCCGATATCATCGATAATTAAGAAATCTGTTTTTATAAACTTGTCTCGAAGTTTCAAATAACTGCCGTCAGTTCGCGCCATTAAAAGTTTTTCGATAAAAATACTGACACCCATAAATATTGTTGTAAACCCATGCCGGCAGGCCTGGTGACCCAATGCTGTTGCTAAAAATGTTTTTCCGATTCCAGTTGGGCCAGTGATTATGATATTTCTGGGACTGGCTTTGATAAAGCTTAGATGCATTAGCTCTTTAATTTCTGGTTTATTCAAACTGCGGTTAGCAGTGTAATCCAGAGATTCAAAGCTTGCTTGCGATCTAAAATTTGCAAACTTTAGCCGGCGATTAATTTTATTAATTTCTCGGTAGTTTTTTTCATCCGTGATCAACGCTGACAACAGATCACTTCCACTCCAACCCTGGCTCTGAGATTCTTGAAGTCGTAGATCAACTGTTTTTAGCATTCCAAATAATTTCATTTCAGATATTTGATTTTTTGTTTGGTCCAACATTTTGTAAATTTCCTTTTTTAGTTAGTGAATATTGTTTAACCCGCGTAAATACGGATTGTGATTTTTTCGATTGATTTGTTCGTCTGTATTTTGTTTGACCCCCGATCTTGTTTTTATCACTCGTTCTAAATATTGAATGTTGTGGTTGTTAAATAAATTAGCTCCCTTGCAGGCACCTTCCAACAGCACGGCGCTATACTTCCAAGACAGCGCGACAATGCCCTGACACCGTCGCATATGCTTTAACGGCAAATCTCCCCCAAGTAGGCCTTTTACAAGCGCCAAACACTCAACGCCGACTTTGGCAGCCTGATTAATTATTTTTTGAATATCCTCTTCAGCAAAAGCTTGATGCGCCGGTGGATAATGACTCGGGTCAGTTACAAATTTTCTGACGGTCTTGCTTCGCGCATGAACTGCCACGCGATCACCATTTACAAAAATTTCTACAGTCTTGGCTGTTGCCCAAATATCTAATTCTTTTTCACGGTGCCGATACGGCGACGAATAATAATTCTGATCGAACATTAAATGACAATCTCGACTGAGAACGGCTTTGTGATAAACCGCTACTTTGTATATTTCAGCAGGTAAGCTTCGCAAAGATTTTAACTCTTCTAAATACATTTCTTTGCGTGTACGTTTAAATATTCGGTGAACTTTATTATTGAAAATTTCTAAATGATCCCGTAAACACTGGTTCAACTCAAGCAACGAAGTAAATGTTCGATGGCGTATTTTCATGAAAAAATATTTTTGAAAAATCTGGATCGTTCGCTCAACAATAGCCTTGTCTGTCGGACTCTTGACTCTAGCGGGAAGGACTGCAACTTCATAGTGTTCCGCTAAACGCGTGTAGGCTTGATTGATAACCGGGTCATATCTGTGAGCCTTTGTCACCGCGCTTTTTAAATTATCCGGCGCAAGACTTTGAGGAACGCCGCCGAAATATTCAAACATATTCACATGACTTTGTAAAAAATCAGAACTCGATTGACTCATGCTAAATTCTGCGAATGCAAATCGTGAATGACAAAGTACTCCGACAAACAAATGTGTGCGCCTTACTTCGCCCGTTGCGGGATCTAAAATATCAATACCGTCACAGTAATCAATCTCGGCGCGATCGCCAGGTCTATGGATTTTAACCATCGTTGCCACTGATAAATTTATGTTCTTATGCGCTTGCTTCCAAAAGCCCGGATACTGCACTGACAGCTTTTGTAACTCGAAAAGCTCTTCGTAAATAATATTTAACGGAACGCCTGAAAGAAATTCACGGCGCACATTTTCCCAATCAACGTGAGCACTCCAGTGCGATGATGCTACCGGGATTTTATTTTCATCTTCAAGTACATTGCTTTTTATTTTTTCAACATACTTGTTGATGGTATTGCGGTGGATTTTTAAAGCCCGCGCAATTTGTCGGTTTGTCAGACCCAAATTTAAGAGTCGTTTGATCTCGCTAAGTTCTTTCACGTTGAGCCCTTTTACTGCCATTGTTGTCTCTCCTTGATGTTAGATCTTGATGATCAAACACGCCGGAATGGATGGCGATTAAGGCTGCTCAATATTTAATTATAACGTGGCACAACATGAAGGAAATTGGCTGGCACACGATCGTGGAAATCGAGTGGCACAGCATTCAGGAAATTGCGTGGCACAAGGTCGCGGAAATTCGACACTAAGTATATGTAATTATTGTATTATTAAGTAAAAATAGATGAGTTTTACATGCGTTATTTGGACTAGATATTTGGTCTCAGTCATTAGCACGTAACAGGGTCATTCAATCGAACCGAAACACCTGGGTGCCTTAAC
>JAYUCH010000090.1:0-20173 GCA_043740435.1 Bdellovibrionales bacterium | reverse complement strand
GGCTGAGTTATTAGTTCCTCTGATATTATGTTTATTTTTTTTTATGTTAATATTTAAATCTGTTAAAACCTTTGCAATCCTATTTTCAAAATCAGATTGCGTTTCTTTTTCAGACGAAAATCCGCGGTCAAGATATGATGCGTTTCTTAATATTTCCGCGTGACTTACTTCTAAATATTTTCGATTTTTTCTCGAAAAATTTTTTCTGTATTTGTTGCAGTCAACTTTAAATACTTTATTTGCATCAATAGACTTTACGAAATCAACGTAATCAAAAATATCTGATTTCAGAATTAAACCATAACAAGCCGTTGCGAATGATGCGAGATTCTTTTCAACCTTCATGGCGAATTTAGCCCTAGAGTCTACATTACCAATGCGGTGTCCAACTGCAGCTTCGATTTCATATCGTAATTTATCTACTTTGTGTTTTAGCTCTAAATTCATGGACCACCTCAGGGTTTTTAATATTACAATAATCAGCCCATTCATTCATTAAGACCTGACGCTTTTGAAAAAAATCCCCACGCCTATAAGCTGCTTCCACTTTATCCTTCACTGTATGCGCAAGGGCCGATTCAGCAACTTCACGTGAAGAATTTGTCTCTTCGCCCGCCCAATCCCGAAATGTCGATCTAAAGCCGTGCGCAGTAATGTCATAATCCATGCGCTTGATCAAAGCTAAAAAAGCACTACTCGAAAGCTTTTTATGCGTTCTTTCGTTTTGAAAAATAAGAGGGTTTAAATTATTTCGTTTTACTTCAGCTAAAAGGCTTATGGCTTTGGAAGATAATGGAACCCTATGCGCTTTCTGAGCCTTCATACGTTCTTCTGGTATGATCCAGGTTTTTGTTTCGAAGTCTATCTCATCCCATGTCGCACCCATCACTTCATTGGTTCTTGTTGCCGTTAGTATGAGAAACTCTAAACCTAATGCAGCAACACCCGACTGCTGTTGAAGTTCAATTATAAAATTTGAAATCAATTTATATGGTAATGCAGCAAAATGCTTGGTCTTCTGCACTTCTGATCTTTTCGGCAAAATATTTTCTAAGTGCCCATGCCATCTGGCTGGATTTTCACCAGATCTAAAGCCACTTACTTTGGCCCAATTCAGAATTATTTCAATTCGATTTCGAACTCGTGATGCTGTTTCCGAAATCGTCGTCCATATCGGAGTAATCACTTTAAGAACTAGCTGCGTATCTATTTCATCAACGGCTAAATCGCCAATGGTAGGAAATGCATAAGTCCTTAGCGTACTTTCCCACTGTGATCCATGTTTTACATTTTTCCATTTTACTTTGTGGGTTTCGATGTATTTAAGTGCGCAGGCCTCAAAAGTTATTTTTTTAGATTCTGAAATCTGGCGCTCAACTTTGAGTCTTATTTTTTCAGATAGCGGATCTAATCCATCTATAAGCATTTTTTTCATTTGATCTCTTTTAGATCGAGCTTCAGCTAAAGTGACGTAGCGTAACGGCCCCAATCCTAACTCACGGTTTTTCCCCAGTTTTGTATATCTAAAAATCCAAGATTTGTTCTTTTGACTCGTAATCTGTAAATAGAGGCCGCCGCCGTCATGAAAGTAACCACTTACATTCAAACTATTGATTTTTAAGTTACTCATTCTATTCAGTTGCCCCGCCACCTGTACCCCCAGTTAGACCCACAACTTAGCTGTAGACCTTGACAGAGGTTGATAGCCCAAGACAGACTGATTTCAAAGAAATATTAACAATGACAGTAGGTTACGATACTTTGGCAGACCTCGGTAGACTCACTTTTTTCGATGTGAACAGACACCTTCTCCGCCAATTCATTATTTCCTTTGAGCAGTCATTTTCAACGAATATCGTAGGTTTGAGCCAGTTAACTCTTTGTTGGAAAGCTTTCATAAGAGCTTTTATTTTCTTCTTTTTAAAAATTATTTTTTAATTTTTTTTGATTGATTGTGCTGAAAACGTAATTGCAATAACTCGACAGCCAAAGCGAATCCCATCGGCAAATAAATATAAGCTTTCGGCACGTGGCCGCCCAAACCCTCAATACCAAGGGTTACACCTATCGTAATTAAAAAAGCCAGGGCTAAAATTTTTACCGTAGTATTCTGTTGAATAAAAGAGGCGATTGCACCAGAAAAAATTAAAACCACAACAAAGGAAACTGTAACGGCCGAATAAATCACTAACAAATTATCAGTTAAACCCACCGCCGTTATAACGGAGTCTATGGAAAAAATAATATCCAAGACCAAAATTTGCATTATCGCATCAACAAAGCTCACGCTCGACATTTTTTCTCTGGTAGGTTCAACTGTTTTAGATTCAACGGTATGATGAATTTCTTTGACAGCTTTGTATAAAAGAAATGCGCCACCACTTAGTAAAACTAAGCCTTTATAACTCAAATTGCCAAATACCAGCTTATCGAGTTTTACTAAAAAACTAGCCCCTAGCAACATTAGAAGGCGAGCAGCTAATGCAAAACCCAAACCAAGAAATCTGACTTTATTACGAATTTTTTCGTTCACCCGATCGGTGACAATTGAAATTAAAAGAATATTATCAATGCCTAAAACAAGTTCTAAGCCAACTATTATAAAAAATGTTGCAAGCAAATTTATTTCCATGGCAGAAACCTAACTTGTGCATTTGGTCTTGTCACTCATTTTGAAAGAGGGAATTTTTCCTATTTTCTGTTTCACAAATTTTAACGGACAAAAAATCTTACCCAAAAACGAACATTCCGACTGCGGCACCAAACATCAACGAAGTCGTAGAACCAATCGCAAACAGGCCAAGCGTACTGGTTGCCCTTCGGATTACAAAATAAATTTCGGTTGTAAAAATTTGACAGACAGCTAAGGATTCATATATGAAAAAAAATAATTTTTGGAATAATTTTATTTAGCTTTTCTTTAACCTGGGCTTTTACTCAAAGTGATTGCTTGAGTGGTAATTTTAAAGCGTGTCGTGAAATTTTCAATAAATATGGCAGCCAATCAGATCGTATCGGAGCAATCGAGCTTTTTGAAAAAGCCTGTTCGGCTCAATCACTTCGTATGTCTTGCAAAATTATTTCCGTTTCAAAAGCTGAAACCTTATACAAAGTACTAGAACTTTCAAAGCGTAATGTGCAATTGGAATGGTTAAGGAATTCTTCTTTTCATGTATTCATCAAATAGTGGGACAGTAAAACTATTGTCACCGTGATCCGGACTATAAATCATCCCTTTATTGATTAATGTGGCGCGAACAGGGGCAACGCTTTGAACTTCCCGTTGCATCAACAAAGCTATATCGCCAGATCTATGTGGACCTTGTCCTAGCTCAGCCATCGCACGTAAATACTTTTTTTCTATTGGAGTTAATCGGTCGAATCTGACCCTAAAAAAACTTTCATCAAGTTCATCAATTGCTAAGCTTTTTGCGAATTTGGCATCTTCCATTGTAATCGGAGTTTTTTCTGCACACTGCCAACAGTGCTTACCCCACTCTTGCAAAAAATAAGGATAACCTTTTGTTTTTTCAAGAATTTCTACTAATGCGCCATCTTCAAACTCTAGAAAAGTTATTATAGTTTATTAAAAAATGATAACTTTATATAAGATGTTTATACATAGCATTCAGGTCAGTTATAAAGCATTTGAGTGCTTTCAAAGTTTTAAGCGTCTCTGGCATCTCAAGCTAGTTTGTGCGCTAAATAAATCAATTCTTGCAGATTGTATCCAATTTAAGAAGTGTGACCGAATCTACAATAGGCCGCATTTCTAAAAGGCGTAGTGCAATTATCTGAGCAGCATTCGACAGTTGCTGCTTTTCATCTTTCGACATTGACTTGCAAACTTGAGGACTTACCGATTCCAGTTTTTGCCAAGCTTGATCGACTTGGTGACTATCGCTTTGTAAAACCCCTGCGACCGCGTCCCCAAAAGATTTTGCAAATTCCAACTTTGGATTTTTTTTGCTGATAAAACAGCTGCTTCTTTTTTCAGATAAAAACTGTTCGGCTTCAGTTTTAAATTTTGATGATAGCTGCGGCAAAGAAGCGTGCACGAAAATGAATGAAATTAACTCGTTAGAAAATTTTCCATTTAATTTTTTTGTAGCTTTCCAGGCTGTTCGCAGTCCAACTCGCGCTAACCCATATTCTTTTAAAACTTTTGTGAAGTTCCGAATATATTCTGGGTCAGTCCATAAAATTTGTTTATCGGCTAGCATTTTACAAGCTAATTTTTGTAAATCATTATTTTTTTCGAAGCAGCACACTTCGGCTAGATAAGGAACATCCACACCCAAAAAGTGTCGATAGCCTAACCAGTGTAAAGCCTCGTGAAAAATCGCGCCTGCCGGCACCTGAACGTCATCAAAATAAGTTTCTGGATTTAATTCAATTCCAGGAAAGTTTTTATCATCCATTGCCGAAGCTTTTGCGACGACGTCGGAGTCCATTTGATGACAACTCAACGTAACGGGTTTGTTAGTGATCCTCAGCAAATTATTAACATCTTCGCTGCGGCCATAAGTGCTGAGGCAACTTAGACCTTCAGCTAAACTTTTACGCGCCAGAGCTTCTAACTTTTCCATTTTTTCAGTTTTTGCAGAAACGCAATTAAGCTCTTTAAAAGTAACATTTTCGACAGCAGCAGGTTTTGTCATACAACCCGTAATGAAAACTGAGATTAAAAAAAAGTATTTCACCTGCACATTGTATTATACCAATTTGCTAATCACCATAAAACACCGACGAAAGTCTAGTACTCCTTCATAGTCAAAATGGTCTCCGAAAAAAAAGCTGCCCACTACGCTTAAACTTTGTTGAACTTGTAAATGACATTCAGTCAGGAGACATAAAATGCTACCAAGTAAAAAAGATTTCTGGATCGCAAAAATTTTTATTTTTGCAGCTGCTTTTCTATCAATGCTGTATTCGATTTACCTGTTTTACACGGGGAACCCGCAGAATGGTATTTTTGTTGGAATTTGGGTTCCATCCATCTTATCGGCCGGCGCGCTGTTGATGGTGGGCCACAATGAGCAATGAAGTTGTCATACTTTTGGTTGGCTGTGTGATGTTTGGATTGTTTTTCGTCGGGGCTTACATTTTTCTTCGAATTAAATTTCAATCGGGTGACAAGTAAACTTGTCAAAAAGCAAGATCACAATCGTGGCCGTCGACAATAGTTGTAACCTTATCGAAATATCTTATATTCATGATTCAATGTTAGATTACATCAATTCCTCGTGGCGTCTTTGACGTGCGAGCAGAAAGGTAAACCACCATGAAAAATATTTTTTCAGTCAGTAAAAAAGTTGCCTGCAGTATCGCTGTAGCGGCCATGTTACCTGTCCAGGCTATGGCAGCTGCGACAAGTGTTTTAAAGGCGGATGATTTCGTCGGGATTTCGTTTTGGGCTATATCGATGGCTTTGGTCGCAGCGACCGCGTTTTTCTTTTTAGAGACACAGCGTGTTTCTGGAAAGTGGAAAACTTCTTTGACTGTGTCTGGTTTAGTAACTTTAGTAGCGGCAACTCACTACTTCTATATGCGTGAAGTTTGGGTAGCGACTGGTGATACACCAACTGTATTTCGTTACATTGACTGGATCATCACCGTTCCGTTATTAATGACAGAATTTTATTTGATCTTATCAGCTATCGCAAAAGTTCCAGCCGGAGTTTTCTGGAGATTATTATTAGGAACTTTAGTCATGCTTGTTGCTGGATACGTTGGCGAAGCCGGTTACATAGGTACTATGCCAGCCTTCATCATCAGTATGTTGGGATGGTTCTTCATTATCTATGAAATTTTCGCCGGTGAAGCTAGCAAAATTAATGCAAGCCAAGCTCCTGCGTCTGTTCAATCTGCATTCAAAACAATGCGTTTGATTGTTGTACTTGGTTGGGCGATTTATCCGATTGGATACGTTTTCGGATACTTCATTGGTTCTGGCCCTGCAGAAAGCATGAAAGCTTTAAATATCATTTACAATTTAGCAGACGTTGTGAACAAAATTGCATTTGGTGTAATTATTTGGTCAGTAGCGGTTGCTGAAACCGATAATGCATCTGTAAAAAGATAGTATTTAGGTCACTTCAAGAGGTGCAAAAGTCGATGAATTCCATGAACTTTATTAAAATTCAGGGAATTGGCTTTTGCGCTCTTGCTTTTTTGTTTACGCTTGTGGTCTCTGTCACAAATTTATTTTCTGGTTCTACTGAAGTTATCTTCTTTGCGATCATGATTACAACCTTAGGTCTACCGCATGGCGCGCTGGACACACTTTTTGCGAAAAATCGTTTTCAATTGGATAATCCAATAAAATGGACGCTTTTTGTAGTTATCTATCTGGCAATCGCTGCATTCATTTTACAGGTGTGGATTTTTTTACCTATTCTTTTTTTAATTACTTTTTTGATTATTTCAGTTTTTCACTTTTCGGCTGACCCCGCATCAGGTTCACATTTTTTGAGCCGTATACTTTATGGAGGTTTGATTATTTTTCTTCCAACTTTGTTTCATGCTGATGAAGTTTTTCGACTATTTTCGTTCTTGGTTCCAGCAGGCCATGCACGCCAACTTGTGGATACGATGCAGTTTATGGCGGGGCCTTGGGTTTTTGCATTACTTGTGGCATGTTACTACGAACTTCAAAACAACTGGTTAACGGCTTTAGAAATGTTTTCGGTCGCGCTGTTGGCCACAATTGTTTCACCGTTAGTGGCCTTTACGGTGTTTTTTTGTGGCATGCACAGTGCTCGGCATATTCTAAGAATGTCACAATTAACTGATGGTGCATTGACCGCAGCAACTTTGCGAATGTTTTTTAAGGCGTCAATTTTGCCGACACTGGCTGTAGCCTTTGTCGGATTTGTAGTCTGCTTTGTTCCCCGAGAAAGTTCATTTGATGTACGTATCATTCAAATAGTTTTTGTGGGTTTAGCAGCCCTTACCGTACCGCACATGGTTTTGCTGGACGGTTGGAATTTCATGGAAAATTTTGATAAGTTCGCATCAAAAACAGCTTCTCGAAGAACGTCTTAATTAAAGGAATTTTATGAAAACCTTGCGACTACTGTTTTTAGGAATTCAAATTTGCATTGGCATTACCGCGGCAGCTGCATCATCGCCATTAAAAGATCGCTTAGCTCAAAGATACCTTGTGGGCGGACATCGCGGCGGCGGTTACTCGCAATATTCTGACAACACGATTCAGCAGTACAGAAACTCGATGAATCTAGATGTTGATATTCTTGAAATGGATGTGCAGTTAACGAAAGATCGGCAAATCGTGGTTTATCATGATAGTTCTTTAGACGGAAAAACCAAATGCTCAGGCAGCATCAGAGATTTAAATTTTACCGAACTTCGAAAAAACTGTTTTTATAAAGACACCAAAGAAAATATTCCTAGTTTAGATGAAGTCATCACCTTAGTTAACCAGGAAAATCAGGCGCGTACAAAACTGGGGCGTAAAGTTGTCGTTATGAATATTGAACTTAAGGTGGGAACCAATGACAGTTTAGAAAAAAACTTTGGTTTATTAATTAAAACCTTAGTGGATGGCGGCGCAAAAAACTACACTTATCTGCAAGCCTACCCTCCGTTTTATCCGGTTATTCGAAAAATTGATCCCGAATTTTCGGTTCTGTACAATCCAAGCACTGACGAAGACCTACAGGCCAATGTTTTTAATAATACGGATCCTTATTTACTAATTGTTGAATTGCATGAAAGAAATCGCACCAAAGCCGTCATTGACCGAATTCACCAGCAGGGTCGCTTGGCTTCAGAAAATTCTTACAGATTCAGTAAGCCGTTAGTTCACGAACGCTTTAATGCCTCTTGCGATGTGGTTTTTAAAACTTGGAACATGGACATCGCCATTTCAGACAATGTGGATTCGTGTGTTCAACAAAGAAACAAGGCCTTGTCCCACCCTGTTTCACGATTATAACAATTATGATTTTTGTAACTTAGCAGATAACAATTGTTCTGGACTTGAATCCTTATTTTCAGAGTGGAAGCATATCGGCTTCTATGAAAAAATTTATTCTTTCAGTTTTTATTCTTCCCGCTTTTGCGAACGCTGCGAATCAGCTTCCAGCTTGGGTTTTGCAGCAATCTAAATTGCAAGCTTTGGAACAACTCACAGAATGGTCAGCAGAAACTCACCCCTACACAATTAAAAATATGCTTGTTCAAGAACAAAAAAATGCTATTGGTGAACTCATTCAAAAAGTTGAAATAGACTTGGTTTCGCCTGATTGCAAAAAGCAAAAGTTAAATACGTCGTGCTTGCCGGTAGGACTTCATACTCAGGCTCCAGTTTTATTTTGTAGTCTGACGTTGGTCAATTGCGATGGAAAAAACCTAAGCCAAATGAAATTAGTTAAATAAAGCTTACAAAAATTGTTTCAACGTGACCAATGTATATGCGACTTACCTCACTGTTTTAACCGAAGCAAAAAAAACAAACGACTTCGTTTAGGACAAACACGACCAAACCTTTCACAAACGTTCAGAACGTATCAATCTGAGACATTCTATCAATTCCATACCATGGACGTTGTTTTGCAATATTTTGGTCAGCGGAGGTTCGTTATGCGTTCTTTTTTACAAACTATTTCTATAGTGCTGCTTTTTTCTGGTTCAGTCTTAGCAGACAAAGTAATCGTGTTAGCCGACCCCGCAAAGTCTTTAGAAGCACGTGTTGAACTCATCATGAATGCGAAAAAGACGATCGATGTTCAATACTTTACTATCAACCATGACTATATATCCATTTCGGGATTATCTCTTCTTCGTGAAGCTGCAAAACGTGGTGTCAAGGTTCGTGTCATGGTTGATTCGTTAAACAATTTAATGACTCGTGAAATGATGAGCGCTTTTTTAAATAACTTAGAGCCTGAAGCTGATCGAAACATCGAGATCAGGGAATTTAACCAGTTCAATCTTTTTCATCCGTTTTGTTACACTCATCGTATGCATGATAAATCTATCATTGTAGATGGCGAATACCTTATCGTTGGTGATCGAAATGTGGCTAGCGGCTATTACGACATTCCCGAAACAACTGACGGTCATTCAATGCCAACATTTCAAGGAATGGACGCTCTTTTATCTGGTCCTAAATCCTTACAAGAAGCGAGCGACTATTTTGAAACACGTTGGAAATCTAAAGATGTAAAGCCCGTTCGTCTGTACAATTATTCAGCCAGTTCGGTAGATTATTCGTATTGCAACTACCAACCTATGGCAAGTAACGATTCCAGCTGCGAATGGAACCGCGAAGCCAACATGAAAAAAATCAAAATCGAGCTTGAAAAACTAAATTCAAACTTTGTGTTCGTTACTGGAAAGAATGCAAAAATCATTGCAGAAAAACCTATTGCGAAGGCTTTGATGACCGCTTACGAAACAGACGACATTCGTTTTATTCACGATGATGCTACGACTCGGGTATGCAAAGGAAAAAATCCTAATAACAATATCGGTAAGACACTCTATGAAATCATTGCCGAAAATACTCAAAAAGACCTGGTTGTCATCACACCTTATTTAATTGTTACCCCAGAAATGGAAAAGTTAATTAAAACCCTTGTTGAAGAAAAAAATGTTTTTGTTCGCTTCATTACGAATTCAGTCCAGGCGAATGACGTGCCATCAGCAAGTGCTGGCTACCTAGCTACAAGAAATCGTTTGATGAATATTTCCAATGCAAAAAGTGGACGTGGCGTTCGAATTTACGAATATACAAATATCAGCAGCCCGAAATTAGTTGATGGTAACGGCTTGGTCATTAAAAAAGGCAAAGCCATCGACACGATTCATGCAAAAGTGGTTTTAATGGATAGTAAAAAAGTTTTCATTGGCTCTTACAATTGGGATTATCGTAGCCAAAATTTAAACAGTGAAGTCGGGGCTGTCATCGGTCTTGATCGAGCTAAGGCATCAGCACCTTCTCTAGAAATTCGAAATAAAATGGCGCAGCTTTTATCGACAGCCAAAATCGTTAGAGCCGATGGTAAAACACACGATGAAGATAAAATTAAAACAGTTTTGTCCAATTCCGAGCAACAAGAAATTGATGCAACCCTTGAAGCTCGCAGTGATGAACTCAAATTATGGGAAAGGTTGCTGCAATTGCCTGTGGTTGGTAGTTGGCTGATGAATCAATTATAATTTTGGCTCATGAGTAGCATTAACCCTTACTTTACTTTTAACTATGATCAACCAGAAGACTATCATTTTTCACACGACTCCGTTTTCTTAAGCCGGAAAGTTTACGAAATTATTCGCGCAGAAAAGCAATCACCCCAAGCAGTGCTGGATCTGTGTGCTGGTTGCGGCATTGTTGGTTTAGATTTTATTTTTCATTTACAAAACAATGAATACTCACTTCCAAAAGCTGTTGATTTTTTAGAAGTGCAAGATATCTATCGCCAACATTTTGAAAATAATAAACAAAGGCTAAGTGCCGAAACGAAGTGTCATTTTTTAAATCTCAATTACAAAGATTTAATTCTTCAGCCAGAGTTAAAAAATAAATATGATCTGATTTTATGTAATCCACCTTATTTTCGCTCAGGGCAAGGCTCACTTTCAGATTCTGAATTCAAAAATCGCTGCCGTTTTTTTATCGATGCAGACTTTCAAGACTTATTATCGTCGATCAGCTATTCATTATCGGATACCGGTAAAGCCTACGTTTTAGTAAAATCTTTGGCCGTATATGGTTTAGATGTTGAACTCGAGATGAAGGCTCATAATCCAAATCTGCGAATAAAGAAAATTGATGTTATTCGCAAAACAGATCTTTACGAAATTAAAAAAAGTTAACACATCTGCTATTTCTTGATTTCACGACAGCCAAAGGTTGTGCTTAATCCAGAGGTTCGATATGTCGTGGTTTATGCATTTGTCTTTGCTATTCACTGCAGGTTGTATTGGTGGTCTTGCCACCGCCCTGGTGATTTGGTTTTTCGGAAATAAAGGAATCACAGAACTTTTCGCAGTTAACCTTGTGCCGAAAATGAACACTTCTTTTCTATATTCAAAAATAATCTGGGGTGGTCTTTGGGGACTCGTATTTATCATTGTCGCAAAGCCTGATTTATTTTTTTACAAAGCAGCACTTTTAAGTTTAGCGCCCACCGTTGTTCAACTTTTTTATGTTTTTCCGAAGCAAGACCAAGGTCCAGCGGGACTGAAATTAGGAACTTTAACTCCGCTTATGGTCCTCTTTTTTAATTTAGTTTGGGCCATCACAACGGCGACATGGATTTATTTTTCGAACTCAGTTTGATCACTGTATTCACACTTTGAATAAAACTAGACCAAGTTTTTTCATCGAAATCAAAAATAGTTATTCCTTTTTTTAAACAAAAATCTTTGAAATTAAAAAAACTGTTGAAGTTTTATCTAAAATTTTCTTATTTGTGTGAAAACCTTCATGATTTTAACAAAATAAATTTTTTATTTTTATACCAAATCTTAGACACTTACTTTTTTTAGACACTTTACAAGACTTTCTGACAGTCAGTTGCTTGCGGCTTCCGTAAAACTGGGCCCCTTGCTTGCAATTTATGTGTTGTGGAGGATTTTTCTATGGGTTCAATCAATTTCAAAAATTTATTTCTGGGTTTAGGTCTAGTGTTCTTTGCAAGCTGCAACAAAACACATTTTGAATTGATTGATCAGGGCTCGCAAAAGTTGGATTCAGGAAATTTCTATGAAAACTTTTTTAAAATGGATAGTTCCGTAGCTACATACGAACAGCCGCAGCTTGAATCCAATGACACCCAGGCCGCATTTCAAGTTAGCTTACCCGATGGTACAAGTATCTCAGACTTGAAGGCCTCTGACATCACGCTGACCGAAAATGGACAAGCTATTACGGATTTTAAATTTCAATCTAATTCATTAACTACAATTCAATCTGTTGATATCGTTTTTGCTGTCGATGTTACGGCTTCAATGTCAAAAACAATTGAATCTGCAAAAACTCGGTTAATTAATTTCGTTAAAAAAAGCAGAGCTAGCGGAACTCATAGTCGGATGTGTTTAATTACTTTTGGTGATTACACCGTAAAAAACTGTGACCGCTTTTATGATAACAATCCAGATGACCCAGCAACAGAAGCCCAAGTGAATGAATTGATTTCAGAAATTTCAAAGTTAAAAGCCTTAACCGGTGCCAGCGATCCAGGTGGTTCAGATTTAAATGAAAACCCAATGCGTGCTCTTATAGATGCTTCCAAAGCACCGTGGAAAGAAAATTCTCAGCGGTTTGTTATTTTGATTACAGATGACGGTTTTTTATATTCTCCAGGTAATCAAGGCAGTGTTGGTCCATTGGCACCAAAGTTTGCAGAAGTTTCAGAAGCCATCGAAAAAAGCCAGATGAAAGTTTTCGCGGCAACACCATCATTACCCGGATACAATAAGCCTTTTCAAGGTGCCGTCGGAGTTGTACAATTTAGCCAAGGCGAATGGTTTAACTTCAGTGATCTGATTTCAGGTAAAATAACATTAGATACTATTTTGGGCCGAATCTTAAAACGCATACAGACAACGTATTTGGTGCAGTACACACTTGACGAAAATTCTGGTTTAGATTCGACATTGCCACTGAAAAAAAGAAAAATTGAAGTCACACTACAAAACGGAACGCGCGGAGTTTTAACTGTACTATCGATTCAAAGTAACTTACCAGACGGTCGTAAGCCTTATCAGAAAAAATTTAAACTGGCTGACAAAAACATCAAAAAAGATTCTGTTGTTGTTAAGGTTGATGATGTCGTCGTCACTAGCGGAATTACCCTTACACCCGAAAATGAAATCGATTTTGATAAACCACCAAAAGCTAAATCAAAGATCGTAGTTACTTTCAAATACAATGATATAAAAGACAGCCTACAATTAACGCCGATCATTATTAAACAAACAGGATTAGATGCTGACTCATTAGTTGTGACTTTAAACGGAACCGAAGCAGCAAAGAAAGATATTGAAGTGAAAGTCACCCTAGAAGGATATCTTTCTGTGCAATTGGCGGATAGTTGCTTCACAGAAAAAGATCCGTATGCCCTGCGTGCTAACAACGGCGTGGTGATAAGCGTTTCTAAAAAGAAATAACACTCAGTTAAACAGAGTCCGTTGAATTTTTAAAAAAGTTGTGTCAAAGTCTGCCCCTTAGCCCGTTTCACGGAGAGGTGGCAGAGTGGCTGATCGCGCACGCTTGGAAAGCGTGTTCAGGGTTAAACCTGACGCGGGTTCAAATCCCGCTCTCTCCGCCATTTTAGCGCCTAATATTTCGCCTTTGAGACTTCAATAATTCCAGTACTTTCAGGTGTTTAGATTGCACCAGCTTCAAGTTGCCACTTGGCCTTGTTTTTTCAAGGTTTTTCTTGGATAATAAAGTTATGGAAAAACAATCAACTCTTTCGACAAACATAGATTTCGAACTTAAAAAAGCATTGGCTGCATTTTGCAAAAAACGCGGACTTAAAATTCAAAGTGTCGTTGAAAATGCCATTCGTGAACAACTTGAAGACGAGATTGATCTTGCAAGCTACGACGAAAGAAAGAACGAAGAAGAAGTTTCACTGGCTGCGGTACTTAAGAAATTAAAAAAATGATTTCGAAGTCTTACGAAATCGTCTTCAAAAAAAGCGCTGCCAAAGAACTTCAAGCCTTGCCAGCAAAGATTCAACAAAAGATATTAGATGCCGTTCAGCTGCTTTCATTAAATCCTTACACAGAGTTGCTTCCAATAAAAAAGTTGAAAGGTGCCGAATCGCTTTACCGGATCCGCATTCAAGATTACAGAATCATCTATGCTATTGAAAAAAAAATAATTAAAGTAACGATTATTAAAATCGGCCATCGCAAAGAAGTTTACGAGTAAGCAAAAAAGTCTCATTGAAGAATTAGCAGGTAACTTCGCCCGCAATAAGAGCTTGAGATGCCAATTTGGTATCTCAAGCTCTGTGCTTCTACTTGTGAAAGCTGGAACATAAAATCCGAGGGGAGCCTGCATGGGCTTTAAAAAAGAATTATTTTTCGGATGAGCACAAAAAACTCACCCCTTAGCACGGAGTTTAAATGTATACGATTAAAGACTACAGTTCCCTTTGATGACCAACAATTTTACGAAGCTTTTTCCATCATTTAATCTATTGACAGAGTAATTTAGTATAACTTTTAAACGGTCTTCTGCTTCGTTCGTTACTAACTGAGTGGTATGGCTTAGCACGACATCTTTTCCTGTTTCAGAGTAAAAGTGTCCGTCAATATTCATGCCAGAATTATTTATTGCAGCGACGAAAGCTTGTAAACTCGGAGCAGGAATAACGTCTGTAGCGACCGCGTTTTCGTCTATCAATCTGATTGCTTCTCCATCAGTCTTTAATAGAACATCTTTTTCTAGAAAAGCCTTTTCCAATAACTTTGAATTATAATTAATATGATGAGTTCCCGAATATCTGAAAGCAACAAATTCTTCATCTTTCATACCGACAAAAGCTCCGATGCGGTAAGTACCTTTGACAACAGCTTTGCCATCAATACTGTAATTACATTTGAAATGTTTGTAGGGAATGTATTTAAACTGCGGGCCGCTGTAGCCGAACACATGGGTTGATAACATTAATATCGCAAGTGAAGCCGTTAAGTTTTTCATTTTATTTCCTTTGTTAGGTTGATTTAAGTTTTTCGTTAAATTAGTTTGACGGGCAAAGGCGCATTTCCTGACAAACAAGCACAGCCCGCTCGTGTGTTTGTAAGTTTTCGATGACAAGACCTGGAAAGTTAGCTCGAGACCCTTCAGCCGCCAAAAGTTCGTGCGCTCCCAATATGTAGGGATCATTACTTTTAGGTTTGTAAATGTTATCAATAATTCTGTAGGAATATTTTGATGACGTGCAAATCTGTTTGCTATCGTGTTGACCGTAATGATCAATAGTACATTTCAATCGATCGGAATCTTCGGTGGCGTTGATAGTCAGCTTAATGTCCGTTGTTATGGAATTATCATTGGGATCAACACTTAAGCGCGCTGCGAACTTACTTCCGACAGGACTGAGTTGATCACAAAGTACAGCCTCATGCCCACCGGGACAGTTAGCCCAAGTGTTTCCAGCGAAGATTAAAATTCCAATTAAAGCAGTTAAGTTTTTCATTTTATTTCCTTTGTTAAAGTTGGTTTAAATTCTTGTTGAATGAGTTATACCGCAGCGCGTAAATTTAATCCATCAAAAAGTTATAACTAATCAATTTTTTAGTATAAGTAATAACTATAGCGACTTAAATAATTGATTCTTATGGCTTATGTGCTCTTTAAAAGATTTACATGACCTGAGGGATCATAAGAACCTATAAATCTCATTATGAGACGAACAGGTGGCTCTGGTCTTGAATAAGTAATGTGTATGAATCGAAAAATAGCTTCAGAATCAAGTAGTTTATCTTTAAAACCTGATCGACAATCAGGTGTAAAGGCGTTTTTCGGCACGTTATCCGTATTCATCGCAGTTCTAAGTTTTGCACTTTCAGTTTGCGCTAACGAAGACTCGTACCTGTTTAGAAATTCCATTTATTCAACGGATCACTTGACCCAAATTCAATTACAAAGCTATTTGCAGGCGCAGCCAACGATGCCTTTTTTAACCTTAAGTGGTTATGAATACGCGGTCTCTGAGGGTTACATTATCGATGACAACAGCTTTTTGCCGGTTGTTTATCCGGCTGCTGCCCAGCCAAAAAAAATGACCTTTGATAAAAACGGAGTGAATTCAGACCGCTTAGTTCACGAAAAAGAAATTGCCGAAATTCATAAGTTGATGAAAGCACAAATTGATGAGGGATATCAGTCTGCTATTCAAAGTGAAATTATAAAAACCGTACAAAAAGTTGAAAATGAATTACCCGTGCAAAATTCAAGTTTCGGGGTTGTGCATGACCAGCGGTCTGGAAAAATAGTTGGTATCTTAAGATCTTATGAAGCTTATATTAACCAACAAAATAAAGTCGTCTTGCCAAGTTTTGAAATTTTACGTCAGCGAAAACTACTAACAGATGCTGAAGAAAAAGAACTTCTAAAATCTGTTGGCAGCCCTAGCGGCGGTTTAAAAACAACAAAATCTATGATTGAAGTCGGACAATTTTATATCGATGGAAACTTAGCACCGGCTGAAAGACTTGAAGTTAAACGTCAACTGTGGGCTTGGTTTACCGCAGTTATTTTAGAAAAAGGCCAGCCAGAAACAGTTGTAGCCCACGTTAGTAAAAATGTTTTGGCTAGAAAATACAAACAAGAATATGGCTTTGATCAAACAGCGATTGAAAAATCTTTTCTTGAAAAGGGCGAAACCATTACAGAAAAAGTTCTGACAGTCAGTGCAGTGCAAATGAAACAGCATTTAATTAATATCATTGCACCCAAAACCATTAATGCTTGTCATTTATTATTCCATCTATAACTTGCATAATTTTTTTAGTTCGTGCTTGCGCAGAAAATTTAGTTGGCCAGCGAAGAGCCTTTAGCACTTCGCCAACAAGTAGGCTGTGTATCAGTTGCACTTGGTCGTTGATATTTCTTGGTGAACTTTCGGATTCTTTTTTTTCAAATGAAATATGAATTAAGTGTGTTTCAATTCTTTTCATGCCGCCTTGATCAATCTGCAGGTGCAAGTTTTTAAAAGCGTTACTGAAAGAGCCATTGCTGTACATGGCAAAAACCAAATCAGCTTCTTTTGGTTTCTCGATGGCCCATCTTAGATTACCTTCAACGTACGATGCGAACCGCTGCCGTGCCGGTGAATTCATATCAATTTGATCATCGATGAATTTTTGACCGCGCTTTACAACTTCAAGGCAACATTCAAGTAAAAGAGCGTCTTTATCCGCAAAATATTTATAAAGTGCAGGTTGGCTAATTCCGACCTTGTCGGCCAGCATTTTAAAACTGGTCCAATTAATTCCTTCTGAATTAAATATTTTAATCGCGGCTTGGATAATTTTAAATTTAGTTTCTTCGCCTTTGGTCAAGCGGTCCTCGTAGTTTCAAAATAGACTACCAGGATCTTTTTGAATGTATATGCAATTCAGTTGATGCCTCAAATTATAACGTATAATTAAAAAGTTATGAGTTATTATGCTTTAATCAACATAAAGACCGTGCGTATCTTCAAAACATATCTCTGCCATCAGGTAAAGAATTAGATCCACAGTCCATACGCGCATTCAGGCATTTTTTTACGATGAGATCCATGATCTCGGGTTTCCATCCATTAAACCAATCGCCATGACCAGAAAAACCACCCGGTGAAGTATCCGGGTAAGAATCACTTGATAATCTCCAATTCGCGGTGTCACTGCCTGCAGGTACATAATACCGAATATTATAAGTAATTGACGGTATCAGCACTGGGTGAGTTGTCGGACATCCATTGTCCGTCGTATATCCACCCGCATAAGCCATATGTGATTTATGATCGGCACTGTCTAAGTTAATTCCATCCCAGCACTGCGGAAAAACAACTACCATAATAACAGCTGCTTTACCTACATAACCATTTGGAAATGTATGATCTTTACAAGAGGATTGTACAGATATGCCCGACTGATCTGTATTCGCGTCGTTCGCAGGATCACAGTAATAATGTGCCGCATGGTTTGTGCCTGAAGTCGTATTCTTATGATCGCCAGCTATCATACGTAAACCTTTTGGGGGTGATTTAATAAAGCTGTATGTTCTAGGATCATTCCCTTTGTAGTAAACGGCCAATCCAGCAGGTTTTAAAGGTGTATTTGTAGCAGAATCAATTATCGCCGGAACCCAGTAAGCCGAGCGGTTAGCAATCCCACCCTGACATGTACTGTTGCCGGTGGCAGCCAAAGAATCTGGCGTCGTTAAATAATTGGTATCTTTATTTCCAAAAAATACATGCAAGTGAGCAGCGTCCTTTTTTCCAGGAAAGACAATTGGATCATCGAAGTTCATATGACTGAAACCACAATTCATTCTGAACTCGCCGGCACCGCCGCTGGGTTTCGGCTGATTGGTAGTTTGAGTCAAGCGCAGCTCGCTGCTGCCTGGATCGCCTGATGGCAGCAATGCTAAATTTATGTTGTGAATACCATCTTGATGATTTGGTTCGGCTGGTGATCCGCCTATTTCAGATGATTGCGTCGAGTTTTGTATCGCACTTTTTAGGCCCACCGAGCAATTCTGAAAACCAATTACTGTAAACGCCATAACGACTATAACCGATAATTGTTTTTTAAATATCCGAGATTGAAAATTCATAAAGTATTCCCCACTGATTCATCAAACGATTTCCCCTGAACCAACTTTATTCTAGCGCTTTTAAAGCTGAAACCATAATCGAAAGTTTTTTCTTCTCATTTTGAGATACAATCAATGATTACTTGATCAAGTTTTTTGCAGCATTAATTCCAATATGGGGCTGAAGAATAGACGATGAATCAATTTTCCAACTCTTACCGTCCTTCACCATCGTAAAAGACTCGGTCGTTTCTTTGGCCTTGGATGATAAAACAGATGCCAATTCTTTTTTTGTAGCGTTGCTAGCAAGAATACCCAGGACGTTATAGTTCACGTGAAGTTCTAAATCTGCATTCTTCTTTGTACAGTCTTTTATTTTAGTACTAAACACAATTGTCATGGAATCGAAAGCAGCTGTATCGCGGCCTTTAGAATAAACAAGGCGATCGACTTGCTTTGATGGATGCGTTGTCTTTCCATCGGTATCTAGCTTGATGTAATTTTTAAGTGCATCTGTAGCCAACTTACAATCAGAAGAGCTAGCCAATGAAACCACTGATAGAAATAATACTGAAAAAATTAAGTTTGCCATAAAAAGCCTCCAGAATGAAACAGTAACTTAGTTTATTTTAATTATCAATTGTAGGGCTGGTTTTTAAAACTGAAAAACTATTCATCGAGCCTTAAAGATGCCATGTTGTGGAAAAAAATAATATACACGCTACTATTATAATAAATAAAGAAAGGTATTTCTTCACAGCACCGAAATTATCGTTTTGTAACTTGGCTGGCCAATCAATACGGTAGAATCCGAAACCCGCTTGATTTGCAGACCCTTCCAGATTCCAAAAAAGTCCTGCACAAAAATAAAGAACAGACGAGACAATTAGATTTGAATACCAAGTCGGCGGATAAAATCCGTCTCGCCACCAAATGTAACCATCGTAAAACCAGCTGGCAGATAATAACCAAAATGTAATCGCAAGTATCACATCGCTTATCGTGTGTCGTTTTTTAATGAACTGGTAAATCACGCCGATCGACCAAGGCGCGGTTAAAAAAGTTAATAGCGACATTCCAAACCCCGAAACAAAATCCCAAGTAGGGTCATGGGTAAATGGGCCATCCAGCGAAACGAAAGTGCCAGAAATAAAAAAAGTAATTATTTTCCACGGTGTCGTTAAATAAATCCAGTATTTAGGTGTTTCCGTTTTTATGGAATTCCATCTTTTGATCACGATTCCGACAGATATTGCAAAAAATAAAAACCAGACGGATAGATACAAAAATCTAAATTCTTCCATTTGCAAATCATCTCATTCTTAAAAAAAGAAGTTAACTTAAATGAAAACTCTGCAGAGTTCTTGGAACAGTTCTGGCAACCAGTAAAGTGTGCAACTTTATAACCAAATGAAGGTGGTCCTATGAAAAAAACAAGAACAATTCTAAGCCTAATGTTGATGTCTTCAACAGTGTTTGCTGTCTCGGCAGAATGTAACCGAATGCTAGGCAGTTTAATCAACCATACCAAAGAGGCTGCCCGTTTGAACGATGCAGCTATTCAGCACGGCTTCAATGTCTACACAGGCCAGATTGACCAAGTAGACAACCAAAGCGTAGCCGTTAAAGACTATATGCGTTTGTCTGATCAGCACGATATGAAAGCCGTCGAATTAGTGGCAAAAATTAAAACAGACTGTTTGAAATAATTTTGAAATTAAAAATCATGGCCTTTTGATTGTCACTGATTTCAGATCTGGAAGATACGTTGTATTATCCGTTTCTAGCGTGGCTTTGTATTGAAAATATCTATTGTTAGGAATGGTTGCGGAAACAAAATTCGAAAATACCATAAGTGGAAATGAAGTCAGTACGGTT
>JAYUCH010000089.1:0-54037 GCA_043740435.1 Bdellovibrionales bacterium | reverse complement strand
TTCAATAAAGAAATCAAGCTCTAGCGAGCCCTTCTTCTTTAAAAACCATAATTTTGATTCGATTCCCATAACTTCATTTAAATAGTGGATTTCTTTTTTTAAACTAACGGCAACAAAGTTCTCGAACTGAGCGCCTTCATCTTCATCGATGCGGGTATAATCATAAAAATAGTACTTGGGCTCTTTCAAAACACTGCGTGCGATATTTTTTGAGTATGGCAGTACCTTAAAAATAACAAATAAATTTTCTAAATAATCCATCCACTTTTGGATCGTTTTTGGATCACGCTGCAAATCAATTGCTAGCGAATTGTAAGACAATGGTGCTGAAACTCGGCCTCGAAGCATTTCAGCCATTAGTTCAATAGATGAAACATCACGAATATTTTCATAGCTAACCAGATCTTGGCGAATGATTAAATCCATATGACTTTTCTGCCATTTTAAGTGAAAACTATTCGAATTTTCAAAAAAAGGCTCAGGAAAACCACTAAATTTCATTAACTTTGAAAAGTTTTTCTCTACCGATTCCGTGGAATTTAGTTCTTTTAAGTCTAAAGGCAACATGTGGTAGGTAAAATGCCTGCCGGCTAAGGAATCTCCCATTTTTTTTGCGACATCCAGCCTGGCACTTCCGGTTACAATTATTTTTTGTGATAAACCTTCAGTGTCGTAAATTCCCTTTATCCACTGCTTCCAGTTCCTCATTTTATGGATTTCATCAAATATAATGATGTCTTTTTCTCGGTCCCAAAGCTGCTTAACGATTTTTATTTTATCTTTATCTAAATCAAAATTTAAATAATCATAGGATTTTAATAAGTTTTTTGAAAAGGTGGTTTTGCCGACTTGCCTGGGTCCGACTAGCAATACTATTTTTTTGTTTAAGTCGGAAAGTAAGCTTTTATGAATAGACCTTTGAATAATACCCATGTGTCCATTTTGGATTATAATCCAAAAAAGTCAAGACCATTTAGGAATATGATCCAAAATGGTCATTTTGTACAACTGGATCGGCTGCCGTCTTATATAAAATAAGGGGAGAGTTTTTAAACTCTCCCCTTATTTATTTAAATTTCATGTGAACGCTAAAAACTAGAAATAACCTTCGTCATCTTCGTCTTCTTCAGCAACTTCTTTATCTTTTTTCTTTGAAGTTTCGTCTTCCATATCTTCTTCAAGTTCTTCTTCGTTAGTGTCGCCTTCTAAATTTTCTTCTAATTCGTCTTCTTCAACTTCGTCGTCCGTTTCGTCTAACGGTTCAGCCAAAGAAAGCGCATCTTCATCTTCAAGGTCGACTAAAGAATCTAAATCGTTGTCTTCATCAAATTCTTTCACCAATTCACTAGCCATTGAAGTGGCGTGATTTATTTTCTTAGCCGGCTTAGCTGCTTTTGGCGCTTTTGCTTTGGCAGCAGGTTTTGCTTTTTTAGGCGCTGCTTTTTTAGTAATTTTTTTAGCAGCTTTCGCTGGCTTTTTTGCTACTTTTTTTGCAGATTTCTTGCCAGCAGGTTTTGTTTTTTTCACAGCCTTTGCCGTTTTTTTCACCGGCTTTTTTGCGGCTTTTTTTGCTGGTTGTTTAGTTATTTTTTTAGCTGCTTTAGCTTTTTTTTTCTTAGCCATTTGTATCCTCGTATTTATTTGTTTTGAAACGAAACAAAGCTAGAGTAACTAGCTTTGAGTTTCAGGGCAAGTTTTGTCAAAAAATTTAAAAATTATAGCATCAAGGTCTATGCTGTTAAGGTTTCTTAATTCAGCTTAAAACTTAAAATAATCTTCTAAAATTCGTGCCATGCTAGGGGGAATCAACGAAGAGATGAAAAGTCCCGGTGCATAAGTTCCCTTTTTTGGAACGTAAGACATGTAGCCAAAAGTTTTTGATTTGTCCGAGTTCTTAATCGGAAACTGAAATCCGAAAGGGATTGCCACTTTGTCAGGCAGCGTTATGTAAAGCCCAACAGCATTGATTCCAATGTACAAAGTAATTTGAGTGTTATCGTGTTGTGGAAAGCTAAGGGCCAAGCTGGGAAGTTCCCCGTAACCTGCGGGCATAGCGGGTAGTGGATCGCCATTGGGTAAACTGGCTGCTGGCAAAAACGTGGCGCCTCTTAAAATATATTTTACTGGAATACGCACCGCAAATTTCATACGGCCTGAAGAATCGATGATGGGTGAAAAGGTGATATCGGGTCTTGAATTAAAAGATCCCGAAGGTGTGAATAACATGCCAGAGGGCATTGGAATCATAATAATAAATTCGCCACGAGTTTTATCAAAATCAAAAGCTAAGGCGTTGTTATTTGTGTCAGAGCTTTCAACGCGGCCTTTGAAATCAAGTTGTGAGACAGGGTCGATACCGGGCACTACAGGCGTGCTGCCGGCGGTATTATTGGGTGTGCTTTGATTATTGCCTAAAAGGGAATTCTGAATTTTTCCTTTCGAGCAATTGGTTAAAGCAAAAACTGCAACTAGAAGTAATGTTGTTGTGAGTTGTCTTTTCATAAAGCCTTCTTTCAAAAAAACTTTTTCGTTGAGTTCTATCAATCGTCATCTTTAACTTCGGCCGAAGGTCCGGATAACTTAATAGGAAAATAATCGACACAAAAAGCAAAACCCCAACTTTGCAGTCAGGGTTCTGTTTTTGTGTTTAGAATTTTGACGAATTCGTCAACTCTGCTTCAATTTTTAAAAAACTATCCTAATAACTTCAGCGCTAACTGTGTTGTTTGGTTCGCTTGCGCTAATGTTGCGGTACCCGCTTGCAGCATGACGCTATTTTTTGCCATGTCTGAAGAAGCCTGCGCCACATCTGTATCGCGGATTCGAGAATTAGCTGCCGCTAAATTTTCTTCTGTGACGGCCAAAGTATCAACTGTTGAAGTTAAACGATTCTGTAAGGCACCAATATTTGAACGCATGCCGTTGATTGCTGACTGACTGTCATCCAGTAGTCGAAGCGAATCACGTGCGCCCTCTTTGGTCGTGAAATCAACATCAGATAATCCTAAAGCATCAAGCGTTGCGATATTTCGTGAAGTGTCGAACTGAATTCGATCATTTTCACTTGAATAAAGACCGACTTGAAAATCAAATACCGGTGTTGATCCATCCAAAAGCTTCGTTGTGTTCCAACTTGTGGTGTTAGCAATACGTTCCATCTCTGATTTTAATTGCTGAACTTCTGTGTCGATGAAGCCGCGTTCTTTTTCTCCGACAGTGTCGGATGAGGCTTGGATACCAAGTTCACGTAAGCGTGTGACGATATTAGAAACTTCATTTAAGCCACCCTCTGCAACTTGAACCATCGAAATTCCATCATTCGCATTTCTGCGAGCTTGTACAGATGATCTGATTTGGGCTTTCATGTTTTCTGAGATTGCTAGTCCTGCGGCATCGTCTGCCGAGCGATTGATTCGACTACCGCTTGATAATTGTGACATTGAATTTTGAATATTTCGTTGGCTGCTCATTAAATTACGTTGAGCATTAATTGCTGCGACGTTTGTTGTTATTCTCATTCCCATTTGTAAACTCCATTTTATATTATGTTAAAAGTTTTATTTCCACTTCCTCCGTGATATTTGTTTTTGTTCAGCATCCGAGCCAAACAGGCTTTAAGTATTCTTCCTTAAAAATTTCGATCGTCCTTAAACTCGTCCTTGAAGCCTCCTTTTATGGTGAATGAGAACACTTTGTTATGTGTTCAAGAGACATCCTGCCTCTTTGTATTTGTATTCAGAACTGATCGGGGTATTTGATGTTATCTTGACAGGATGTAAGGATAGAAAATGAATAGAATAAGTTCTTTTGCAACAATCTAGATGGGGCTTCAGGCTTGGTTTTCAAGACGGTGGTCACGTCTTAGTCCTTGTGTCTAGTCGCGGTTCAGTCAATTTCTTGGAAGCGACAAAGGGCCATTTGCCCACCGAGAAGATAGGATTTTTTTTGTGATTCTGCTAAGTGTGGGTTTGTATTTAACCCCAGTGTGCAAGTGGATGTTTGACCTGCAAAATGTGAACACTGTTCGCACGCGTAGGGTAAATTGTATTTATTAAAATCAGCAGGGTGAATAAATTCTTTGCGCATACTGGGACGCAGCCTAGGCTGAGACTTAATGGATTTAATTTGAGGTTTATTTTTCTGTTTTACCATTGACAATAACTACACATAACTCATCTTTAAGACTGAGGGAAGCAGCATGAGTCAAGATGTTCAAAAAATGACCCGTAAAAGCCAAGAAGCTATGCAAGCTGCAGCTCAGTTGGCCGAGGTTACTAGAAACTCGATGGTTGAGCCCGAGCACCTGTTACTGCAGTTAATCGAACAAGAGCAAGGACTTGTGCCTCGTTTGTTAGAGGAATGCCAAATTATACCCCAAGAAATTATAAGAAACCTAAACCAATCGATTCAGCAGATGCCAAAACTTGAAAAACCCGCGCCGCAAATTTATGCCAGCAATCGTCTGCAAAAAATTTTTTCGGCAGCTGAAACTGAGGCGCAGTTGATGCACGATGAATTGGTGTCGACCGAGCATTTTTTTCTGGCAATGCTAAAAAGCCAGGACTCGGCTTTGCAGAAAATACTTCGGCAGAGCAAAATAGAAATAAATGCCGTTCAGATGGCGTTAAAAAAAATTAAAGGTAACAAAAAAGTGACTGATGAAAATCCTGAAAACCAATATGAAGTTTTAAAAAAATATGCGCGTGACCTGACAGAGCTTGCACAAAATGGAAAATTAGATCCGGTCATTGGTCGCGATGAAGAAATACGAAGAGTCATCCAGGTTTTATCTCGGCGGACGAAAAACAACCCGGTTCTGATTGGTGAACCCGGTGTTGGTAAAACAGCCATAGCAGAAGGGCTAGCGCTTCGAATCATCAAAGAAGATATTCCGGAAAATTTAATTGGAAAAAAATTAATGTCTTTAGACATTGGCTCTTTAATTGCCGGCGCCAAATACCGCGGAGAATTTGAAGACCGCTTGAAAGCTGTGATTAAAGAAGTTTCTACTAGTAACGGCGAAATCATTTTATTCATTGATGAAATGCACACGTTAGTCGGCGCGGGCAAAGGCGAAGGCGCCATGGACGCCAGTCAGCTGCTAAAGCCAGCCCTGGCGCGTGGTGAATTGCGCTGCATCGGCGCAACTACTTTAGACGAGTACCGGCAGCACATAGAAAAAGATGCAGCTCTGGAACGCCGTTTTCAAACCGTTTTAATCGACGAGCCCAGCGTCGAAGAAACCGTTACAATCCTGCGTGGACTTAAAGAAAAATACGAAGTTCATCATGGTGTTCAAATTACCGACGCCGCGCTGGTTGCAGCAGCAAAATTATCGCATCGGTATATTACTAACAGATTTCTGCCTGATAAAGCGATTGATCTGATCGACGAAGCCGCCAGCAAACTGAATATAGAAAATCGCAGCGTGCCCGAAGAGGTCGATGAAATCGACCGCAAAATTTTAAGCTTTAAAATAGAAATGGAAGCTTTAAAAAAAGAAACCGACCCCAGCGCCAAAGAGCGCCGTAATAAAATCGAAAATGACTTATCCGAGCTTACAAAAATTTCTCAGGCGCAAAAAGAAAAATGGAAAATTGAACGAAATGTTATCGATGAGTTAAAGAAAGTTAAAATTGATTTAGAAAACATCAAAAATGAAATTTCAAAAACAGAGCGTGAAGCCCAGTATGAAAAAGCAGCGCAGTTAAAATACGGAAAGCAGCCTGAACTTGAAAAAAAATTAAAACTACTTGAAGAAAAAATACATGATAATAAATCAGCATTACTTAGAGAAAAAGTCGATGCCGAAGACATTGCTGAAGTCGTTGCCAAGTGGACAAAGATTCCGGTTTCAAAAATGCTTGAAAGTGAATCGCAAAAGTTACTGCGCATGGAGTTTGAGATGCAAAAGCGAGTCATCGGGCAGGACCACGCTATGATTGTCATAGCTGACGCCATTCGTAGAGCTCGAGCTGAAATATCAGATCCAAACAGGCCCATCGGTACTTTTATTTTTGTTGGCCCAACGGGCGTGGGTAAAACAGAAACTGTGAAAGCGTTGGCTCAATATTTATTTGATGACGAAACAGCGATTGCTCGGATTGACATGAGCGAGTACATGGAAAAACATTCTGTATCCCGCCTGATCGGCGCTCCGCCCGGGTACGTGGGTTTTGAAGAGGGCGGGCAACTGACAGAGGCCGTTCGTCGTAAACCTTATTCGGTGGTGCTACTGGATGAAATCGAAAAAGCACACAGTGATATTTTCAACGTGCTTCTACAGGTACTAGATGACGGGCGCTTAACGGACAGTCAGGGGCGATTGGTTGATTTTAAAAACACAATCATTGTGATGACCTCGAATTTAGGTGGCGGTTTGGGTCATGAAGCGATTCAGGCAGCGTTGAAAGCCTCGTTTCGACCCGAATTTCTTAACCGCATTGATGAGATCGTTGAATTCAATTCGTTGGATCAAAAAAACTTAAAAGGCATCGTCAAAATTCAGTTGCAAGAGGTTTCAAAACGCTTGCACGATAAAAAAATTGAACTGCACTTTACAGAATCACTTTATGCCTACTTAAGCGAGCGGGGTTTTGATCCGCAGTTTGGCGCAAGGCCCCTGAAGCGATTGATTCAAGCCGAAATTCTAAATGGGTTAGCTCGAAAAATAATTTCTCAGGAGCTAAAAGCCGGAGCTAAGGTAACCGTCGACGTCAAAGATCAAAAAATAATCTTTGTTTAGATCTTTGTTTTAATCTGGATTAGATTCTGGATTACTGGGTCTAGTCTGTTTTTTAGTGTCTAACTTTTTTTCAATAAAAACTGAGATTTGATATTTATAAAACTATTTCAGAATTTGCTCTAGACTAGTCTTAAGTCTGCCGAACTAGACTTAAGAACGGAGAGCCAATTCATGAAGCACTCAAATAAGATATTAAAAGCCAGTGTCGTTTTAGTTCTGTCCATTTTCACAATGGGTAACACAAAGTGTGAACAGCCGGTGGCCGGCAGTACGCGTGAACTTAAAAAGAATGTGAAAATTCTGGATATCAGCGCCTCATCCTTTTTGGACAATGGTGGTTTTAATTTTTCCGAAGTGGCTCGCAGCCAATACTCGGGCGTTATTTTTGAAAAAGATCATTTTTATGAAAGAAATGTTTATCCAAGTTTAGACGAAGTTTCCGGAGCCAACGACCAGCGCTTTTACGGCGTTCAAAAAACAGCGGCCGCGGATTCAATCACAGTCGTGCAGTTAAAAACTTGGTTTCCAACCACTAAAACTCGAGAAATTACTTTAGACCGTGATTCATCTTGTTTTATGACCCGTCCGCAACACTACATTAAAGGTAAAATTAATTCTCTTGAAGCCCATAGCGGTGGCTCGTTGCAGTTCGGATTCAGTGATACATTTTCACAAATTCCGTTATCGGCTCACTTTTCTTTAGACCGCATGCGCATGGACTTGTCTTTCCATGCTATCGATCCGTGGACTTTTGAAACCGTTGACAGTAAAAACACGCAGGCCATGAAAACCGATTACAAAGTTGGAGCCGGTATTGATTTCGGCGGCATCTTACACATTGGCCCCGAATTTTATCGCTCAACGGGAATGGCGGAAGTGACTTTAAAGGGTTTACAAGCCGGAACAGAACTTTTAGCAAAATCATTGTTAGGAAAACCAGGCGAAGTTTGGTCAACGCGAATAGTTTTAAGTCGCGATAATTATGTAGCTATTTTAGGCGGGTCTGAACTGGGACTTAAAAAGGGTGACCGCTTAAAAGTTTATAACGAAGCGCACACTTGGCGGGGCGAACCTTGCGGTGAAAGTTCTGTTTTAACAGGTTCGCTGATTGTTTCGGACACCACAGATCCGTGGATCATTGAAATCGAGGAGCCCGGTAAACTAATGTCGCGCGCAAAAGTGCTTAATATTAAAGAAAACGAGTCAATCAATACCGGCGCGCTGGTTAAATTGCATCAATTCGTTGAAGACATTCCCGTCAAATAGACGCCATGCAAAATCTAAAACAATCTGGGTTTAGCTGTGCTAGAACCCAGTCATGTTTTCAGGAATTATCGAAGCCCAATCTCAAATCACCAAAATCACTCAGTTAAAAAGCAGTTGTCGCATTGAGATTTCGCGTCCAAAAAAAATGACAGACATTTCTATCGGAGACAGCATTGCAACGAACGGGGTCTGTTTAACAGTCGAATCGTTCACCGCAAAAAAGATTCAGTTCTGTTTAGGTGCAGAAACCTTAAAAATTCTGGGCAGTCAGTTTGAACTTTGGAAAAAATACCCGTTAAATCTAGAGCGCTCGTTGCAGTTTGGTCAGCGCGTGCATGGTCATTTAGTGACAGGTCATGTCGATTCTAAAGCTAAAATTATTAAAAGTTATCAGCAGGGTGAATGCTGGCAAATTCAAATTGAAGTGCCCAAAAATTTATTAAGTTATTTTTGGAAGAAAGGCTCTGTTTGTTTGAACGGTGTCAGTCTGACAGTGAATGAATTTAAAAAAACAAACAAAAAGTTTTACCTTGAAGTTTGCCTGATTCCTGAAACCATGAAAGCTACGAATTTAAGTCATTACCAAGCCAATGAATTTTTTAATATTGAAGCTGATTACCTAGCAAAAGCATATATCGAATCCAAAGTCGCAGCCGCAGCGAAGGAAGTTTCATGAATTCAATTGCAGAAATTTTAGCCGATTTTAAACTTGGAAAATTTGTCATTTTGGTTGATGACGAAAACCGTGAAAATGAAGGTGATTTAATATTAGCAGCTGATTTTGTTTCAGCTGAAGCGGTGAATTTTTTGGCCAAAGAAGCGCGCGGTTTAATTTGTTTAGCGTTGACACCGGAACATGTCCAGCAGCTGCAATTACCCATGATGAAATCGGCTGTGCATAATCAAGGCTCAACTAACACGGCCTTTACTTACTCGATTGAAGCCAGCTCCGGAGTTACTACCGGAATTTCGGCAGCAGATAGGGCTCACACGATTAAAGTCGCCGCTGATACAAAAGCATCTGCAAAAGATGTGATTTGTCCCGGTCATATTTTTCCACTTCGCGCTCATCCTGAAGGTGTATTGGGTCGCCCAGGTCACACCGAAGCCAGTATTGATTTAGCAAAGCTGAGTGGATTAAATCCGGCTAGCATTATCTGCGAAGTCATCAATGATGACGGAACAATGGCGCGCTTACCGGATTTGAAAGTTTTCGCGCAGAAATTTAAATTAAAAATAGGATCGATTGCCGATTTGATTTCTTATAGAAAGAATTTATGACGAAAAAAACAAAATTGAAAAAAGCCAATCCTTCAAAAAAGGCAGCGGTTAATAACAAGAAATTATCTAAACCACTTCGCATTGCCGTGGTCACAGCTCGGTTTAACGAAGAAATCACTGCAAAACTTGAAGATGGTGCCTTTGATTACCTTGAAGAAATTGGTGCGCAGATTTTATCTGTGCGGGTGCCTGGTGCCATTGAAATTCCGTTAGCAATTCAGGCGCTGCTGCAATCAAAAAAAATTGACGGTGCCGTGGCCATTGGTGCGGTCATTCGCGGAGAAACAACCCATTACGATTACGTGTGCCAATCCGTAGAACGTGGATGCTCAGAACTAATGTTGCGCTACCAAAAGCCGGTAGGCTTCGCGGTTTTGACCACAGAAAATGAAGAGCAAGCCTTGGCCCGCGCTGGTGGCGCCCATGGCAATAAGGGTTACGAATCCGCACAAGTCGTAATCGAGATGATTGGACTTCTAAAAGAAATCAAATCAATATAGTGGTTCATGTCAGATAAAAACAAAAAGCCGGTCAAAAATAAAAACATCAGTGACCGCACCCAAGAATTAAGTAAAAGAAAAAGAGAAATATTTTTTATATTTGCTCTGTCCATTCTGCTTGCATTTTTGATTGGTATCGAAGTTTATATCTTTCGTTCAGGTCAAAATTTACCGTCTTCTTATGTTTTATTTTTCATCGGACTTGTGAATATTAATTTAATCCTGGTTCTGCTTTTGCTATTTCTGATTTTCAGGAACGTCGTCAAAGTCTTTATCGAACGCCGCGGTAAAATATTTGGTTCGTCTTTAAAATCAAAGCTGATTGTTTCATTTGTTTCTTTTTCCGTTATTCCGACTTTGTTGGTTTTTATCATTTCTGTTTTTTACCTGAATAGCAGTTTTGAAAAATGGTTTTCGCAGCGAATGTTGTCTGTACTTCGAAATGCCTCCGAGGTGATCGATACTTTTATCGCCAATGAAAAAAAACGTGGCTACGAATATGCCAGATTATCAATCAAACAAATTAAAATTTCTGATCCGGAAAAACGGTTGCAAAAACTGGGTGAAATTCGTGTGCTCTACAAATTAGATGCAATCGAATACTATGATAACTTGCTATCAGACCGGCTGGTATCCCAGGACCCCGAGCTTAATTCTGATGTGGTGCCAAGTTTAAATTTTGATTTTTTACAACGCGGTCTTATTGGTCGGGATGAAGCCAGTATCATTCAAATTTTTGGGGACTATAATTTACTTCGTCTGATGGTGCCGCTTGATAAAAAATCAGATTCGGGTGTTGTTGTTGTTACAAAGTTTTTAAATCTTACGCCGGGCTCAAAATTTGATGACATCGTTGGGGCTTATCAAGAATTTCATGACAATTCCCTGGTTGAATATCCGCTGAAGTCTATTTACTTTATTATGCTGATCGTGATGACTTTGGTTATTATTTTCGCTGCGGTTTGGTTTGGTTTTTATTTAGCCAAACAACTTTCCATTCCGCTGGTACAACTTGGTCGCGCCACGAAACGAGTAGCTGCAGGGGATTACTCGCCCTTAGAAATTACCTCTGGCAGCGAAGAAATTAATAGTTTGATTGGTAACTTTAACCAAATGACAAATAATCTTTCAAGTTCGGAGCTGGAGCTTCAGCAGACAATTAAAAACTTAAATCAATACACTCGCTACGTCGAAATTGTCTTAAAAAACGTAAGCGCGGGTGTGATTTCCGTCGATATGAATGGTCAGATAACAACCATGAATCGTCGTGCAGGAGAGTTGCTGCAGATTGATCCAGCGTTGTTCATCGGCAAACACGTGCGCACCAGCATGAGTGCGGAAAATTACAAAATTTTTTCAAATATCGTTCGATTTATGCAGGTCAACGCGCTGGTTAGTTATTTAAAAGAACAGCGAATCCAAGTGCAAAATGATGTCATTCCGCTTTCAATAAATATATCTATTTTAATCGATGAAAATAAATCTGAAATCGGCCGTATTATGGTTTTTGATGATATGACCCCGATTGTGAATGCCCAGCGGGCGGCCGCTTGGACCGAAGTGGCCCGACGTATTGCGCACGAAATTAAAAATCCATTAACCCCCATACGACTAGCCGCCGAAAGAATCGCAAAAAAATTTGGCGGGCAAATTCAAGATCCCGCTTTTTCTGATTCGATCAAAATGATTGTTAATCAAGTGGATGATATGCGACTATTGGTGAATGAGTTTAGTCAGTTTGCTCGGCTTCCAGAACTGCGGCCGGTGCCAGCTCAGATTAATGATGTCATTAAAAAAACAGCGCAGATCTATGTGGATAACCATCCGCAAATTAAATTCGATATTCAGTTGGACCTAACTTTGCCAGAATTTAAATTTGACCCCGATCAGATCAAACGGGTTCTGGTTAATCTTATCGAAAACGCAATTGATGCTGTTTCAAAAATTGAACCGGCTTTAGTCAGCATTCAAACAGAGTACCAGGGCCGCTCGAAAGTGCTAAAAATATGTATTGCGGATAACGGAGTCGGTATCCCACACCGGGACCGCGTGCGAATTTTTGAACCTTATTATTCGACCAAAGAAAAAGGGACTGGACTAGGATTGCCGATCGTTAAGAGTATCATCGAAGATCACAGCGGAGTCATTCGCGCCCATGAAAATAGCCCGCAAGGGACAAAAATGGTGATCGAGATGCCTATCATTCCGATGGAAAGTATTTAAAATGAATTACAAGGAGCCATCAATGGAGCTGCATGCACAAAAAAATAAAGTAAAAATTTTAATTATCGACGACGAGGCCCCGATTCGAGAAGTGCTGTCGGAAAGTTTACGAGACGACGGTTACGAAGTTTTAGTGGCGCCGGATGGACCGTCCGGATTGCAATGTTTAAAAGATTTTAAACCCGATATTTGTTTTTTAGATATTTGGATGCCGAAGATGGATGGTATCGAAGTTCTGACTTTGGCAGTCCCCCTATTTCCAGATACATCCTTCGTGATGATTTCAGGTCACGGCACAATTGAAACCGCCGTTAAAGCGACAAAAATCGGAGCCTGGGATTTTATTGAAAAGCCGTTGTCACTGGATAAAGTGACACTATCGATAGATCACATCATCGAGCTGAAATCCGAAAAAGATGAAAAAAATGCGCTGCTCAACAAGCTTCGTAAAAACATTGCACTTGTCGGCGAATCGGATTCGATGAACAGGGTCCGAGCTGCAGTGACTGAATTTGCAAAAACGACGAATGCCATACTTATTCAAGGCGAAATTGGAGCTGGGCGCGAGTTAGTAGCCCAGAATATTCATTACATGAGCGCCCGAGCCAGCGCAGCTTTTTCTGATATCAACTGCTCGACACTGCCTCAGGATTTAATTGAAATTGAACTTTTTGGCATCGAAAAAGGATCTTTGCCTGGCATCGATAAAACGCGACGTGGAAAGATTGAACTTATTGATGGTGGTACCTTGTTGGTGCAAGAAATCGAAGAGATGCCCTTTGTGCTGCAAGAAAAAATCTTACAGTATCTAAAAACTAAAAAATTTAAACGCTTTGGCAGTTCGGAAGAGCATGCCGCTGAAACACGATTGTTGTTAACTTCATCGCACCGGATTGAAACTTTAAAGAAAAATGCAAAAATTCATCCCGAGCTTGAAAAAATGTTAACAACAAACAATCTTTTGGTTCCAGCTTTGCGCGAACGACAAGAAGACATTCATTCTTTAGTTGTGCATTTCAGTGATTTGGCAGCTAAGCAAATGGCGTCTTTGCGAAAAACAATTTCCGAGCAAGGCATGAAGCTTTTAACCAAACACACGTGGCCTGGAAATGTGCGCGAACTTAAAAATTTTATCGAACGAGTTTATATTTTAACGCCTTCTGATTTTGTTGATGTGCACGATCTTCGCTTTGCAGGGCTCATAGATAAGCGTGAAGTCACAAGTGCTTCGGCGCCTGAAATGGCAGACATGTCGACATTTCGTGAAGCTCGTGCCGAATTCGAAAAAGAATATCTGATTAAAAAAATCAGTGAAAACGGTGGCAACATTTCAAAAACTGCTGAATCGATAGGTCTTGAAAGAAGCTATTTGCACCGAAAAATAAAAGCTTACGGAATCGAGGCCAATATATGAAATGGTCACAAACCCATTTATTTACCTATAAAGAAGCCCCCTCAGATGCAGAAATTCCATCTCATAAATTGATGATGCGTGCAGGACTTATTAAGAAATTAGCACCAGGAATTTATACATACAGCAACATGGGACTGCGGGCGATTCGCAAATTTGAAAATATTATTCGGGAAGAGCTTAATAAATTAAATGCCGTTGAAATTTTGATGCCGATGGTTCAGCCAAAAGAACTTTGGACCGAGACCAATCGTTGGGTTGAAATGGGCGCTGGTCTTTTGAAATTCAAAAATCGCAACGAACATGAATTTTGTTTAGGTGCAACCCACGAAGAAGCCGTCGTTGATTTTGTTCGTCATGATTTAAAATCTTACCGCGACTTTCCAAAAAATATTTATCAGATTCAGACCAAGTACCGAGATGAAATAAGACCGCGTTTTGGATTGATGCGCGGTCGTGAATTTGTAATGAAAGATGCTTACAGTTTTGATACCGATCAATCGGGTGCATTAAAAGCTTATGACGACATGTATGCCGCTTATGGGCGTATTTTTGACAGACTGGGTCTTCAGTACCGTATCGTTAAAGCAGACGCCGGCAACATCGGCGGCAGTCAAACTCATGAATTTCAATTGCTGGCAGATGCGGGTGAAGATTCTCTTTTAGTCAGTGATAAAACTAATTTTGCTGCGAACATCGAAGTATGTCCCGCGATCGATGCGGTAGCCTATGTATCAAAAGAGACTCAAATAAAAACAAAAGAAAGATTGGCAACTCCGGGGCAAAAAACCATCGCTGATTTAGAAAAATTCACCGGAGTGCCTGCGAACGAATTAGTAAAAACATTATTTTTTAGCAGTAACGAAGATCCAAAAGAAAAATCATTGAAAGCCTTTGCAGTGCTTTTGCGCGGCAGCGATGAAGTGAACCCAATTAAGGTAAAAAATCTGATAGGCATGAGCAATTCCCCGCAACTGCTGACGGATGAAGAAGTCAAGATTGTCACATCGGCAAGTCCTGGATCATGCGGTCCGGTGGGACTAAAAATTCCGATCTACGCTGACCATGGAATTGCCAATTTAAAAAACTACATTGTGGGTGCGAACGAAGATGGCTTTCATTTTAAAAATGTTAACCACGCTGTAGATTTCGCTGTGACTCAGTTTGCAGATATTCGCATGGCTAAGGAAGGCGACAAGTGTCCAGAATCCGAAGGGCGCTTAAAAGCATTTCGCGGCATCGAAGTTGGCCACGTTTTTTACTTGGGTCAGAAATACGCAAAAAAAATGAACGGTGTTTTTTTAGATAAAAATGGCAGGTCCCAGTTTTACGAAATGGGTTGTTATGGCATCGGTGTCACGCGTACGGTGCAAGCGGCCATCGAACAAAGCCATGATCAGGACGGAATCATCTGGCCAACTGCTATTTCTCCGTTTCAAGTGCACATCTGTCATTTAGATCCAAAAGACACCGAGTTGTCTGCGTACGTTGAAAAGATGAAGTTATCGTTAGAGGAAAAAAACATTGAAGTATTTTTAGATGATCGTGACGAGCGCCCTGGTATCAAATTTAAAGACGCAGATCTATTGGGTTTTCCGGTACGGGTCGTGGTTGGCAGAAAAGGTTTTGACGCTGCACAAATAGAAGTGGTGGTTAGAAAAACAAAAGAAGTTTCAAAACTTGTTCCGCAGGATGTGATTCAAAAAGTGGTAGACCTTTTAGGATGAATTTATTAAAAAACCCGCTGATTCTAGCTTTAGATGTAGACTCTATTGTTGAGGCTCGGAAAGTTTTAGATCAAGTCGGTGATCTGGTCGGCGCCATTAAGCTGGGGCCGCGTTTAACTTATAAATACGGCGCCGACATTGTTACCGAATTCTCGAAAATCACTTCGGTTTTTGTCGACAATAAATATTTTGATATACCATCGACAATGGAATCTGCCGTGCGTACTTCTTTTATGGCTGGTGCCACAATCGTGACTGTACATGCTTTGTCAGGACGGGAAGCTTTAGTCAAACTAGCTGCGCTTGAAGCCGAGCTCAACCAAGTCCGACCATTTAAAATTTTGGCTGTGACTATCCTTACGAGTTGGGAAAAATCTTCATTCCCTGAGAATTTTCATGCATGGAGCGTTGAAAATCATGTACGAAGCTTATCTGATTTAGTTTATCAGTCTGGTTTACGTGGTTTGGTTTGCTCTGGGCACGAACTTGAATTGATCTCGCAAAAAGATTTTTTCACGGTGGTGCCAGGGATTCGTTTAGAAAGCGATGAATCTGCAGACCAAAAACGAATCATGACGCCGGCTCAGGCCATAAAATTGGGTGCGAAAGCGTTAGTTGTCGGTCGCTCGATATTAAAATCGGCTGATCCAAGACAAACGGTCATTGAAATTTTAAAAAGTTGTTAATTCGTTCACTTAGAAAGCGGTTGTTATGAAAAAAGTATTTAGACCAAAAGGTTTTGCAGGAAAAGCGAAATTAGCGCCGCCGCCACCACCACTAAAAAATGGCAAAAGCCTCAAAAAAAGTGAATCTGCTGCTGCATCAGAAAAAGATTCGCGTGATCAAAAAACTTCACGCGAACCAAAGCCATCGTTTCCAAAAAGCTGGCGTCATGTTGCAGGCACCCACGCGATTAAAGAACTGTTGTCAAAAAGGCCAAAATCAGTTCAAGCGGTTTTAATACAAAACAGTTGGAAATCGTCGGCCGATTTACGTGAAATTGTCGATAGCTTAAATACTTTGAAAATAAAATTTGAAGAAAAATCAGAAGCACAATTATTTCAGCTTTGTCATTCTCATCAGGGGGCTGTGGCTTTTTCAAATGAAACACCTGAATTTAAATATCAGGATTTAGGATGGGAAAATAATGGTTTGATTGTTGTCTTAGATGGCGTCGAGGATCCACATAATCTGGGCGCGGTACTTCGCACCAGTTGGTTGATGGGTGTGCACGGAGTCATAATTCCTGACGACCGCGCAGTTGGTTTAACGGCAACAGTTAGCAAAGTCGCCTGCGGTGGAGTTGAGCACGTGCCAATTTACAGAAACAATCAGTTTCAGCAGCCGTTTGAAACCTTAAAGCAAGCTGGCTTTTGGGTTTATGGTCTTAGTCACCGAGCGAAAAAAACTATTTATGACATTAAATTTCCAGAAAAAGTAATCTGGGTTTTGGGTGCTGAAGACAAAGGTCTAAGAACAACAACTGAAAAAGTTTGTGATGAATTAGTAAGCATACCACAGCTTTCAGCAGATGCTAGTTATAATGTTTCGGTGTCTGCAGCGCTTGCAATCGCCGAAACCAAAAGACAGTGGAATTCAAAAAAATAGATTCCGAAGAAAATTATTTTGACCTAACTACCTTGTTCCAGTAGAAATTTCAGTCTGCAGCGTAAGATGAATTTTTTAATTTTGGTCTTAAGGCTGTCGTTGCTGGTTTAGCTCAATTGGTAGAGCAGCTGATTTGTAATCAGCAGGTTGCGGGTTCGAGTCCCATAACCAGCTCCAAATTTTTGTGAGTGCGCATCTGTTTGGGTAGGTGCCCGAGTGGCTAAAGGGGGCAGACTGTAAATCTGCTGGCTTACGTCTACGAAGGTTCGAATCCTTCCCTGCCCACCAAATCGTTTTCGAAAGAATGCGGTTTTGAGTTTCTAGCAGCCACGGTAATGATTGCATTTTTGCAATCTTGTTAGAAAAGCAGCTGTGTAGTCGCAAAAATTTGATTTCCCGGGCGGGGGTAGCTCAATTGGCTAGAGTATCTGCCTTCCAAGCAGAGGGTTGCGGGTTCGAGACCCGTTCCCCGCTCCAAATAATTCTGATATCCGATATCATGATATCAGATATCTGAAGAAGCACGGAAATGCCCGTGTAGCTCAGTGGTAGAGCACACCCTTGGTAAGGGTGAGGTCGTCGGTTCGGCTCCGATCACGGGCTCCAAGTTTTGAATTTTGATTTAGTTTTAATGAATTGGTTTTTGAACGAAAATATAAATAACAAGCTCTGCAGGAGGACACAATGTCTAAAGAGAAATTTAACCGGAACAAGCCCCATGTCAACATCGGTACTATTGGCCACGTCGATCATGGAAAAACAACTTTAACAGCTGCTATCACAACGACTTTGTCGAAGCTCGGTAACTCTAAGGCAATGGCTTACGATCAAATCGATAAGTCCCCTGAAGAGAAAGAGCGTGGTATCACAATTTCAACAACTCACGTTGAATACGAAACTGCGAATCGTCACTATGCACACGTTGACTGTCCTGGACATGCCGACTATGTAAAAAACATGATCACTGGTGCGGCGCAAATGGATGGCGGTATCTTGGTTGTTTCTGCAGCTGATGGTCCGATGCCACAAACACGTGAACATATTCTTCTTGCTCGTCAGGTTGGTGTTCCAGCGCTTGTTGTTTTCATGAACAAATGTGACATGGTTGATGACAAAGAATTACTAGAGCTAGTCGAAATGGAAGTTCGTGAACTTCTTTCTAAATATGAATTCCCAGGCGACGACATTCCAATCGTTCAAGGTTCTGCTAAACTTGGTTTAGAAGGCGTTGATTCAGATCTTGGAACAAAATCGATCATGAAATTGATGGAAGCTTGTGACACTTACATTCCACAGCCAGCTCGTGCTATCGATAAAACTTTCTTGATGCCAGTCGAGGACGTGTTCTCTATTTCTGGTCGCGGTACAGTTGTTACTGGCCGTGTCGAGCGTGGAATCGTTAAAGTGAATGACGAGATCGAAATCATCGGTATCCGCCCAACACAAAAAACGACCGTAACTGGAATCGAAATGTTCCGTAAGCTTCTTGATGAAGGTCAAGCTGGCGATAACTGCGGTGTTCTACTTCGTGGTACTAAAAAAGAAGACGTCGAACGTGGACAAGTTCTTGCTAAACCAGGAACGGTTAAGCCACACAAAAAATTCAAAGGTGAGGCTTACATCCTGACTAAAGAAGAAGGCGGACGTCACACTCCATTCTTCACAAACTACCGTCCACAGTTTTACTTCCGTACAACTGACGTGACTGGCGTTGTTACTTTAAAAGCTGGAACTGAAATGGTTATGCCTGGCGATAAGATCGAAGTTAACGTTGAGTTAATCACTCCGATCGCTATGGAAATGGGATTGCGTTTCGCAATTCGCGAAGGTGGCCGTACTGTTGGCGCCGGCGTTGTTACTGAAATCGTTGAGTAGTTTACTCGAAGCCGTTAACGCTTTGCGGTAACGGCTTTTTGGTCAGACTCAAAAGAATAATCAAAAATCAAGCCAAGGGGATAACTTAACAGTTGTCCCCTTGGCCTTTTTAGAGTTATATTCTGCGTCTTGTGTCAACTAGAGGGCAATAGCTCCAGCGGTAGAGCGAGCGACTCCAAATCGCTAGGTCGTGGGTTCGAATCCCTCTTGCCCTGCCATTTAAATTTAACAAATTTAAATGGCGTTGATGCTGTATTTATTTTTTTGACTTAAATGCTTTTTGACTCACAGAGGTTTTTCGAATGGATAAAACAAATTCTAAAATTTTGACTCTTAGCTTTGTCGCTTTTTCTGCGCTGATAGGTTTTACGCTTTCGACTTTATTAAAAGTTTTCTCGGGCGCTTTCGGTCCCATCGCCAAAGCTATGAACTACGATCTGTTTCGTCACGGACTTCCGGTAGTTGTTGCATTAACTTTATTCGCTTATCTGCAATTTAATAAAAATGTTTTAACTTGGTCCGATGAAGTTATTGCAGAAATAAAAAAAGTTGTATGGCCACCGGTAAAAGATACGCGTGGAATGACGATCATCGTGATTGTTATGGTTTTAATTTCCAGTGTGATTGTTAGTGTGTTTGATATGTTTTCGGCTTTTGTACTGAACCAATTAATGAAGTAGGGGTTAGCATGGATAAAAAATGGTACATCGTTAACGTTCAGACCAGCTGTGAAAATACAGCTAAGGCTGCTATCGAAGAAAAAATTCGGTCCAACAAAATGGAATCCATGTTTGGCGATATTTTAATTCCAGCAGAAAATGTTGTTGAATTAGTTAAAGGTCAGAAGACAACAAAATCTCGTAAATTCTTTCCAGGTTATATTTTCGTGCAGATGACTCTGAACGATCAAACCTGGCACTTGGTAAAAAATTCTTCTAAAGTCGGCGGTTTCGTCGGCGGTACAAAAACGCGTCCACCTGAAGTTCCAGAGCATGAAGTTATGCGCGTAACTCAGCAAATGGCGGGTCTTGGCGAAAAACCACGCGCGAAAGTAAATTTCTCAGTGGGTGAACAAGTCATGGTTGTTGATGGGCCGTTTAGTTCATTCAACGGAACTGTTGAAGACATCAATGAAGATAAAGCAAAAGTAAAAGTGCTTGTGACAATTTTTGGTCGACCGACTCCAGTTGAGTTAGATTTCGTTCAAGTAGAAAAAACATAAATCTATTTTAATTAAGCCAGGTCATGGGGATCTGGTTTAGAAATTAACCCTATTACTAAAAAGTGGGAATCATGGCAAAAAAAGTTACAGGTATGATTAAGCTACAGATACCTGCAGGGAAAGCGAATCCAGCTCCACCCGTTGGACCGGCACTTGGACAGCATGGGGTAAACATCATGGAATTCTGCAAGCAGTTCAATGCAAAGACGCAAGCGTTAGGTGACGCTATCGTTCCGATCATTATCACTGTTTACCAGGACCGATCGTTTACTTTCATCACCAAAACGTCTCCGGTATCTTCGTTAATCAAAAAGGCATTGAAGTTAGAATCAGGTTCTAAGATGCCGCAAAAAGACAAGGTCGGCAAAATCAAGCAAGATCAAATCAGATTAATCGCAACGACCAAGTTGCCAGACTTAAACTGTGTAAAAGTAGAATCAGCAATGTCTCAAGTTGCTGGAACTGCGAAAAGCATGGGCATCGAAGTACAGGATTAGGCGGACATATGGCAGGAAAAAAATTCAAAGCATCTCTTAAAAAAGTAGATAGCGTAAAAAAATATTCATTTGCAGACGGAATCAAATTAGCGATCGAGACCGCTCCAGCTAAATTTGACGAATCTTTAGACGTGGCTGTTCGTTTGGGTATTGATCCTAAGCAATCAGATCAACAGGTTCGTGGCGCGATTGCTTTACCGCACGGTTTAGGCAAGAACGTTCGCGTTGTTGTTTTCGCTAAAGGACCAAAAGAAGCTGAAGCAAAAAATGCTGGAGCTGACTTTGTTGGCGCTGACGACCTTGTTGCTAAAATCAACGAAGGCTGGTTGGAATTCGATAAATGTATTGCAACTCCAGACATGATGGCGACAGTTTCAAAAGTGGCAAAGGTACTTGGACCTCGTGGTTTAATGCCGAATCCTAAAGTGGGAACTGTAACAATGAATGTCGGTGAAGCAGTTGCCGCAGAAAAAAAAGGTAAACTTGATTTCCGCGTTGATAAAGCAGGTATCGTTCACGCTTCCATAGGTCGCAAATCAATGGGTGCACAGAAATTAAAAGATAATTTTGATGCTTTCATGGGTGCTATTGTAAAAGCAAAACCCGCGACATCAAAAGGTACTTACTTACGATCTCTATCAATTGCTTCAACAATGGGCCCTGGCGTAAAGCTAGATGCTAACGAAGCAATGGCAGGTTCTGAAGATTAATTTTTTTAACTAGAGCGTCGGTGAAAGCTGGTGTCCTTAATCGGACCTAAATTCAAAGTGAAGAAATTCGTCTTTACTTTGAAGCCACTCGAGACGGACGTTCTTAAAACTCACGAAGGGAGGTTCCGATATGTTAAGAGCTGATAAAGATACAGACATCAAATTGATCTCTGAAAAATTAGCTAAGGCTAAAGGGGCTTTTGTCGTAGACTTTAAGGGCATGAAAGTGGAGCAAGTAACATCGTTACGTAAAAAGCTTCACGCTGCTGAGTCTGAGATGAAAGTCGTACGCAATACGTTGGCAAAACGTGCGTTCAAAGATCATCCAATAATTGGAAATGCTTTTGACTCAACAATGAAGGGTACAAATGCAATCGTGTTTGCATTCAATGAAGTTGTTGGTGTTGCAAAAACATTGGCTGATTTCGGAAAAGATGTTGAAGCTTTAAAGATCAAAACAGGCGTAATGGACGGCGAAGCGCTGGATGCTAATAAAATCAAGTTTTTAGCGACATTACCTGGAAAAGATCAATTACGAGCTCAGTTTTTATGTTTATTAAAAGAGCCATCGGCTCGATTAGTACGCCTAATGAACGTTTACGCTACAAAAGACGCTGCGCCAGCTGTTGAAGCTGCTGCACCACAAACTTAATTAATTAAAATTAGAAGGAAATAAAAATGGCTTTATCAAATGAACAATTAGTAACAGAATTATCAGGCAAAACAGTATTGGAAATTGCTGAATTAGTGAAAACTTTAGAAGAAAAATGGGGCGTTTCTGCTGCTGCACCAACAGCTGCTGCTGGTCCTGCAGGCCCTGCTGCTGAAGTACAAACGGCCTTCGATGTAATCCTAATGGAAGCTGGCGCAAATAAAATCAACGTGATCAAAGAAGTTCGTGCGATCACTGGTTTAGGTTTAGCTGAAGCAAAAGGTTTAGTTGAGGCTGGCGGAAAAGCAGTTAAAGAAGGCGTGACTAAAGAAGAAGCTGACAAGATCAAAAAAGCTCTTGAAACAGCAGGCGCTAAAGTTACAGTTAAGTAATTTTTTGCAAGTATTTAATTAACCACAGTTGTTTTCAAAAACACCTGTGGTTTTTTGCGTTTTAATTTTAAATGTTTTTTTGAAGATTTAATGTGGGCCTTGAAGATTTCCCCCCGAAGCGAAACTTCACTATTTATTTAGTTGTTCATGAAAAAAACAATTAAATCATAATTCAGGAGAATGAATGAACAAGACTCCCGTAACGGCATCGAATTTACGAATTCGAAAATCCTTTGCTAAAAATAAACAAGTTATTGAAATCCCAAATCTGATTCAATTGCAAAAAAAGTCTTACGAGTCTTTCTTGCAAAAGGATATGGATCCAGATCGCCGAGGCGCAGACGGCCTAAACGGCGTTTTCAAATCTGTATTTCCCATATCTGATTTCAACAACACCTCATCATTAGAATTTGTAAGCTACACATTAGAGCCTGCAAAATATGATGTCGACGAATGTCGTCAGCGCGGAATGACTTTCGCAGCTCCGATCAAAGTCACTTTGCGTCTTATTGTTTTCGATATAGATGAAGAAACTGAAGCACGCAGTATTCGTGATGTGAAAGAACAAGAAGTCTACTTAGGAGAAATTCCTTTGATGACTGCAAACGGTTCTTTCATCATCAATGGTACTGAGCGCGTTGTCGTTTCTCAGTTACATAGATCTCCGGGTGTGTTTTTCGACCATGATAACGGCAAAAACAATGCGTCTGGAAAATTAATTTACTCAGCCCGCGTGATTCCATACCGCGGATCTTGGTTGGACGTAGAATTTGACCAAAAAGACGTGATCCACGTTCGTATCGATCGTCGTCGTAAATTCCCGGTCACAATTTTATTAAAAGGCCTTGGATACAACGTCGAGCAATTATTAGAATATTTTTATGATCTTGATGAAATCGTTGTAAAAGGTAAATCTTTATTTCGTAAGTTAGACATCGAAAGAATGTCTGGCCAACGCGCAATCGCTGACATCATCGATCCAAAATCTGGCGAAACGCTTATTAAAGCTGGTCGTCGTATCACAAAAGCGATCGTTAAAAAAGTTCAAGATTTAAAATTAACTGAAGTCGAAGTACAGGCTGCAGATCTTGAAGGAAAAGTATTAGCAAAACCGTTAATTGATGAATCAACTGGTGAAATTATCGCGGATGCGAATAATGAATTATCAGCATCCATCATAAAAAAAGCAGTGACTGCCGGTATTGATCGTTTTCACTTGGTGTTCTTTGACGGATTAACAGTTGGTCCGTTCTTAAGAAACACGTTGTTAGTTGATAAAGTGGCTAACAAAGAAGAATCATTAATTGAAATTTACAAGCGTCTTCGTCCTGGTGAACCACCAGTTCTTGAAGCAGCTGAATCTTATTTCAACCGTTTATTTTTTGATCCAGAAGCATACGATCTTTCTGAAGTTGGTCGTATCAAGATCAATCATAAATTTGGTATTCCTATGGAAGAATGTCCGCCAAGCTTTCGCGTGTTAACTCACAAAGATATTTTGTCGACTATCAAGCACTTGATCGAACTTAAAAACGGTCGCGGTGTTGTCGATGATATCGATCACTTGGGTAACCGTCGTGTCCGTTCTGTCGGCGAGCTGTTAGAAAATCAATACCGCATTGGTTTGGTTCGTATGGAGCGCGCGATCAAAGAGCGCATGTCATTACAAGACGTTGAAACAATGATGCCGCATGATTTGGTGAACGCTAAACCTGTGAACGCTGTGGTTAAAGAATTTTTCGGTTCATCACAATTATCTCAGTTCATGGATCAGACGAATCCACTTTCAGAAATCACTCATAAACGAAGACTGTCTGCCCTTGGGCCCGGCGGTTTAACGCGTGATCGTGCTGGTTTCGAAGTGCGTGACGTGCATCCAACGCATTACGGTCGTATTTGCCCGATCGAAACTCCAGAGGGTCCAAACATCGGTTTGATCGCTTCTCTTTCGACGTATGCTCGTATTAACAGTTACGGTTTCATTGAAACTCCGTACCGCAAAGTTGCGGGCGGAACTGTTTCCACTGAAATTCATTATATGTCGGCTCTTGAAGAGGGTGGGCATTCCATCGCTCAGGCTCCTACAGACGAAAAACAAAGTTTAGAATTACCACCTGGTAATTTAACGATTCGTCGTGATGGTGAATACGAATTGGTTGACCGCGAAAAAGTATCTTTGATGGACGTGTCGCCATCTCAGTTAGTTTCTATCGCAGCTTCGTTAATTCCATTCCTAGAGCATGATGATGCTAACCGAGCCCTGATGGGTTCGAACATGCAACGTCAGGCTGTTCCATTAATTAAATCCCGTGCTCCGTTGGTAGGAACTGGTGTCGAGCGTTTAGTTGCGCGCGATTCTGGAACTTCAGTCGTCGCAACAAACGATGGTATCGTTGAAGACGTGGATGCATCTCGTATTGTTGTTCGTCGTCTTGCAAAAGGCGGAGAACTTGGTGCTAACGTTGATATCTACAACTTAACTAAATACCAACGTACCAACCAAAATACTTGTTTCAATCAAAAGCCGATTATCAAAAAAGGCGATAAAGTTTTTAAAACAGATATTATCGCAGATGGACCTTCGACGGAATTGGGTGAATTAGCACTGGGACAAAACATCACAGTCGCGTTCACACCGTGGATGGGTTACAACTTCGAGGATTCCATTTTAATCTCTGAAAAACTTTTGCAAGAAGACACGTACACGTCGGTACACATCGAAGAATTCGAATGTATTGCACGTGATACAAAACTTGGAAAAGAAGAAATCACTCGTGATATCGCAAACGTTGGTGAAGAAGCTTTAAAAGACTTAGATTCTTCAGGAATTATCCGCATTGGTGCGGAAGTAAAACCTGGTTTTATCTTGGTCGGCAAAGTGACTCCTAAGGGTGAAACACAGTTGTCTCCGGAAGAAAAATTATTGCGTGCGATTTTCGGTGAAAAAGCCGGTGACGTGCGTGACACTTCTTTACGTGTACCATCTGGTGTTTACGGCACAGTAATCGATGCGCAAGTTTACTCGCGTGAAGGTTCTGACCGTGACGAGCGTTTAGCCTCTATCTTAGAAGACAAAAAGAAAAAATTAGAAAAAGATTTAATCATCGAGCAAAACGTTATCAAGAATAACGCGATTGAAAAATTGCGTGATATCGTGGTTGGCAAGAAAACAACTGGTATTTTACTAAATGAAGACGGATCGCAAAAGCTTTTAAACAAAGGCCAAGACATTACGTCAGCAGATTTAGAAACAATTCCATTTGAATTATTAAGCTATATCCCGCTTGAGCAAGATTTAGAATTTCAAGTGAATAAAATTATCGATGGAGCTCGTAATCAGTTAGATGCTGTTAAGTTGGTATTTAATGAAAAAATCGACCGCCTTAAAAAAGGTGATGAACTTCCTCCGGGAGTTATCAAAATGGTTAAGGTTTACGTAGCTATTAAGCGTAAGCTTCAAGTCGGTGATAAATTTGCCGGTCGTCACGGTAATAAAGGTGTGGTTTCAAAAGTTCTTGCGATGGAAGACATGCCTTACTTAGCTGACGGTACTCCGGTTGATATGGTTCTTAACCCACTGGGTGTTCCATCTCGTATGAACATCGGTCAGATTCTAGAAGTTCACTTGGGTTGGGCTGCGCTTAACTTGGGTAAACAAATCAATGAACACTTAGACAAATTTAATTCAGAAGCTTTACGCTCAAAAATGAAAGACATTTACGACGATAAAGAAATCAGCGCGAAAATTGACCAAGCTGATGATGAATCATTAAAGAAAATGGCAAACGTTATTCGTAAAGGCGTGCACGTTGGAACTCCGGTATTTGACGGGGCTCAAGAATCAGATATGCGCGATCTTTTGAAAAAAGCAGAGCTAAATTCAACACAATCAATTTTATTCGACGGACGTTCTGGAGAGCCTTTCGCTAATCCAGTAACCGTGGGTGTAATGTACATGTTGAAACTTCATCACTTGGTTGAAGAAAAAATTCATGCGCGTTCAATTGGACCTTATTCATTAGTTTCTCAGCAGCCATTGGGTGGTAAAGCCCAGTTCGGTGGCCAGCGTCTAGGAGAAATGGAAGTTTGGGCCATCGAGGCTTACGGAGCTGCTTATTCATTGCAAGAATTCTTAACTGTGAAGTCCGATGACGTTGCAGGAAGAACTCGTATGTATGAAAGCATCGTGCGCGGTGAAAACATTCTTGAACCGGGATTACCTGAATCGTTCAACGTATTGATTAAAGAGCTTCAGTCATTAGCTATGAATATCCAACTTGTAGAGTCTGATATTTTAACGGATGCCGCTGAAGAACCATCATTAGAAGTGAACGACGGTACGACATCTATTGACTCAATAACGAAGCATTAAAAGCGCTGTGTTATTGAGCCAAGCGGCGCGAGAGCGCCGGGTTTTAGAGTTAACTAATTTTACTTAGGAGTTTTAATGAGAGATTTATTAAATTTTTTCGATAAGCCAAAAGATCCATTGTCGTTTGATGCGGTTCGAATTTCTTTGGCTTCACCTGAAATGATCCGTGAATGGTCATTCGGCGAAGTAAAAAAACCAGAAACAATCAATTACCGTACATTCAAGCCAGAGCGTGATGGTTTGTTCTGCGCTAAAATATTTGGTCCCATCAAAGATTACGAATGTCTTTGCGGTAAATACAAGCGAATGAAATATCGCGGTGTTATCTGTGAAAAGTGCGGCGTTGAAGTCACACAAACTAAAGTTCGTCGCGAACGTTTAGGTCACATCGAACTTTCTTCTCCGGTGGCTCACATTTGGTTTTTACGATCATTGCCTTCACGTATCGGTAACTTGCTAAATCTTTCTTTGAAAGATGTGGAAAAAGTCCTTTACTGTGAATCTCATGTTGTCATCGATCCAATGGAAACAACTTTAGAAGAAGGTTCAATTTTATCGGAAGAAGCATACCAAGCAGCATTGAACGAATTCGGTCCTAATTTCAAAGCTGGCATGGGCGGAGAAGCGGTTCGCGAATTACTTCGTAAAATCGACTGCGAGTATTTATCTCGTAAGTTACGTATGGAGCTGAAAGAAACTAAATCAGAAGCGGCTACAAAAAAATTATCTAAGCGCTTAAAAGTTGTTGAAGCTTTCAAAGGCTCTATCAACAAGCCAGAGTGGATGATGTTAGAAGCACTTCCAGTATTGCCACCGGATTTACGTCCTTTGGTTCCTTTGGATGGCGGTCGTTTTGCGACTTCGGATCTGAATGATTTATACCGTCGTGTGATCAACCGAAATAATCGTTTGAAGCGTTTACAAGAATTAAATGCTCCGGACATTATTATTCGAAATGAAAAACGTATGTTGCAAGAAGCGGTAGACGCCCTACTTGATAACGGTCGTCGTGGAAAAACATTTACGGGTCCAAATAAGCGTCCGTTGAAATCTTTAAGTGACATGCTTAAAGGTAAACAGGGTCGTTTCCGTCAGAATTTATTAGGTAAACGTGTGGATTACTCGGGTCGTTCGGTAATTACCGTTGGACCAACATTGAAATTACATCAGTGCGGTCTTCCAAAGAAAATGGCTTTAGAATTATTTAAGCCATTCGTTTACAACAAGCTTGAAGAAAAAGGTCTTGCGACAACAATCAAGCAAGCTAAGCGCTTAGTTGATCAGGAAACCGTCGAAGTCTGGGATATCTTAGCTGAAGTCGTTAAAGAACATCCAGTGATGCTGAATCGTGCGCCAACTCTTCACAGACTTGGTATCCAAGCATTCGAACCAGTACTTCACGAAGGAAAAGCAATTCAACTTCATCCGTTAGTATGTACAGCATTCAATGCTGACTTTGACGGAGATCAAATGGCTGTTCACGTTCCATTGTCAGTCGAGGCGCAGGTTGAAGCGCGCGTGTTGATGATGTCGACAAATAATATTTTATCTCCGGCAAATGGTAAGCCGATCATCAATCCATCTCAGGACGTTGTTTTGGGATTGTATTGGATGACTCGTATCCGTCCTGGCGCAAAAGGAACTGGCAAAGTTTTTGCCTCTGTTCAAGAAGCTCAGTACGCTTACGAAGCTGGCGTTGTTGATTTGCAAGCCGCTTGTAAAGTAAAAGTAAAAGGTAAAATCGAAGAAACTTCGGTTGGTAGATCTATTTTATCAGAAGCCGTACCAAAAGAAGTTCCTTTCTCAGACGTTAATACAGTGATGAGCAAGAAATCTATTGCTGGTCTTATCGATAAAACATTTCGTTTAGCGGGAGCCAAAGCGACATGTATTTTAGCCGATTCTATTATGCAGTTAGGTTTTAAATACTCAACAGTAGCTGGTCTTTCAATTTGCTTGGATGACATGATTATTCCAGCATCTAAAGCGACCATGATTGCGGATGCAGAAAAGCAAGTTCAAGAAATTCAAACTCAGTACGACGAAGGTTTAATCACCGACGGTGAACGTTACAATAAAGTTGTGGATATCTGGGCACAAACTTCTGATAAAGTTGCTAAAGAAATGATGGGCCAAATTGAGAAGCAAAAATTTGTTATCGATGGCAAAGAACATATTGGTCCTTCATTCAATCCGATCTTTATTATGGCCGATTCCGGAGCCCGGGGTTCATCGAATCAGTTACGTCAGTTGGGTGGTATGCGTGGTCTGATGGCTAAGCCATCGGGTGAAATTATCGAAACACCAATCACGGCAAATTTCCGTGAAGGTTTAACAGTTATTCAGTATTTCATTTCGACTCACGGTGCGCGTAAAGGTCTTGCCGATACAGCATTAAAAACAGCGAACTCGGGTTATTTAACTCGTCGTTTGGTTGACGTGGCTCAGGACGTGATCGTTTCTGAAATCGATTGCGGAGTTACAGAAGGTTTAGACATCACTCCAATTTACGAAGCCGGTGAAGTAATTCACGGTATCGGCGATCGTATCTTAGGTCGTGTTGCTCTTCATGAAGTTGTTGATCCAGTTACAAATACTGTTTTAGTTAAGAAAAATACTGAAATGGACGAAAACACAGTTAAGAAATTGGAAGAACTTGGAATTGAAAAAGTCACAATTCGTTCTGCTTTAATCTGTACTGCCAAACGTGGTGTTTGTATTAAGTGTTACGGTCGTGATTTAGCGCGTGGTGCAACAGTAAACTTAGGTGAAACTGTTGGTATCATTGCAGCTCAGTCGATCGGTGAACCAGGAACTCAATTAACAATGAGAACTTTCCACTTAGGTGGAGCTGCGTCTCGTTCCGTTGAGCAATCTGTTCATACAACTCGTTATGAAGGAACATTAAAACTAACAAACATTCAGTCTGTTAAAAATAAGCAAGGCAAATTAACTGTTATGAATCGTAACGGAAACGCTTTGGTTATTGATGAAACTGGTCGTGAACGTGAGAACTTCAAATTAGTTTACGGTGCTATCTTGAATTTTAAGGATGGCGATAAAGTAGTAAAAGGTGCCACGATTGCTGAATGGGATCCGTATTCAAATCCAATCATTTCTGAAGTGACTGCTAAGATCACCTTCCAAGATATCGTTGAAGGTGTGACAATGACTGAGCAAGTAGATCCGGTAACTGGATTTGCGACTAAAGTTATTACAGAATCAAAATCTTCAGACAATAAGCCAACTGTATTTATGATCGATGCGAACGGAAAAGCATTAAACCTTCCAGGTCGTGATATTCCAGCTAGATACATGATTCCAGTCGGTGCGCAGTTACTTGTGATAGATGGCGCTGATGTGCATGCCGGTGATGTGATTGCAAAAATGCATCGCGAAACTTCGAAAACAAAAGATATTACGGGTGGTCTTCCGCGCGTTGCTGAATTGTTCGAAGCACGTAAACCAAAAGAAGCAGCAATCATTTCTGAAATTGATGGTTATGTCACTTTCGGTAAAGACGTTAAAGGTAAACAGCGTGTAATCGTAACTCCAGAAATTGGTGAACAGCGTGAGTATCTAATTCCAAAAGGAAAACACGTTGCTGTTCGTGAAGGTGAATTCGTTCGTGCTGGTGAAGCATTAATGGATGGACCTACGAATCCGCATGATGTGTTGGCTGTATTGGGTGCAAGCGCCCTGTCGGCTTACCTAGTGAACGAAGTTCAAGAGGTCTACCGTCTTCAAGGTGTGGGTATCAATGACAAGCACGTTGAAGTTATCGTTCGTCAAATGCTTCGTAAAGTCGAAGTCATCGAAGTCGGTGACACGCGATTCTTAGCAGGCGAGCAGGTCGAGCGCACAACGTACAATATCGAAAACGCGCGTGTTCTTAATGAAGGCGGCCAAGTAGCTACTTCTAAACCGCTATTATTGGGTATCACGAAGGTTTCTTTGAGTACTGAAAGTTGGATTTCTGCGGCTTCGTTCCAGGAAACAACAAAAGTATTAACTGAAGCTGCTATTAATTCGAAAACAGATCATTTACGTGGTCTGAAAGAAAATATTATAATGGGTCGTCTGATTCCAGCTGGAACAGGGCTTACTTCTTATAAACGTTGGAAAGTTGTTGTTACAGAAGATGAAGAAATGGAATCTGCAGCCCTGCCGCTTGGCGGGTAGGGGATTCTAGGTTGGAGCCTTTTGGGTGGCAGTTAACTAATTACCATCCTTGGCTTCTTCTGCTGGCATCCATGCCAGCAGACTTTGGGTTTTTGGTTCGGTGGTAGTTAAGCTGTTACCACCTTTGTTAGAAGTGCCAGAGTCTTGTTTTTATTTAAGCTTGACGATGACTTCGGTTTTCGTTTAATTTGTCGAACTTACGTGTTTCGAAACAGAAAAAGGGGATTTTAAGTGCCTACAATCAACCAGCTGATCAAAAAAGAGCGATCAGTTCAAAAAAATCAGACGAAGTCACCAGCTCTTGCAAGCTGTCCACAACGCCGCGGTGTTTGTACTCGTGTTTACACAACTACTCCAAAAAAACCGAATTCGGCATTGCGAAAAGTTGCAAAAGTTCGATTATCTAACGGTTTTGAAGTTATTTCTTACATTCCAGGTATCGGTCATAATCTTCAGGAACATAGCGTTGTTATGATTCGTGGTGGTCGTGTGAAAGATCTTCCCGGAGTTCGTTATCATATCGTTCGCGGTACACTAGATCTTCAAGGTGTTAACGGACGTTTACGTAGCCGTTCTAAATACGGATCAAAAAAACCTAAAAAATAATTAGCTAAGGAATATCTATGTCACGTCGAAGTCGCACATTTAAAAGAGAAATTATCCCTGATCCAGTTCACAAGGATATTATCATCGCTAAATTTATTAACAAAATCATGGAACGCGGTCAAAAATCGACTGCGCAAAAGCTTTTTTACGGAGCTTTAGACGAGCTTAACGGAAAAGTTCCAGGCGAAGAATCAGTTAACATCATGAGAAAAGCTTTAGAAAACGTAAAGCCTTCTATCGAAGTTCGTTCTCGTCGTGTCGGCGGAGCTACCTACCAAGTACCTGTGGATGTTCGCCCAACTCGACGTTTAACTTTAGCAATGCGTTGGTTAGTTGAATACTCTCGTGCGCGCGGCGAAAAAGATTTTTCTAAAAAATTAGCTGCTGAATTATTTGATGCTTACAACAACCGTGGAAATGCCATTAAGAAAAAAGAAGATGTGCACAAAATGGCTGAATCAAATAAGGCATTTGCTCACTACAATTGGTAATCTAAAAACTTAAATGTCGTCAGCTAATACTGTTAAAACTGAAGCTGATCTTAAGTTCACCCGCAACATCGGCATCATGGCTCACATTGATGCCGGTAAAACTACAACCACTGAACGAATTCTCTACTACACCGGCAAAAGCCATAAGATCGGCGAAGTTCATGACGGCGCAGCCACAATGGACTGGATGCCTCAAGAACAAGAACGTGGAATCACCATTACTTCTGCGGCAACCACTGCGTTCTGGAAAACCTGTCGCTTAAATATCATCGATACTCCGGGACACGTTGATTTTACCATTGAAGTCGAAAGATCTTTACGTGTGCTTGATGGCGCAGTCGCTGTCTTTGACGGCGTCAACGGCGTCGAGCCTCAATCAGAAACTGTCTGGCGCCAGGCCAACAAATACAAAGTACCACGAATTTGTTTTATCAATAAAATGGACCGCGTTGGCGCTGATTTCAACATGAGTGTTGAAACGATCACCCAAAAACTAGAGGCAAAACCCATCAAAGTACAAATCCCAATGGGTGCCGAGGATCAATTCGAAGGAATGATCGATCTAATTTTATCCAAGGCTTATCTTTGGAAATCAAACGATCATGACTTCAGTGAAATTGAAATTCCTGAAAAATACAAATCTGAATTCGAATCCGAGCGTGCAACAACGATTGAACGTATCTGTGAACTAGACGATGCGCTGATCGAAAAATACTTAAACGGCGAAACCATTTCCGTTGAAGAATTAAAAGCAGTTCTTAGAAAAGCCACTATAGAATTAAAAGCTTTTCCGGTTTTTTGCGGCGCCGCTTTTAAAAATAAAGGCGTGCAGCAATTGTTAGACGGAGTCGTCGATTACTTACCAAGTCCTCTGGACATTCCTTTTACGATAGGAATGAATCCCGTAAAAACCGAACTTGAAGTCAAATGCTCTACTAAATTTGATGAACCGGCTGCATTGATCGCTTTTAAGTTAGCGAACGATCCGTTTTCTGGAGCATTAACGTATGTAAAAATTTACTCCGGCCAAATCAAACTGGGCGATCAGCTTTACAATCCGCGCACGGATAAAAAAGAACGTGTGCAGAAAATTGTGAAAATGCACGCCAATGCCCGCGAAGAAGTAGATCATTTGAAAGCCGGCGACATCGGTGCAATCATCGGATTAAAATTTACCTCCACCGGCGACACTTTGTGTGATTCTGCACGGCTGGTGGTTTTTGAATCGATGACATTTCCAGAGCCCGTTATCTCGGTAGTTGTCGAGGCAAAATCCTCTGCAGATCAAGAAAAAATGATCGAAGGTTTGCAGCGTTTAGAAAAAGAAGATCCATCTTGCAGACTACGCACCGACGTAGAAACCGGACAAATTTTATTATCAGGTATGGGTGAACTGCACTTAGATATTTTAATCGACAGGCTTTTGCGAGAACATAAAATACAGGCCAACGTCGGTAGACCGCAAGTCGCTTACCGGGAAACTTTAGTTAAAGCCGTGAACACCAACTTTACCTTCGAGCGCATGCTTGGCGGCGAAGAAAAATTTGCACAAATTACTTTAGAAATCCTGCCGATTGCAGCCTCTGAGGGTATAAAAATTACCAGTTCGGTGCAGCCATCTAAAGACATTCAACCAAATTGGATTAAAGCCTGTGAAAATGGCCTCAAAGAAGCCTCCGAAGTCGGACCGATTGCCAGTTACTCCATGGTTGGCCTAAAAATAAATATAAAATCCCTGGTTGGAAAAGCGCAAATTACCGACGAAATAGTTTGTAAAGCCACAGCATCTTTGGCGTTTCGTGAGGCATTAAAGCAAACCGAAGCTATTTTGCTAGAGCCCATGTTCAAGGTTGAAGTTCAGTGCCCTGACGAATTTGTAGGCAATATCGTGGGCGACTTAAACTCACGCCGCGGAAAAGTACTGAATATGACTGCTAAGCCTCAGTCCGGCCAAATAATTCAAGCTGAAGTCCCTCTGGCAACGTTATTTGGCTACGCAACAGACGTTCGCAGCTTGTCCCAAGGTCGAGCCTTTTTCAGCATGGAATTTTTAGATTATGTGTCCGTCCCGCCAAAAGTTAAAGCTGAAATTCTTCTGCGCTTAGGCCGCTAAAACTTTTTATTTTACTATTGTCAATAAATCTAAAAATAAGTGGTTGACAACTTTCGACCTGTATTCGATATTCACAAATCTTGTTAACGCTACGGAAACCTCCGCAATCAGGCAGTCTTGCTATGTGGGTAAAGGTTTTGGCGAGCAGAACTAGGAAAAGGTATTATGAAAAGTCAAAAAATCAGAATCAGGCTAAAGGCCTTTGATCACAAGTTACTTGATCAATCGACTAAAGAAATCGTCGAAACTGCACGTCGTACGGGCGCTAAAGTTGCGGGTCCTATCCCTCTTCCAACTCGTATCAACCGCTTTACAGTATTACGATCTCCGCACGTTGATAAAAAATCTCGTGAGCAATTTGAAATCCGAACTCATAAAAGAATGTTAGACATTCTTGAGCCTACTCAGCAAACAATTGATCAATTGATGAAATTAGATCTATCTGCTGGTGTCGACGTTGAAATTAAACTATCCGCTGAATAAAGAAGGAGTAAAAAATGAGCGAAATGCAAACACAAAACGCTGAATCAAAAACTCCTTCTTCTGAAGGCGTTAAATTAAATGGTCTTTTTGCCTTCAAAGAAGGAATGGCCACCGTCTACAATGACAAGGGTGAAGCAATCCCTGTAACAGTTTTAAGATTTGAAAACTGGAAAGTTTCACAAATCAAAACGACTGCAAAAGATGGCTACTCTGCAGTTCAGGTTGCTGCAGTTCCGAAAAAAGCAAAAAACAGCACAACTGCAGAAAAAAATCACTTATCTGCAGCAGGTTTTGAAACTGGCGCGCAATACGTAAAAGAATTGCGTTTAGAGCAGTTGCCTACAGATTTAAAATTGGGCGATAGCTTATCGATCGATACTTTGATCAAAGGTGACGTTGTTAAAATCACTTCGAAATCTAAGGGTCACGGTTTTCAAGGTTCAGTAAGACGTTGGAATTTTGCTGGGGGTCCTGCGACTCACGGATCTAAATTTCATCGCCGACCGGGATCATCTGGTAACAGAACTTGGCCGGGCCGAGTTATGCCAGGTAAGAAATTTCCAGGTCACTGGGGTGACGAAAATATCACAGTTAGAAATGTTGAAGTTATTGATGTAAATGCAGCAGACGGCGTTTTACTTGTAAAAGGCCCTGTTCCAGGAAGCAAAAATACTCTTGTAAGATTGGTTAAGGAGTAATTATGGCTACAGTTAATATTACAAATTGGAAAAAAGAAAAAGTTGGCCAGGTTGATTTAGCTTCTGATGTTTTTGAAGTCGAAGTTAGAAAAGATGTCCTTCACACAGTTGTTCGTTGGCAGCTAGCATCTCGCCGTCAAGGAACTCACATGACTAAAACTAAAGGTTTAGTCAGCGGTGGTGGTAAGAAGCCATTCAAGCAAAAAGGAACTGGTAATGCTCGTCAAGGCTCAACACGTTCTCCGTTGATGCCAGGCGGAGGTACAATGTTTGGTCCCACTCCTCGTAATTACGCTTACGTTTTACCTAAAAAAACTCGCAAAGTTGGATTATCAATGGCTTTATCTTACCTTTTAAAAGAAGGCAGACTATTCATTGTTGATTCAATGGCGTCCGAAGGCAAAGCAACTGAGCTTTACAAAAGATTAAAAACTTTTGGTGTAAAAAAAGCAGTTTTAATCGATGCAATGTCTGACGAAAAATTCATGTTAGCTGCGCGTAATCTTCAAAATTATAAATACTTTCCAGTCGCTGGCTTGAACGTATTTGATTTACTAAAGTTTGATGGCGCAGTTATTACAAAAAATTCTGTGTCAAAAATAGTCGAGCGTTGCTCGATGGAGAAATAAGATGAAGACGATAATTAGATCTCCGCTTATTACTGAAAAAAACACAGCGCTTGCTGAAGCAGGCGTGTACGTTTTCGAAGTTGGGTTGGATGCAACAAAGCCTGAAATAAAGAAAGCTATCGAAACTGGATTTTCTGTTAAAGTTCAGGGCGTAAGAACTGTCATTTGCAGAAATGATATGAAGTATTCTAAATTTGGTTTAACAAAACCAAAAAAATGGAAAAAAGCTTTAATCAAATTAGCTGATGGCCAAAAGTTATCATTATTTGAGGGAGCCTAAACATGGGATTAAAAGTATGGAGTGCTAGATCGCATGGTAGCCGAGGGATGATCGGTTTTGACTTTTCTGAGATCACAAAAACGACTCCAGAAAAATCATTAACGATGCCTTTAAGAAAAAAAGCGGCACGTAACAATCATGGTGTCATTACTATGCGCCATCAAGGTGGCGGACACAAACGTCGTTATCGGTTAATTGATTTCAAACGTAACAAGTTAGAAGTACCAGGAAAAGTTGCTTCTATCGAGTACGATCCAAATCGCACAAGCCGTATTGCTTTGATTAACTATGCTGATGGTGAAAAATGTTACATCATCGCGCCGATCGGTTTAAATGTTGGTGACACTATTGTTTCCAGCACAAAAGCAGACATCAAACCTGGGAATTGCTTACCGTTATCTGCAATTCCAGCAGGTACAATTATTCACAATATTGAAATGCGTCCGGGAAAAGGTGCTCAAATTTGTCGTGGTGCTGGTTCTTCAGCAACATTAGCAGGTAAAGACGATCAGTACTGCCAAGTCCGTTTACCATCGGGAGAATTAAAACAAATTCTTTCAACTTGTAAGGCTTCAATCGGTCAAGTTGGTAACACAGATAACGAAAACATTAAATTAGGTAAAGCGGGTCGCTCTCGTTGGAGAGGTATCCGTCCCGGAGTTCGGGGATCTCACATGAATCCAGTGGATCATCCAATGGGTGGTGGTGAGGGCGTTGGTAAAGGTCATCATCCGGTTACTCCTTGGGGTAAGCCGTGTAAGGGCTTCAAAACTCGTCATAATAAACGTACTAATTCGTCAATTATTAAGCGTCGTAAATAGGAGATAGACTGTGGCACGTTCGATAAAAAAAGGTCCTTTTGTAGATTTGCACTTAACGAAAAAAATCGATAACGCAATTCAAAAGAACGATAAAAAAGTTATTAAAACTTGGTCGCGCAGATCAACAATTCTTCCTGAGTGCATCGGTTTAACCTTTGCAGTTCATAACGGAAGAAAGTTTGTACCTGTTTACATTACCGAGAACATGATTGGTCACAAATTAGGTGAATTTTCTCCAACGAGAACTTTCCACGGGCATGCTGAAAAGAAAGCAGCTCCAGCGGCACCTGCTGCTGCAAAAAAATAAAGGTTGATGTATGGAAACTAAAGCATCTTTAAATTACGCACGAGTTGGAGCCCAAAAAGCTCGTCTTGTGGCTGATATGGTTCGTGGAAAAAATGTTGATGAAGCATTGAAAACACTGACTTATATGAACAAAAAAACTGCGATTATGATTAAGAAATTGATTGAATCAGCAGTTGCTAACGCCGACTACAAAAAGACAATGAACATGGATAAATTGTTTGTAAAGTCTATCTCTGTTGACGGCGGACCTGTTTTAAAACGTTTTCGTCCTCGCGCTCAAGGTCGTGCGTTTGGAGTTCGTAAGAAACTAAGTCACATCAATGTAACTCTAGGAGAGAAATAATGGGACAAAAGGTTCATCCGATTGGTTTACGCGTTGGAGTCATTAGAACATGGGATTCTCGTTGGTACGCTAAAGGGAAAACATATTATGATTTCTTGCATGAAGACATCAAACTTAGAAATTATATCAAAGATAAATTAAAGCATGCCGGTGTTTCAAAGATTGAATTAGAACGTGCTGGTAATAAGGTTAAAGTTATTATTCATACAGCTCGTCCTGGTGTTGTCATTGGTAAAAAAGGAACTGGAATAGACACTTTAAAAGCTGATGTTCAAAAGTTAACAACGAACGAAGTTTTTTTAAGTATTCAGGAAGTTCGTAAGCCAGATACAGATGCGCAATTGGTCGCCGAAAGTATTGCATTACAGTTAGAAAAACGTATTTCTTGGAGACGCGCTTTGAAAAAAGCCATTGCAGCTGCTATAAAAGGCGGAGTTCGTGGTATCAAAGTTCGTGTTTCTGGTCGTTTAGACGGAGCCGAGATTGCTCGTTCCGAGTGGTACAATGAAAAATCTGTGCCTTTGCATACTTTACGAGCCGATATCGATTACGGAACTGCGCGAGCATTAACTGCTTATGGAATTATAGGTATGAAAGTTTGGATTTACAAAGGAGACATTTTGTCTGCTCGTGAAGTTCAAGTTCAGGAGGCTGGCCGTGCTAAGTCCTAAACGTGTAAAATACAGAAAACAATTTATTGGTAACGCGAAGGGTTTAGCCCATCGTGGATCAACATTGGACTTCGGTGATTTTGGTCTTCAGTGTGCCGAAGAGGGTCGCTTAACAGCGCGTCAACTTGAAGCGGGTCGTGTTGCTATATCGAGAACTATTAAGCGTGGTGGCAAAATTTGGTGTCGTGTTTATCCAGATCTTCCAGTTACAAAAAAGGCAGCTGAAACTCGAATGGGTAGCGGTAAAGGTAATCCAGAATTTTGGGTTGCACGTTGTCTACCGGGTCGAATTTTATTTGAAATGAATGGTGTTACTCGTGAACAAGCTCAAGAGGCTTTCTTGAGAGCAGCTCATAAGCTTCCGTTTAAAACTAAATTTTTAGAGAGAACATAGTTATGAACTTTAAAGATATTGAAAACAAAAATGTGGCAGATCTGGTAAAGCAAAAAGCCGAACTGGTCGCTAAGCTTTTTGACATGAACATGAAAAATGGTTTGGGTCAGTTAGCAAGTCCTCATCAAATCAGAACAACAAGACGAGATATCGCGCGATTGAATACAGCGTTATTAAGAAAGTCTGCAAGGTAGTATTATGGATAAAAAAGCAGTAACTAGCGAACGCGGAAGAAGAGTTGAGTTACAAGGTGAAGTTGTAGCCAACAAAATGCAGAAAACTATTTCTGTATTAGTATATCGCACGATCAAGCACGAGAAATACGGAAAATACATCAAGAAATCTTCTGTTATTAAAGCGCACGATGAGAAACAGCAATGCAAAGTTGGCGATACTGTTGTAATTTATGAAACCCGTCCTTTAAGCAAGACGAAGCGTTGGGCTTTATCTTCTGTCTTGAAGACAGCGAAGCAGGTGTAATATGATTCAAATGCAAAGCCGTTTAAATGTTGCAGACAACTCAGGCGCAAAAGAAGTTATGTGCGTAAAAGTTTTGGGTGGATCCAAAAGACGTTTTGCTTCGATCGGCGATATCATCGTTGTTTCGATTAAAGACGCTATTCCCAATGCAAAAGTAAAAAAAGGTGATGTTGCTAAAGCTGTGATCGTTCGTACGATTCACAAATTACGCCGTGCAGACGGCAGCTACATTCGCTTCGATGACAATTCTGCTGTTTTAATTAATGCTGCAAAAGAACCAATTGGGACACGTATTTTCGGTCCGGTTGCAAGAGAGTTAAGAGCCAAACAATTCGTAAAGATTGTTTCTCTTGCTCCAGAAGTGCTGTGAGGAAAAAATGAATCGTTTACAAAATACATACACAAAAGAAATCGTTCCAGATCTTATGAAAAGGCTTGGATACGAAAGTACCATGCAGGTTCCAAAACTTGAAAAAATTGTTATTAGCGTTTGTAGTGCTGATTTCGTTCAAAACCCAAAATTAGTAAATGGTGTTGTGGATGAAATCACATCAATAGCCGGGCAAAAAGCCGTTGTAACCAAAGCAAAAAAAGCCATTTCAAATTTTAAATTGCGTGAAGGCATTCCAATCGGAGTGCGGGTCACTTTGCGTCGTGAAAGAATGTGGTCATTCTTGGATCGCTTACAAACTTTGGCATTGCCGCGCGTAAGAGATTTCCGTGGACTTCCAAGTAAGGGTTTCGACGGTCGTGGTAACTACAATATGGGACTAAAAGAACAGATCGTATTTCCCGAGATCAACTTTGATAAGATTGAAAAAGTACGCGGAATGAATATTACTATTTGTACAACTGCTAATAATGATAACGATGGCAAAGCGCTTTTAGAGGCTCTTGGTATGCCTTTTAGAAAGTAAAAAGGAATTTATGGCAAGACTAGCAAGTATTGAGAAAAATAATCGCAAGAAAAAAATCTCTACTAAACTTTGGAAATTTAGACGAGAGCTTCGTGAAAAAGCGGTTAACTTAAAACTTTCTGAAGAAGAAAGAACCGCGGCTCGAAATAAGTTACAAGCGATGCCACGTAACTCGTCACCGAACCGAGTAACAACACGTTGTCAGATTACTGGTCGTCCACGTGGAAACTATAAAAAATTTGGTCTTTCAAGAATCGCGTTTAGAACCCTAGCTTTGGATGGAAAACTTCCAGGCGTAACTAAGGCTAGTTGGTAAGAGGTAATTATGGATACAATTGGACAAATGTTAACAAATATTAGAAATGGTTCGATGGCTAAGCTTGAAAAAGTTGATATGCCAGCATCGAAAGTCAGAGAAAGCATTGCAAAAATTCTTATTCAGGAAGGCTTTGTTCGCAGCTACAAAATGGCTCGCGATAGCAAGCAAGGAATTATGCGAGTTTACTTAAAGTACGACGAACAGGGTGCTCCAGCATTTACAAATTTATCTAAAGTTAGCACTCCGGGTAAACGCGTCTACATTAAAGCAACCGAGGTCCCAGTCGTTCGATCTGGAACTGGTCAATGCATTATCAGTACAAATAAAGGAATTATGACAGGCAACGAGGCAGTTAAGAGCAATCTTGGCGGCGAAGTTATTTGTCTAGTTTGGTAGGTAAAATATGTCACGTATAGGGAAATATCCTGTTAATTTTGATGATAAAGCTCAGGTTAGCGTTGTTGGAAGTCTTGTTACCGTAAAAGGTGCAAAGACAACCTTGAAGTACGAACTTGATTCTCGGATCACTGCAAAAGTTGAAGCCAAAAAAGTGGTGTTAACCAGAGTTGACGACACTCGTGAATCGAAATCATTACACGGTTTATATAAGGTTCTTATCCAAAATGCTGTTAATGGTGTATCACAAGGTTTTGCTAAGGGCTTGGAGTTACATGGAGTAGGTTATCGTGCAAACGTTGCCGGGAAAAAACTAGAGTTATCTTTAGGATTTTCGCACCCAATCCACTTTGATATTCCGGAAGGAATTGAAATTAAAGTAGACAAGCAAACAACCATAACCGTTAATGGCGCTGACAAGGCTTTGGTTGGTCAGGTTGCTGCAAAAATTAGAAGTTTTAGACCACCGGAGCCTTATCTGGGTAAAGGTGTGCGTTACGCAGGTGAACATATTAGACGTAAAGCCGGTAAGTCGGCAGGTAAATAATTTTTAGAGGTGTTTTATGAAATTAAGAGTATCAAAGCATACTTCAGCAAAATCTACGAATCGACTGAAGAAAAAGATTAAGATTAGAAAAACAGTGAATGGCACAGCAGAAAGACCGCGTTTGTGTGTTTTTAGAAGTGCAAAACACATTTACGCTCAAATCGTTAATGATGACCAGCACAAAACAATCTTAACAGTAACTTCGGTTAAGTTAGATCAAAAATTAGACGGCAAATCTATGGCGAAACTAGTAGGAAAAACAATTGCAGAAGCTTCAATTAAAAAGGGCATTAAAGCAGTTGTTTTTGATCGAAACGGTTTCATTTATCATGGTCGAATTCAATCATTAGCAGATGGCGCGCGTGAAGGTGGCCTTAGTTTTTAATGGAGATTAAATGGAAAAAATGAATGCTGAATTAGAAGAAAAAGTTGTTGCAATCAATCGAGTAACAAAAGTTGTAAAGGGTGGACGAAGGTTCTCTTTTGCCGCCCTAGTTGTTGTTGGTGACAAGGTTGGTCAGGTTGGTTTTGGCAGCGGTAAAGCTGGCGAGGTTCCTGAGGCAATTGGAAAAGCAACACGCTCGGCTAAAAAGGCTTGTCGCGACGTTAATTTAAGCGAGGGGACTATTCCTCACGAAGTTATCGGTAAATTCGGTTGTGCTAAAGTAATCATGAAGCCTGCAAAAGCGGGTACGGGCGTTATTGCTGGTGGAGCGGTTCGAGCTGTTCTTGAGTCTGTTGGCGTCAGGGATATATTAACTAAATGTGTAGGCACTAGAAATCCTCACAATGCTGTCCGAGCTACCTTAGACGGACTCAGCCAATTAAAGAAATCTAGAGGTTAATTATGGCCAAGGCTTTTATCGTTAAATTGAAAAGATCAACTATAAGCTGCAGTGAGAGTCAGATCAAAACTGTTCACGCTCTTGGTTTACGAAAAATAAATAATACTGTTGAAGTTGCTGACAACCCTGCTAATCGCGGCCAACTGAGCAAAGTTCAGCACTTACTTGAAATAACAATTAAGAAATAATTCGGAGCAAATATGAGCTTACTAGCATCTCTAAAACCAAAAGCAGGATCAACGCACTACCAAAAAAGAATTGGTCGTGGAATTGGTTCTGGCATGGGTGGTACTTCTACAAAAGGTCACAAAGGCCAGCTGGCTCGAACTGGCGGGACTGTTCGAAGAGGATTCGAAGGCGGTCAAACTCCTTTATCTCGCAGATTACCAAAGTTTGGTTTTACGAATGCGGCCTTTGCTACCCAGTATCAAATAATTAATTTATCTGATCTTAACAAATTCGATACGGCTGTAGACCCAGAGGCTTTATACAACGTCCGTTTAATCACTAAAAATAGCAAAATTAAAATTTTAGCAAAAGGTGAATTAACTAAAGCTTTGAAAGTTAAAACGCATTTCATCAGCGAAAAAGCAAAAGCTGCAATTGAAAAAGCCGGTGGATCTGTAGAGGTAATCAAGTAGTGGCTGAACAAAAAGCTGATAACAGTGGATCAGGAACCTTGAGAACAAAAATCATTTTTACTTTGGTTTGCTTGGCTGTTTACCGTATCGGTGTTCACATACCGACACCTGGAGTGAACGGTTTAGCAGTTTCTGAGTTCTTCAATTCACAGAATCGTGGAATCTTCGGCTTGTTCAACACCTTTTCTGGCGGCGCCTTATCTCAGTTCTCAATCTTTGCACTTGGAATCATGCCCTACATTTCTGCTTCAATCATATTCCAGTTGTTAACCTCTGCTATTCCTTTTTTAGAGTCGCTGAAAAAAGAAGGAGAAAGCGGTCGCAAAAAAATCAGTCAATACACCAAGTATGCAACCGTATTGCTTGCCATAGTTCAGGGATACGGAATGAGCTCTTGGCTGTCTGGTCAAACTTCGCAGATTGGTCAAAGTCTTCTTGTCTCAGGTTCTATCGGCGGTTTTCCCTTTAAATTTATTACGGTACTTACTCTGGTTGCTGGAACTTGCTTTATCATGTGGCTTGGTGACCAGATCACTGAAAAAGGTATTGGCAACGGAACTTCATTGATAATCTTCACTGGCATCGCGTCATCGATACCTCGCGGAGCTTCAAGTCTATTTGAGCTTGTTAAAAACGGAGAAATTAACCCGGTTGTCGCGGTGACGCTGCTAGCGTTCATGGTTAGCGTAATTGCTGCCGTAATTTTTATGGAAGTGGCACAGCGCCGCGTAGCTATTCAATACAGTCAGAAGCTAGCGAACAACAATATGGGTTCACTTGCTTCCAGCCACCTTCCGATAAAAATAAATTTCGCAGGTGTGATCCCACCAATATTTGCAAGTTCACTTTTAATGTTTCCAAGTACGTTAGCGCAATTTGTGAAAGCCCCTTGGGTTAATGCAATGCGGGATTCTTTGAACCCTAATGGTGTAATTTTTAATATTCTTTTTGTTCTATTTATTGTGTTTTTCTCGTTTTTTTACACAGATATTGTTTTCAATGCTGATGAAGTTTCAGAAAATTTGAAAAAATCAGGAGCTTTTATTCCTGGCATTCGCGCCGGCAAAAGCACTGCTGATTTTATCCGTCATGTTTTGGACCGAATTAACGTACTGGGCTGTTTGTATCTTTGTGTAATTTGTATTTTACCGGGATTGCTAGCACAGTTTTTTAACATCCCATTTTACTTTGGTGGCACAAGTTTGTTGATTTTAGTTGGAGTCGCTATCGATACATCTCAGCAGATTCAATCTCATTTACTATCCCGAAAATATGATTCATTTTTGAAAGGCGTTAAAATCCGTAGCAGGAGGGTTCAGTTTTGAACGTAGTCCTGATAGGAGCGCCCGGTTCAGGCAAAGGCACGCAATCACGGTATTTAATTGATAAACATGGTTTTATGCAATTAAGTACGGGTGACCTGCTAAGAAGTGCCATAGCAGAAAGTAACCAGTTGGGTTTAATGGCACAGGGATTCATGGATCAAGGGAAATTAGTCCCCGATGAAATGATGATCAAGTTAGTTGAAAGCTACATTGACAAAAATAATGGCAAGTCAGTTATTTTTGATGGATTTCCGAGGACTGTATCTCAAGCAGAAAGTTTAGAGATAATGCTAAAAAAAAATACTAAACAGATAGATAAAGTTGTCTACTTTAGTATTGACCATGAGTTGCTTGTTAGTCGCCTTACCGGGCGCAGAACATGTGCAAAGTGTGGCGAAATTTACCACATAGATTCCAAACCTTCCTCGAAAGGCAGTGTTTGTGAAAAATGTGGCGGAGAGCTGAAGCAAAGGCCAGATGATAAAAAAGAGGTCATCGGTGAAAGGCTAGCTCAATTTGAAAAAAATACGGGTCCAACGATCAACTTTTACCGCGGCAAAAATATGTTGGAAAAAGTTGATTGTTCAAAGGATCCGGAGATAGTTTTAGAAGAGATTGAAAAAATTCTGGGCTTAGCTTAATAAAGGCTAGACTACAAGTTTTTTGAATGTTAATTAATTTAACCTTTTGTGCGGAGTATTGAAATGAAAGTTCGACCATCGGTAAAGAAAATCTGTAATAAGTGTAAAGTTATCAAGAGAAAAGGTGTTATTCGCGTTATTTGTGAGAACGCAAAACACAAGCAAAGGCAGGGTTAATTATGGCACGTTTGATGGGTATCGATTTACCTCGGAATAAGCGAGTAGAAATCGCATTAACATATATTTTTGGTGTTGGTCGTCCACGTGCACGAACAATCTGTAAAGAAGTTGGAATTTCTGATACCTTAAGAACAGATGCTTTAACGGACGAACAAATTGCGGCAATGAGAGCGCTGATCGAAGGAAGTTTTAAGGTTGAGGGTGATTTACGTCGTGAAATCAGCATGGCGATCAAGCGTTTAACAGACGTTAACTGCTATCGTGGAAGCCGACACAGAAAAGGTTTGCCAGTGCGTGGTCAAAATACACGTTCGAATGCAAGAACACGTAAAGGTCCTAAGAAAACAGTCGCTAACAAGAAAAAAATTGTTTAATTAAAGTAGGATAAAATAATGGCTAAAGAAGAACAAAAAAAGACAACAGCTGTCGTAAAAAAGAAAGTTAAGAAAAATGTTTTGCAGGGTCAGTGTCATATCTCTGCTGGTTTCGGAAATGTTATCGTGACATTTACTGATCCGGTTGGAAATACGGTTTCTTGGTCTTCAGCAGGACACCTTGGCTTCAAGGGCAGCCGAAAAGGAACTCCATTTGCGGCTCAAGTAACGGCAGAAGATGCAGCTAAAAAAGCGATGGAAAGCGGAATGAAATCTGTCGATGTACTTTTGAAAGGCCCAGGCGCAGGTCGTGAGCCAGCAATTAGAGCTTTGGCTGGTACCGGAATCCGAATTTTATCTTTAAAAGATATTACTCCAGTACCCCATAACGGTTGCCGTCCACCTAAACGTAGAAGAATTTAATTGAGGTTAATATGAGTTGTGTTACGAATTCAGTTTGTAAATTATGTCGTCGTGAAAATGTGAAGCTTTTTTTAAAAGGTGATCGTTGTTACACAGATAAATGTGCTTTCGAAAGAAGACCGTATCCCCCTGGACAACACGGTCAGTCTCGTTTGAAATTTTCCGAATTTGCTTTGCAGCTTCGTGAAAAACAAAAGGCAAAACGTTACTATGGTTTGTCTGAAAAACAATTTCGCAAGTATTTCCATATGGCAGATGCAAGCAAGGCGATAACAGGAACCGAATTGTTAAAAACCTTAGAGTTACGATTAGACAACGTAGTTTACACTTTGGGTTTTGCTAATTCTCGTCGTGAAGCAAGACAGCTGATCGGTCATAATCATTTTTTAGTTAACGGGAAGCGTGTTAATATCGCTAGTGCTCTGGTTAAAAAGGGTGATGTCATTGAAGTGGCTCAAAACAGCAAAGAATTGGCTACGATTCTAAGCGCAATCCAGGCTGTATCTCGCAGGTCAGTGCCAAGCTGGTTAGAAGCTAACCACTCGGCATTTAAAGGTATTATTAAAGATTCTCCAACACGTGATGAAATAACAATTTCTGTCGAAGAAAGTATGATCGTTGAGTACTACTCTCGATAATTAAGAAGGACGAATATGCAAGAGCACTATTATAAATTTTGGAGAGAACTAATTAAACCTAAAGGTTTCGAGATTGAAAAAGAATCTCAGTCTAGCGAATATGCAAAATTTGTTGTTCGTCCGCTGGAGAAAGGCTTTGGGGTTACTTTAGGTAATTCAATCCGCAGAATCTTATTAAGCTCTATGATGGGCTCGGCTGTCACAGCTGTTAAATTCGATGGAGTACTTCACGAATTTTCAACATTAACAGACGTATTAGAAGATGTTTCAGATATTATTTTAAATCTTAAACAGATTCGTTTTCGTCAGTTTAGTTCTGAGCCTTTGACACTTAGAATCTCTAAAAAAGGTCCTGGTATAGTTACGGCTGCTGATATTATTACTTCTGAAAAGATTGAAATATTAAATCCACATCAGCACATAGCTACTCTTGGTAATAATGCTAATTTTAACGCTGAACTTATTGTTTCTTACGGTCGAGGTTACTCGCCAGTAGAAAATCAAAATGAAGCACTTCCTGTTGGCTACATCGGTGTCGATGCACTTCACTCTCCGATCCGTAAGGTGAATTATTCGGTTTCTAATGCGCGCGTAGGTCAAAGAACGGATTACGATTCTTTATCTTTAGAAGTTTGGACTGATGGATCTTTGAAGCCTGAAGAAGCGGTTTCTTTGGCATCTAAGATTTTAAAAGAACAGCTGCAGATATTTTTAACTTTTGATGAATCTTTAGAACCTTCAGATGAAATAAAGCAAATGGGTTCTTCATCTTTGAATGAAAACTTGTTCAGATCTGTTGACGACCTAGAGCTTAGTGTTCGTTCTGCAAATTGCTTGAAGAACGCTAACATCCGATTTATAGGCGAACTTGTTGTTCGTTCCGAGGCGGAAATGCTTAAGACTAAAAACTTTGGTCGTAAGTCACTAAATGAAATCAAAGAAATTTTGACCGAAATGGGCTTGGGCTTAGGTATGAAAATCGACGGATGGCCACCTCCAGGATGGGATCCAAATCAAATGCCTCAGGTTAAGCGCGAAGCGCCGCCAGCGAACGTTTAGTTAAAACGTTTTAGGTTTTTTAGTTTTTTAAAGTATATAGGAGTTTTTTTATGTCTTCACATCGCCGTCTAACAAAACACTTTGCGCGTAAAAGTGGTCCTCTTAAAGCCTTGATTCGTGGTTTAATGAATTCAGTTATAGAACACGGCCGTATCCGTACGACTGTTGTAAAAGCAAAAGAAGTTCGTAGACACGTTGAAAAAGCAGTCACTTTAGCTAAAAAAGATGATCTTAATTCGATTCGTTTATTAGTCGGCCGTCTGGCTAATAAAGAGAATGCATTAAGTTTAGTTCAGACCGTAGCACCTCGGTTTAAAGACCGTGATGGTGGTTACACCCGAGTAACTAAAATCGGCCGTAGACCTGGTGACACTGCAGAAATGGCATTTCTTGAATTCGTGGATTTTGATTTTAAATCAAGAACTACTGACGAATTTGGAAAGACTATTGCGAAGTCTGCAAAAACTGCGAAAGAAGGCAAAGAAACTAAAGCTGGAGCTAAGGAAGTTCTTAAAATTGCTAGCAAGGTTAAAAAAGCTAAAACAATCGTTGCTGGAAAATCTAAAAAGAATATCCGCAAGATGAAAACAAAATCTAGATCCGCAATGTTTGCTCGAAACTAGATTCTTTTTAAACATTTTTTATGAAAAAACCCAAGCGAACCTTGGGTTTTTTTTTACTTAAAAAGGAAACTTGAAAACAGAATGAGGTCTTCATGAATAAAAAAATCAGTCTTGTTTTTTTAGCTTTGGCTGCGCTGATCGTTGTTGGGGTTTTTAATTGGAACCGAATTTCGACAAGTCTTGAGTCAAGTCCCAAAAATGAACAGGGGATTTATAAGAAAAAAGATTTAACAAAATCCGAGCTGATTTATTTTCTGGATTCACAAGCTTGGTTTGATTATAATTCAAAAGCCCAGCCTTTAAGCCTATTTTTAAGCGTGCAGAAAAAAACGGTCTACATACACATCTGGGCCTCTTGGTGCGGCCCGTGTTTAAATGAAATACCAGAGTTAGTGGCTTACGCTAAAGCTAACAAAGACAATGCTCAGTTCATATTAATATCGTTAGATGAATCGCAACAGGATATCGATAAATTTTTGAGAAGCTTTCCTGAAATGAAAGAGCCGCATTTTGTAAGAATATGGGATTACGACAAAAAGATTTCAAAAAAATTAGACGTGGACCGCTTACCTATGACTCTAATTTTAAGTCCAGCAGAGAACGATATCAGAAGCATCCGCGCCGTTGTGAACTGGAAAAGTATCTAAATTTAAAACTTAAAATATCTAAAACCCTAATTTCTTCTTCAAATCTTCGACAGCTTTTTGACCTGCATCCTGCAGCTGTTTCTGAGCTTGTTTTTCAAAATCTTTTTTTGCGGCGTTAATTTTCTCGTCGACCTGTTTCTTTTGCTCGTCGACTTGCTTCTGAACTTTTGCAACTTCACCGTTAGCTTGGTTTTTAATAGTATCAGTTTGTGCCGTCAGCTGGCTTTTTAACTTGCCGATTTCGGCATTAACGGCCGACTGAAGTTTTTCATTCGCTTCTGCCAATTTATTTTTTAGTAGATTTTCGAAGGAATGCTGTAGATCTGTTCCAAGGCTTGAGCGAATATCTAAATTAAGATCATTCAGCTGCCCCTTGGCTGAGGCTTCTACATTAAACTGTTTTATTACTTTCAATGTATCAGCTAAAACATCCGCAACGGTTTTGTCAGCTGCACTGGTTTTAAATGCAACCTCCGAAAATTCAGTCTTCATTTTTAAGTCATAGTTTTTAAAACCAACAGATTTACCTGAACTTGCGAAGCTGGCCGTAGTTTGTGGAATGGAAATCTCGGAATCATTGGATTTTAGAAGTTCTAAATTCAACATTTGGAAAGCACTGATATTGAAAATAAAACTAACTTCGGATTCATCTTTTAAGTTATTTAATTCGACATTAATTTTTACGCCTGAAACGTTCATTTTTTTAAAAGAGCCATTGATGTTTAACGTCGTCAGCTTGTTAATTTGGCGTTGATTAGAGGTTATATTTTCAATCAGACCGGTAAAATCTCCGTAATCGGCATTGGCATTCGATGTCGAACTAAGGCTTATTTTTTTTATCCAAAAAAGAGGAAAACCGTTGGCAACCGGAAATTCATAAGTTGTTCCACGAACTCGGGCATGGGGTTGGATTGTGTCTGACTGATTGTCTTTCCCATCTGTGTCTTTTTTACCAGAAACTTTATCGGCGTATTTTGGTGGTAAATATTTTTCAGCAAGAGATTTAAAGTGATCTAGCTTATTCATGATCGGGGTTAAATAACTAAGAAACAACGATTTTGCAAAACTGGCAGCATCGATTTTAGGAATTTTAAAACGAGACTTTAATGAATCGATATCTTTTTTTACTTGGCTATCAACGGATTTGTAATCTTGGTCTAGCGATTTAAGATCAGAATCTAATTGGTTTTTGACGTCCTGAATTTGCTTGTTTTTGCTATCAACGTCCTTAATCAACTCATTAAACTGTTTGACCGAGGAATCCAATTCTTGCGGAGTTTTGAAGTCCCTACTTTTTATGGATTCAAAACGAGTTTTGAAAGAATTGAGTTCGGCACTGGTAGGCAGAGATTTAATCTTTCCGTCCCATTCGGTTTTTTTGGAAGTCCATTTTTTGTTCATTTCTTCTAACATTGCTTTAGAAGATAGCTGAGATTCTAGATTTTTAATTTGGTTATCGAAGTTGCCTGTTTTTAAAAAAACTGAAACGTCACTTAGCACATTTGTTTGATTGTCTTTTTCTAATTTATTGACGGCCTTGTCGGATAATTGTTGAACAAAACTGGGTCTGTCCGTGGCTGCTGGCTCGGGTGGCGCCACTTTGCCAACAGAAGCTCTTTTAGACATAAACTGAATACCTTCAACAGCCATCTCGTTGATGACAAACTTTAATCGGAGTAAGGCTCCCCAGTTAAGCGCAAAGCGAACATCCGATAGCTCTATGGAATTAAATTCTGGATTTGTGGCTTGGGTGATTTCAATTTTTGTAAGTTCTACTTTTCCATCAATAAATGAAGTTTTGAATTCCTTGATATTCAGTTCGGTACCAAGCGCTTTGAAGCCAGCCCATTCAATGGCACTTTTCATATTCGAATCAAAAAAGAAATAGAAATAAACCCAAGCCAACAGCATAAAAACAAGGAAGGGGATGATTGCATTCCAACGAATCGGGCCCTGATTTTTTTTAAGCGGGACGTTCTGAGCTTTTGCTGCTGATGAAGTTTCTGGTGAATTGTCTGTGTTCGACATTAAGCGCCTCCGTACAAGTCAGTGTATTTCATATACCAAAAGTAAAACTTTGTGGCCTTGAAGGCTTTCCAAGCTTTTGTAGCTTCGACCTTTTGGACAATTTCACTGCGATATTTTATGATCATTTTTTTGAACACAAAAAATAATATCGGACAAAGAATCAGCGATATGATGAATGATCCCATCACGATCGAATTATTAAATTTGGTCATTGGAATAAGAGGAGTATTGTACATCGTAGACCAAGTTCCGCGAAACGCTGGGTTTTCTAAAGCCCATTTTCCAAGAATGTCCGCTACTGGGTCTAACAAAAAAGCGATAAATTTGAAAAAGAAAGCCGAAAGAAAAGCAGCACCCAGTTGGACCCTAAAAATAAAAACAATAAATAGGACCAGTAAGGTTTGAATAGATAGAAATGGTGCGAACCCCAGAAAAACACCGAACGCCAGCCCGGTAGCAATTTGATTCTGACCCGTATCCGAATGAAGTAAACGGATAAGGTTTATAAGTTGTTTTATCAGTAAGCTCATAAATCTCCAATCGTATTAATTTGTTACCTGTTAATTAGTTACTTTCGCTGAATCAAAAAATGGTTTCACAGCGAACAGCAATCCGCCAAGAAGTGCATACAAGAACATAAATAGTTGCAACATACTGACGGCAGTTACGGCTGCGTTTCCCAGATCGACACTGATGTTAGTGAATAAAAAATAAAAAGCAGTTTGCCCGACGCCAATTCCCGCGGGAGTAATCGGAATTGCTGAAGCCAAAAAGCCAAAGCAGGATAAAGCGAAGAAAACAAAAAATGATGGCATTTCTACGCCTAGCGCTTTGATGACCTCACTCATGAAGTAGGTCGAAAGTATTTGGATCATTAAGCTTAAAAAAATTGTTGAAAATAGAATTTTTTTATCGCGAAAACTACTAAAAGTCAGGGCGAACGAAGAAATAATTTTTTCTGCAGCAACTAAGATTTTATTTTTCTGAGTGCTAAAATACCGAGATAAAAAATCGATTATCCTGGGCCCCATTGAAATTCCTGTCAGCATTCCAAAAAGCATAACGGCACTCGAAAGCAGATAGTGGAATGTGTCGGTTGTTTGTGAATTCAGATAATCAATCATCAGGAAAGCTGTCGAAAACAGCACCATTGAAAATAGCCCTAAAATTCGGTCTGACAGTACAGTTGCAAAGCTATCGCTGCGACTAAGATCATTCGTTTTTGAAAGCTCCAAAGCTTTGATAACGTCGCCACTGACACCGCCAGGAATAAAGAACGAAAAAAACTGACCTATCAAAGTCAGTTGGAAACTAAGGCCAAATGTCAGCGGGATTTTTTGCTGAACAATTTTTTTCCAGCGAAGAGCCATCAAACAAAACTGTATTAATAAAAGAGTAAACCCCAGGATAAGAATTTTTTTTTGCGTCAGAATAAACGAAATTTGCTGAAGTTTAAAAGGGCCTTTTAAAATAAGCAGATAAATAAAAAGCAGCGCTAAAATCGGACGGATTAATTTTTTAGCCCACGCTGCTTTTGCCATCTTAGCTAAGGTTATGCGTATTAAATATATTTTGTAAGTTTTTAAGTACTTTTTCTAAATTTTTTAATGGAAGCGAAGTTGGTCCGTCGCAAAGTGCTTTTTCTGGGTTCGGATGAGTCTCAAGAAAGATTCCATCCACACCAATTCCCATAGCAGCTCTGCCTAAAGGCCAAACCATCTCGCCACGGCCACCGCTGGATTCGCCAGTTGCTCCTGGAAGCTGTGTGGAATGTGTGCAATCCATAATGACGGGAAATCCTAGATTTCGCATATCGATCAAACCAGTCATGTCATTGATAAGTCGGTTGTAGCCGAAAGTAGTACCACGTTCGCAAAGTAAAATTTTATCGTTACCAGCTTGCACAGCTTTTTGTGCAATTGTCTTCATGTCCCACGGCGCCAGAAACTGACCTTTTTTAATATGAATGACTCGGCCTGTTTTTGCAGCAGCAACTAATAAATCGGTTTGGCGTGATAAGAAAGCAGGTATCTGAATAACCTCTGCATATTTGGCAGTTTCTTCAACCTGAATGGTTTCGTGAACATCAGTTAAAAAAGCACAGCCAAGTTCAGATTTAATTTTATCTAAAGATTTAAGTGCCTGGTTCATGCCTGGACCGCGAAAACTTTTTGAGCTTTGGCGGTTAGCTTTATCGAACGAGCATTTCAAAATCCAGGGAATTCCAAGATTTTGCGTAACCCGTTTAAGCTCTTTCCCAGTCTCGATGACCATGCCTTCATCTTCGATAATATCGGGACCTGCGAAAAGTACAAAATTTTTGGCATCCCCCCAAGTGATTGTTCCAGTTGGGGAATTCATAGAGACTGTTTTCGCTAATGATTTAAACTCTGTCATAGCCGAAAGACTATCGCTAAATCATAGAGAATTCGACTGATTTTTTAACTGCGGCAACAATTATTTCATGTTGCTGCTCTGTCATATCGGGAAACATCGGTAAACTGATGACATGACTTGCAGCCCAACGTGAATTACTGATGTCAAAAGTGACAGGAGTATTTTCTTTGTACCAAGGCTGATCAGGCATCGTCATCGGATAATGAACTGTAGTTGGCACGCCGAGCTCTTGCATTTTCTTTTGAAATTTTTCTCGGTGAGATATTGTTAAAGTGTATTGCGCCCAAACACTTTTATTACCGGGTTTTACGAACGGGGTCGAAAACTGGGGATCAATTTTATCTAAACCAATAAAAGCTTCGCTGTATTTGCTGGCGACATGGTTACGTCGGTCAACTTCCCAATCGTAACGTTCTAATTTAGCTAAAAGGATAGCGCACTGAATTGTGTCAAGTCGTCCATTTACTCCAAGACGGGTGTGGTAGTAGCGTTTTTCAGAACCATGTTCGCGGATTTCTTTCATTGCGATCTGAAGTTTATCATCATTCGTAAAAATGGCCCCGCCGTCACCGTAACAACCCAGCGGCTTTGCTGGGTAAAATGAAGTTCCTGCAGCCGTGGTCATGGAACCACTTTTACCATTTTTATAGCCTGCACCGTAGGACTGCGCCGTATCTTCGATAACAAAAAGATTATGTTTTTTTGCGATGGCGTTGATCTCTTCTAAGTCAGCGGCCTGGCCATATAATGAAACGGGTGCAATCGCTTTTGTTTTTGGCGTGATAGCCGCTTCAATTTTTTTAACATCGATGTTAAAAGTTTTTTTATCTATATCTACATAGATTGGTTTAGCGCCCGCTAAGACGATTGTCTCGGCTGTTGCGATAAAAGAAAAAGCTGTTGTGATAACTTCGTCGCCTGGACCAATGCCCAAAGCCATCATGGGAATCAACAGAGAATCTGTTCCGCTGGCAACAGCTAAACAATGTTTACTACCTGTATGCGCAGCTAATTTTTGTTCAAGTTCACTGACTTCGGGACCGTTGATATAGGCTCCG
>JAYUCH010000088.1:0-20487 GCA_043740435.1 Bdellovibrionales bacterium | reverse complement strand
TTCGATCGGTAGCTTCTTTTAACATTTCTGCGGTTTCAGTCATCTCGACCATAAAAGTCGATAACCCTTCGGACAATTGATCACTGGCTCCGATTCTCGTAAAAATGGCATCATAAATGGGTAATGTGGCCTTCGAAGCCGGAACGTAAGATCCCATTTGCGCCAGTAATACAGTTAAAGCCACTTGTCGCATCAGTGTGGATTTACCGGCCATATTAGGCCCTGTTAGTAGCAGACAGGCTTGTGAACTCATTTGCACCGTATTAGAAACAAACTGGCCGCGCACAAATTGCTCGACGACCGCATGTCGGGAATCTTCAATGTACAAAGTTCTGTCTGAATTATTATACGTTAAAAATTCTGGGCGGCAGTAACTTTCTTCTAAACTAAGCCAGGCTAAACTTGAAATAACATCCATTTCATTACAAATCGAAGCTAGTTTTGAAACCACTCCGGCCGATTTTAAAATCTGTGCCCGTAATTCACTGTAGATTTCATATTCCAATTCAAAGCGTTTGGCCTGTGACGAAAGAACTTTCTTTTCCAGTTCCAGTAATTCGTCGGTGTAAAAGCGCTCGGCATTGGCTAAGGTTTGTTTTCGGTGATAGTGCGCGGGCGCTTTGTCTTTGTGCGTATTCGTAATTTCAATATAATATCCAAAAACATTGTTGTATCTGACCTTAAGTGAATTGATTCCTGTTTTTACTTTTTCGCTTTGTTCAAGTTCTGCCACCAGGGTATGAGCATTCGTTGAAAGATGAATTAATTCATCAAGTGTGCTGGAAAATCCTTTTTTAATAACATGCCCCTGCTTCACAGATAGTCCTGCTTCTGGATCAATCGTATTTTCAATTCGTGAAGCTAAAGCAAAAGCTTCACCCAAGTATTCTGCGTGATCAAAATGAAAAAACTTTTCACACCACTTGATAGCTTGAAGGCCAATTTGAATGGACGTCCCTAGCGAAAAAAGATCGCGTCCGTGGCATTGGGGCTGTGCAATTTTACCCATGCGGCGTTCGATATCACCCATACCTACTAGTATTTCGCGAACTTTTTTAAGTTCCATCATATGATCGCGGAATAAACTTATTTTATTTAATCGGGCTTCGATTTGACCTACGTCTTGTAGCGGAAAACTAAGCCACTGGCGTAAAAGCCTAGACCCAGCCGTTGTTTTTGTTCGGTCAATGGCTTTAAACAGCGATCCGGTTTCAGAGCCTTTATAATTCGAAAAAATTTCTAAGTGCCGAAGAGTTGTTGGTGAAAGTGCTAATCGGCGTTCTACCGTTCGTTTTTCAAAAGACTTCAAAATAAGTTCGGCGTCACTGGCTGAAAGCGATTTGATATAATCAAAAAGTAAGGACCGTGAATCGCCAGCCGTTTTATTCTCAGAAGTTTGATGTTCAGAAATTAAATATTTTTCTTGAAGCTGACTTTCTTTAATCCAAAGTGCACTCGCATCAGTGACAACGATTTCAGCCACCGGTAAAATGTAAATTAAACGCAATTTTTCACTGACGGACGCTAATTCATAATAAAAAGCCTCGCCCGTGGTGGTATCGACGAAACTGATTGAGGTCGAATCAACTGCACACACATAATGTGCTTTTGTTTGATCCAAATTTTCACTATCGAAAACCATTCCCGGCGTTAGAACCCGTGTGACAGCACGCTTCACTAAGCCTTTTGCAAATTTTGGATCTTCAATTTGATCGCAAATTGCAATTTTTAAACCGGCAGCCAATAATTTATTAATAGGTCCTGAAATCGAGTGATGGGGCACACCACACATTGGTGTTGAGTCTTCAGATTTTTTATTTCTTTGTGTGAGCGTGATGCCAACAATCGGTGCCGCTTTCACCGCATCATCATAAAACATTTCAAAAAAATCACCCATCCGAAAAAGTAAAATTTTATCAGCATGGAATGCTTTGATATCCCAAAATTGTTTCATAAGCGGTGTTAGTTCCGCCGTTTTTTTTATCATGGATTCAGTTTTATTTTTTAATAATCTGGGATTCAATTGTTAACTGGCGTGCAGTTAAAATAATGCATCGCTCTTACTCTGATTTGATTGTATTTTAAGCTAAGCCAGTTAAAAGCTTTTGGTAAATGCCATCAAAGCCACCATTGCTCATAATTAAAATAACATCACCCTTTTTTGCGTGGGTGACCAAAAACTGAACGATGTCATCTGCCCTAGAAAACGAGCTGGCTTTTTTGCCGCTGTTTTTTAAGTCCAGCACTAATTCATCAACGGAAAATCGATCACTTTCAGCAATTTTTCCCTGGTCAAAAGCTTCAGCCAAAATAATTTCATCGGCCACACGGAAAGCTTCGACGTAATCTTTTTGGAAGATTTTTCGTCTTGATGTTGCTGACCTGGGTTCAAAAACTGAAAAAACTTTTCTCCCTTTGTACCGACTCTGAATTCCTTTGACGGTTTCTTTCACGGCTGTTGGATGATGTGCAAAATCTTCGATAATTAAAATTCCCTGCGGCTCGCCTAAGATTTCTTGACGGCGTTTGACTCCAGTAAAAGTCGAAATGGCTTTTTGTACGGAACTAAAATCCCAAAGCTGCACATGGGCCTGCGCAATCACGGCAGTCACATTTAGTAGATTATAATTTCCAGTCAGTATCGTACGGAAGTCTCCTAATTTTTCGTTCTGAAAATCAACCGAAAAAAGTGTAAAACCTTCTTTTTGATCTTGAATCTTAATGACGTAATCATTTTTTTCAGAAAAACCATAGGAAAAAGATTTTTTGGTCAGGCTTGGTTTTGCAATTTCAGAAACGTTGGAATCATCCCCCCAATAAATCAATGATCCATCCACCGGAACCAACTCGACTAATTTTTTAAAGGCAGATTTTACGGCTGCAAAATCTTTGTAAATATCAGCATGATCAAATTCAACCGAAGTGAGTATTGTAAACTTAGGCTTATAATGAATGAACTTTGGCACTTTATCAAAATAAGCTGTATCGTATTCATCGCCTTCAATCACAAAGGTATCGCTGGCCGGATTTCGAAAACTTTTCGAGAAATTTTTGGGAATTCCACCGATTAAAAAACCTGGTTGTTGGCCACAATTTTCAGCCACCCAGCTAAGCAAAGATGTCGTTGTGGTTTTTCCGTGAGTTCCTGAAACAACAAATGATTTTTTATCTGCAATGATCAACTCACCCATGGCTTCAGGTAAAGAGCAGTATGCCAGTTCTAAGCGATTCATCTCTTGGGCTTCGGGGTTATTGGCAGAAATCACATTTCCTACAATAACAAAATCAGGTTTTGGATTTAAATTATCCGCTTGATACGGAGTTAAAATTTTTAGACCCAAACTTTCAATTTGTGTCGACATCGGCGGGTAAGGATGCGAGTCACTGCCGGTAATGTTAAACCCACGATCCTTTAATAAGCCCGCAAGAGATGCCATAGCTGTGCCACAAATTCCCATTAAATGAATACGGCTGCCCGATTTTAATTTTTTAATTGAAGCATGCGGCATTAAATAGTCCTTTTCAAAGATTCAAAAATCCAATTGTGAATTTGTGGACGTAATTTAACAAAGGTTTTATTTTCACGGCCGTACTGAAGGCGATTACTTAAAATTAAAACTAATAAATCATGTCTGGGGTCATACCAAAAAGAAGTTCCAGTAAAACCGGTATGACCGATGGATAAAATTGAAAAATGTGGGCCGCAACTGGCGCCATCTAAAGTGGGCATCATATATCCCAAAGCCCAATCACCGACTTCAACCGGTACCGCACGCGTTGCAAATAACTGCGCCGTCTTTTGGCGAACTTGATATCTGGCAATTCCTTGTAACTGAGATCTAACGTTCAGACCAAATGCTGAAACATCTTCAATACTTCCAAATAAACCCGCGTGCGTTGATAAACCTCCCATGGCCCAGGCATTTTCATCATGGACTTCAGCTCGCATGACTTTTTTTCGCCAGGGACAGTCTTCTGTCGGAGCAAATTGCAAGTTTGGTATATCTGTTTTATTTTCGATATGAAAATCAAGCGTCGTTTGGGAATAATACCGTGCTTTAAAATCAAGCCAAATCTCTAACAGATTTTTTTGATGCATTTTTTCAAGAACAAAACCCAAAAGCAAAAAACCTAAATCTGAATAAATAGCTTTATCGTTTGCAGCTAATGTTGATTGTTTCAATTTTTCATACAGCCAAGATCTTTTTTCAAGCCAGGATTTATCCAGTGGCATCGCTTGATAAAAAGGTTTCCACCATTCCAAACCCGAAGTGTGAGTCAATAACTGAACTAAGGTCATTTCTAAATGCGGAAAATCAGGTAAAAAGTCTGAAACTCGGGAATTCAAGTTCCATAAACCTTTATCAAACGCTTCCATGATTGCTTGCTGGGTGAAAATAACTTTTGTTAATGAAGATAAATCATAATAGGGGTACGTCTGTCCGGTATTTATATCGCAGACAAGGCGACCCATATGATAAGCACGAACAGAAACACCAGGAGTCACATCCGGTATGGCTAATTTAATTTGTTCGATCAACTTATTTTCTTGGCTTGAGTATTTCATCTGGAGAATAGACTAGCATCTGAAATTGGGACTTATCAATTACACTTTTGCTGATCTTAGCAGATGTATTAAAAAACAAAGGTCTTTGTAAAGTTGAATGCCCAGCCTGAATGCCCGTAAAAGCCGGAAGCTTTAGCTCTTTAAAAAAACTGATGAGTGTCGGTTTCGATAAATCAATGCCATTGGGCTCTTCACATTTAATAAAATCGCCGAAGACAACAGCTTTTGCTTTGTCGAAGACGCCCGCCTGCTTTAACTGCTGCAGACAACGATCAATGCGGTAACCTCGTTCGCTAAGCTCTTCAAAAAATAATATTCGTCCAGATCCGGTGATTTGGTTTTTTGTTCCTAAACTGGAAGTGGTCACCATCAGATTTCCGCCAATCACTGGCGCGTTGATGTTTTTCGTTTTTAAAGCCGCTGCATTTAAAGGGGTCAAATGATCAAATAGGATGACATGCTCTTGGTTAGTCAGGATAGATTTTAGTTCAGTGACATTCGAGTCAGATAGCAAATTTAAACCAATCCGGTCTACTAAGGGCCCATGTAATGTGGGCCAGTTCCATTTTTGATTTAAAAAAAGGTGCAAAGAACACACATCACTTATTCCGATAAATAATTTTTTATGCTTTGGCTTTTTCAGCTTTTGCAAAAACGGCAGCAATCGAATAGATCCGTAACCACCACGCAAACACCAAATTGCTTTTGAATCCAGTGCCAGTAATGCTTTTTTAAAATCTTCGGCGCGAAAAGAATCTGAGTTCGAAAGAAATAATTCTGGTTTTAATAAGTTTTTTGAAACACGAACTTTGTAGCCCCAGCTTTCAAGCTGTTTGACCGATTGCTGAAGTACTTCTAATTCAGTGGCGGAGCCAGGTGCAATAACATCAATTAAATCCCCTGGTTGTAGAAAATAATTAAATCTGTTTTTCGATGTTCTTTGAGACTTCAACACTTTTTAAGTTTGTCGGATAATCTCCGTTAAAACAAGCGGCACAAAATGTTTCAGGACCTGCGTTTATAGCTTTCCACATTCCTTTTTCGCTTAAATAAGCTAACGAATCAGCTTCGATAAATTTACGAATATCTTCGATACTTTGATTCGAAGCTATTAATTCACTTTTCTGCGGCGTATCCACGCCATAATAACAAGGACCCACTGTCGGCGGCGAAGCGATTCGTAAATGCACTTCTTTTGCACCGGCTAGGCGTAGCAACTGAATAATCTTCTGGCTGGTAGTTCCCCGGACTAAAGAGTCATCAATGACCACAACTTTTTTACCTTTTAAAATCTCGGGCTGTGGATTTAATTTAATTTTGACACCAATATCACGCACGGCTTGCGTTGGCTGAATGAAAGTTCGACCCACATAATGATTTCTAATTAAACCAAATTCAAAAGGAATACCACTTTGGTTTGAAAAACCAAGCGCTGCTGGCACTCCACTGTCTGGCACAGGCACAACAATATCGGCATCGACCCCAGCTTCAAGAGCCAACTGCTGACCAAATTTTTTTCGAGTCCCATAAACCGACCGGCCAAAAACAACACTGTCAGGTCTTGAAAAATAAACATGCTCGAACACACATTGAGCTGATTTTCTGGAACTAGCGTTTTGAGTGCTTTTTAATTTCTCAGAAACCATTTCTTTGGCGCTAATTTCTAAAATTTCGCCCGGTTCAATTTCTCGGATAAATTCAGCTCCGATTAAATCGAGTGCGCAAGTTTCGCTGGCAACAACGTAACTTAAACTTGAACTATTTACGATACGGCCCAAAACCAAGGGCCTAAATCCTAATGGATCGCGAACAGCAATAAGTCGGTCGTGAGCTAAGACCACAAAGCTGTAAGCCCCTTCAAGACAAGTTAAGCTTTCTTTTAAAGCCGAGCGTAAGTGCGTGGATGGATTTTTTGCTAACAAATGCAGTAAAACTTCAGTGTCGTTGTCACCCTGAAAAATAGAGCCATCCCGCTGAAGCGCTTCTTTTAAAACAGCACTGTTAACGATATTTCCGTTGTGGGCCACAGCGACAGGACCAGATAATAAATTTGAAGTCAGTGGCTGCGCATTGGCCGAAGAATTTCCGCCCGTTGTTGAATAACGAACATGACCGATCGCTGATAAACCTTTTAATTTAACCAAATGTGTTTCTTTAAAAATATCGGCCACTAATCCAGGACTTTTATAAATATGATGCACAGCTTTTGGACCCCCCACAACAGAAGTTGTTTCAAGAGATACGATTCCCGCTGATTCTTGTCCACGATGTTGAAGTGCATACAAGCCTAAATAAGTTAAACGGGCCGCTTCCGGGTGATTCCAGATACCAAAAACTCCGCATTCATCTTTCCACGAATTTTTTGTTATCATTTACATTCCTTTATTCATTTTTTTATTAAAATCTGCAAAATCAAGACTTGAATTTTTAGAAAAGGTAAGTTTATTTTCCACGGTCTCACCAATTTTTTTGATATCAATATACGAGCCCGAAAAATATTTTTTAAAAAAATCAATCAGTGGCTTTTCACTCTCAGATGTCGTGATCAAAAAACTATACATCTGATCCGTAAAAAGTTCGCTTTCGTTTTGCTCGCTGGTGTCAAAGCTCAGGTCAAAACCAATATTTTTTTGAACCATCTTTAAACAAGTTACAGCAATCCCGCCTAAGCCCACAGCTTTGATGGCAGAAACAGAGAATTGATTTTCTTTTAACGTCGAATCTAAGGTTTGACAGCGTTTTATAAAATCGGGAACGTCAGCTTTTGGATTGATTGTGAATTTTGACACTTTATGATCTAAAGACGAAATCCAGGTTGAGGATTGCACCCAGTTCAGCTGCACCTGAATAATAGATTCAAAGGATTGCTGAAAATGATCCGGCAAAATATTTTCCACGGAATCACGAAGACCAACAACTCCGGTAGCTGGTGTCGAGACTATATTTTCGTCTGATGTCTCGTTATAAAAACTGACGTTACCGCTGATGACAGGGGCATTAATATTTCTGCTGGCTTCCGCGATTGCATCCACACTGGCTACGAATTCGGACATGATTTCAATTTTTTGCGGATTTCCAAAATTCAGACAATCTGTCACGGCCATCGCTTGCGCCCCTTTTAGTGCCATTTGGAAAGCGGGGTAATAAACGGCATCGTAAGCACCTATCTGGCAATCCATCATCATCAAATCAGGTCTGCAGCCTAGTGCTAACGAAAGGCCGCGCCCAGAATGATCAAGCCTTGAAAAAGCGACAGCACTTTCGCATGCGGCAGCGGTTCTTGCACCGACCCGCTGGTCGTACTGGCTCCAAATCCAACGAAAAGAATTTAATTTGCCAGCTGCAAACGCTTTTTCGATTATTTTCGTCGGATTTAAATTTGGCAAAGTTATATTTTCAGTATTTTCAACATGTTGTATCGGTTTCCACACTTTGAAAGGGCGGTCATATTTCGGAGCATTTTCTACGATAAGATCTGGATCGATTTCTATTAAAACTTCAGGACCCCAATTTAATTTTACTTTTCGTTCTTTCACCACTTCGCCTAATACAACTGAATCTAAGTTCCATTTTTTAAACGTATTTTGTAATTGAATTAAGTTTTTCGGTTCGCAAATCAGCAGCATGCGTTCTTGGCTTTCAGATAATAAAATATCATCAGGACCCATGGTGTGATCTCGAAGTGGAACTTTTTTTAAATCAATCACTAGGCCTACTTGGCCCTTGGAGGCCATTTCGAAACTAGAACTGGTAAGTCCTGCAGCACCCATGTCCTGCATTGCAACAACCAGATTTTTTTCTAAAACATCAAGACAAGCTTCGATCAAAAGTTTTTCGAAGAAGGGATCACCGATTTGTACATTTGGCTTTTTTGAATCTAAATCTTCATCAAAAGAGGCCGAAGCCATCGCCGCCCCATGAACACCGTCACGGCCCGTTTTCGCGCCCACATACACCACCAAATTACCAGGACCAGAAGCATTCGATAACGCCATTTTTTGATCCGGAGCAAAATAGCCAATGCTTAGCGCATTCACTAAAATGTTTTTATTATACTTAGGATGAAAATTTGTTTGTCCGTTGACCGTGGGCACGCCCACACAATTTCCGTAAGATGATATTCCTTGAACAACACCCTTCATTAAAAAATCCATTTTAGGCGCTTCAACTTCGCCAAAACAAAGATAATTCGCTGACATTATGGGTCTTGCACCCATCGTGAAAATGTCTCGTAAAATTCCACCCACGCCCGTAGCTGAGCCTTGCACCGGTTCAATAAAACTTGGATGATTGTGACTTTCCATTTTAAACGCAATTTTTTCACCAAAACCAAGATCTACAACACCCGCGTTTTCACCGTCCATCAGCGGCGTGTTTAGGTTTCTAAAAGAAAACTTTTTTAAATGATTTTTAGAAGATTTGTAACTGCAGTGTTCACTCCATAAAGCAGAAAATAAGGACCACTCAATGACAGATGGCTCGCGACCGCCAAGGCTTGATTTCATTTTTTCATATTCATCAACCGATAACCGATAAGTCTTTAGATTTTTTTCTAGATCTTGATTCATAAAAAGAATCCTCCGTCAGATGATCCCATCCAGTTAAATAAAGCTCGTTCAGGATGAGGCATCAGCCCACATACATTTTTCTTTTCATTCGTGATTCCAGCTATGTCTAACAAAGAACCATTCGGATTATTTGCGTACGTAAGCCAAATCTGTTGATGATCCTTCAAGCTTTTCAACGTGGCGGCATCTGCGTAGAAAAGTCCCTCACCGTGCGCGATGGGTAAATTTAAGGTTTGGTTGATTTGCATTTGGGTAGAAAATTTATTTTTATTATTCACGACCTGTAAAGTTTGCCACTCATCAATAAAGCGTAAATTTTTATTTCTTAATAAAGCTCCGGGTAAAAGTCCGGCTTCACACAAAATTTGAAAGCCATTACAAATTCCAAGAATTGGTTTACCCGCACCTGCAAATTCTTTAACGGATTTCATCACTTGCGTGCGGGCTGCGATGGCTCCGCAGCGTAAATAATCACCGTGACTGAAACCACCTGGTATCACAATACGGTCAAAAGCACTGATATCAAAACGATCTTCGAACCACAGGTATTCGGTTTCATGACCTTTAGACTGAATCCACTTACGCACGTCTTCGTCGCAGTTTGTACCTAGAAATCGCGGTATTCCAACTTTTAAAGCCATTAAACAATCCTTAATTATGAAATCTGAATTTCATATTTTTCAATCAGCGGATTGTACAACCCACCTTCGTGCAGCATTTTTTCCACTTCAGTTCGTGCTAGGTCTACTTTGGTTTCATCAATTGTAATTTCTAAGTATTTCCCAGCCCTAAGTGATTGCAGTTTAAACCCGTTATTTTTCATCGAGCTTTCAATGGCGCGCCCTTGCGAATCCAGAATCACATCTCGGGGCATAATTTTAATTCCTATATTCATAAAGGTATTCCTTCTAGTCGTGTGAGTACGCTTTGATAAGCTTCAGCCACTTGGCCAAGGTCTCTGCGAAAGCGGTCTTTATCAAACTTTTCTTGGGTTTCAATATCCCATAAACGCATACAATCCGGAGAAATTTCATCGGCCAAAATCACTTGATCAGATTTATTAATACCAAATTCAATTTTAAAATCGATCAGTTGCAAACCGGCTTTTAAAAAATGGTTCATTAAAACCGCATTTATATCTAAGGCTGTTTTTTTCATCTGAGTTAACTGATTTTGCTTCACCCAACCAAATTCCAATGCCTGATCATCACTCACAAAAGGATCAGCTAAGGCATCATCTTTGTAATAAAGTTCTACCAAGGGCTTTGATAATTTTTGCCCTTCAGTTCGTCCAAGTTTTTTTGCCAGTGAACCAGCTAACACATTTCTGACTACGACTTCCAGCGGAATGATTTTTGTTTTAACAACAATCATTTGATTTTCGCTTTGGTTTTTTATCCAGTGATGAGAAATATTATGTTTCGAAAGCAAATGAAATATATACGTTGAAATCTGGCAATTCAAAGCACCTTTTCCGGTAAATTCACCTTTTTTCTGCGCGTTAAAAGCAGTCAAGCTGTCTTTAAATTCCATCATTAAAGTATTAGCATCCTGAGTTTCGAAAATACGTTTAGCTTTACCTTCGTAAATCAAATTATGATGCATCATTGTTGACCTTTTTTTTCAAATATTTTTTTAACCGAGCTTGTATAGATTTTAAATGTTTTTCTCCGGAAAAAATTACATCGAGTGATTTTTTATCAAAAAATTTATTTAAGATAAGCACGTCTTTTAAATGCTGATTTTTCTTTAAACCATGGGCTGCAGCTTGCACAATTTGATAAGCGCTTTCACGGCTTAAATTCTTTTTTTCAACCAAATGTAGCAGCAAGTGCGACGAATATAATACCCCGCCCAACTGATGCGTGTTTTCCAGCATCCGCTTTTCATCGACATAAAGACCAGCTAACAAGTTTTGCATGCGCTGTAATCCGTAATGACTTAAATGAAAAACATCAGGAAAAAGAACCCGCTCGACCGAGGAGTGGCTAATGTCCCGTTCGTGCCACAGACCAATATTATCTAAAGCCGCTTGTGAATAGCTTTTCATAAGCCTGGCTAAGCCAGAAATATTTTCTCCGCTGATTGGATTTTTTTTATGGGGCATCGCAGACGAACCCTTTTGCCCAGGGGTAAAGCCTTCAATCACCTCACTCACCTCACTGCGCTGCAGGTGCCTAAGTTCAATCGCTAACCGGTCTAGACCTGAAAATAAAAATGCCAGCGATGTGATAACTTCTGCATGACGATCACGAGGAATCACTTGCGTCGCAAAGGGTTCAACAGAAAGCTTTAGTTTCTTTGCCACAAACATTTCAAATTCTAGCGGTAACGCCGAAGAGGTGCCGACAGCACCACTTAATTTACACTGCCTGATTTGTTTTTGTGCGTTTATAATCCGATTTTTATTTCTTAAAAGCTCTTCATAAAAGCCGGCCAATTTAAAGCCGAAGGTTGTAACTTCAGCGAAGATACCGTGCGTCCGACCAGGACAAAGAGTGTTTTTGTAACGATCAATCATTTTTAACAGCGTGGATTCTAGTTTTTTAATCTCACTCAGAATAACTTCTAAACCCTGGTTCAGCTGCAGACTTAAAGCCGTATCTAAAACATCCGAGCTGGTTAAACCGAAATGAATAAAACGGCCTTCAGCACCAACATTTTCTGCTAAGTTTGAAACAAATGCGATCACATCATGTTTTGTGGTTTTTTCAATTTCTAAAATTCTTGAAATTTGAAATTTGGCTAATTTCCTGATTTTTTTTGCGGCTGCAAGCGGAATTAGACCCATCTCAGCCTGCACTTCAGCACAGGTTAATTCGACTTCCTGCATGAATTCAAACCGTGACTTCTCTGAAAAAATTTCTGCCATTTGAAGCGTAGAATAACGTTCGATCATGGGTTGGCCTCGTTATTTTTCTTTATTTTATTAACAATTTTATATAATTTTCTTTGCAGGTAAATTTCCATTTGATAATCATTCCAAAAACTAAAATTTTGCACAACAACACTAGACCCTAAAATTGGCTTTGCCATTTTTTCTTCTGCAATCATTGAAACTGTAGAAAACTGACTTTTTAAATAATTTTTTAAAAGTAAAAATGGCAGCGCAGAACTGACAGCCTGTCGAATGCGGTCAATGTAGAAATTTTCAAATTCCGGGTTATAAATTTGATTTGTTGGCTGAAAGCTCCAGATCTGAATCATCGAGTCTTTGAGCTGACAATAAAACCAGTTATCAATTATTGAATCCCGGGTGGAATCAGTGATTACGAAAAAAGGCTGTCCAGTTTGCACAGCAGATATAGGTTTACGCACTTCAAATTCAAACTGAAATGATGACCATGTGTAGTTAATAGCCGGCACTTTTGAAAAAATTCTTATTTTTTTTTGCTCAAAAAAATTTGCTAGCAAAGAGTGGGATTCCGTCAGCAAAATATCAAATGATTCAATTCCTTTTTTATCCAATTCAATAACTATTTTTTTACGACTGGAATCGAATTGGATATCCACAATTTCAGATAAATCTAAAATTTTGGCTTCTTCTGGAAAGCTAGCAGATACGTCCAGGGTTTTGCTGTCCTTCGAATCCAAAGACTTTGCGCCAATTTGCTGCTGCAGAGTCTTATAATTATTTTCGAATAATACAAATTCGTTTTTCTGCGCCTGAGTTCTTTTTTCCGTGTCATAAGAAATCATTAACTGGTTACTTAATAGATTTGTTTTTTCAAAGACCTTAAACTGATGATCTTGATTTTTTTCCTTCAGAAAATAAATGATGTCCTGATTGTCTGTGCTGATGGAATTTAATGTCGAAAATGTCCTTAAGCAGCTGCGGTCATATCCCAAGTATGCTATTTTCATAAACACCGTCTGTATATAAATTCCCGAAGCAAGTGCTGCTCGGTGCGACGAAGTAGATTTTGGGCCTCAGGCCAAGTGCAAGTGTCGACTTGGCTTTTTTCTGCAGAAATTTTTTGTAATAGAACAGCACCGTCATCCATTTTAGCATTCACTGAATGAATGGTGACACCCATGGCTTTTTTATCTTGAAAATTTTTGTCGGCAGAATTAATCCCAGGATAATTTGGTAACAGACTGGGGTGTATATTAAAAATTTGATCAGGAAACTGATCGACAAATTTTTTAGGTAACAGTTTCATAAATCCAGCTAAAAAGATTTGATCAATGTGCATGGATTTTAGTTTTTCAGCTAATTCATCCCAAGAACTGGCAGGGTTAAAATAATAATAACTGTGTCCGAAACGCTGAGCCTTAAGACTACCAAGAATATTTTTTTTGTTGCTAACAACCAGTGGTATAGAAATTTGGTGTTGAAGTTCTAACAGCGCTTGCAGCGTCGATCCGCCTCCAGATATGAAAACCGCCATGTTTTTTGCTTTTCTATTCCCAAAGGACATGGGGCTCCTGCAGTTGCTGGTCACGAACTTCAATGACACCTATAACTTGGGTTTTTATTCCAAGTTGATGAATTCGACTTTGTGCTTTTAATAATTCTGATTCTGGTAAAATTAAAGTAAAACCAATTCCGCAATTAAAAGTTTCTAACATCTGCTGATCAGTCATTTTGGCACGGGCTTTTACTTCTTTGAAACACTCAGGCATCGGCCACGGTTTAAGCCTAGCTTTTAAATGTATTGGCAGAACGCGCGGAATATTATCGACTCCGCCACCCGTAATGTGAGCTGCTGCATGAATTTCACAATCCGGTTTTACACTTTGCACGGCTTCAACATAAAGTTCTGTGGGCTGCATCAGCCAATTTTTGTAAGTTTCAAATTCATCGGCAAAAACTTTTCGAATCAGCGAGTAACCGTTACTGTGATAGCCAGAACTTGCAAGCCCTAGAATGATGTCCCCAGCTTTTACTTTGTGAGCGCCCCACATTTTTTCTTCATCAACCACACCAACCGAAAATCCGGCACAGTCAAAATCATTATTGTGATACACGCCAGGCATTTCTGCGGTTTCACCGCCGATTAAAACTAAATGTGATTTCTGACAGGCCGTACGAATTCCTGCTAAAAAAGCCTGGGCTGATTCTAAATTTAATTTTCCAGTGGCATAGTAATCCAGAAAAAAAAGTGGAGTGCCACCCGTGCAGATTAAGTCATTCACGCACATCGCGACTAAATCCTGGCCAACGGTGGAATAATCGTTGAAATAAGAAGCTAGTCTCACTTTTGTTCCCACACCATCAGTGCAAGACACTAAGAGTGGTTTTTTCATTTGCGAAAAACGCCCATCAAATAAGGCCGCAAATCCGCCGATTCCGGAGATGACTCGGTTTTTGTAATCAGGAACATCGGAAGGAAGTTTTGATAAAGTTGAATTTTCGGTAACAGATTCTGAAGAATTTTGTAACCAAGAAACTAATTGGTCACCTGCTTGAATGTCGACACCAGAGTTTTTGTAGTCGATCAAATCGTTCTCCTCGGATGAAGTTAAAAATACCAGTTGCTGATGATACTCGACAAGTAAGTTTAGACTTAACGCTTCAGGACTAAAGATGAGGTTTGGATAATTTTTTGTAGTCCTACATCTAGGATCCATTCACACTGAAAAAGTGACAAATCAACTTCGAAATCTTTTGGCTTTAGCAGTCATTTTAATCAGCCTAAGTCATTCGCAGTCATTTGCACAAGCCGCCGATGTCGATGAATCTTTTGACCCTTTTTCTGATTACAATGAATTTGAACAAGATGCCGAAGAAGAAGCCGACATTAATTTTTTTAAAAACGGACGCTATTTGAGTTTAGGTTTGCAGCTGGGTTATCGTGGCTATTTGGGTGGTGGATTTTCTGAGGCCTACACGCCAAACTTGGTTTATGGTTTTCAGTTTACCTATTTTTTTGATTTTCAATTTGCTACGTCTTTAGGTTTTACAACCGGAGACCACAACGTGCAGTTTCAAAGTTTTTCATCGCCAACCCAGGTTTCAAACACCTACACCGGGAATGTAAACATACAAACTTTAGATCTGAATTTTAAATATTATTTCAATACTGAAAATGTGACCAAAGGCTTAGCGGATTTAAATCCGTATGTGATTACGGGTTTTGGTTATTATAAACGCACCTACAATTTAAGTAATGAATTAGCACCCAATCCAGATAATATTCCAGGTTTTAAACTTGGCTTAGGCTTAGAAGTTCCGATGCTGCGGCGAAAAGCTTATTTTGGAATTCAAGGATCCTATCACTTGGTTCAATTTCCCGATGAAAATAAACGCTTCATCGAAGAGGGTTCAGGCGGAGTTGCCGGTTCTGTTCCGCGACCTGTCAAACCAACATTGGACGGTGATATTTATGATTTATCAACGATTATTGGCGTTAACTTTTAATTGCTAGCTAAAAAATAAATCCGAAAACTTGAAGCATTAATCCCAAAATAATCACGGCTGGCACAATCCATTTCAATGAAAATCGCCAGTGGGAAAACATGCTGTAACTGGTGGGACTGCCATCTTTGATGAATAAATTTTTTCGGTCTAAATCGCTCATCACTAAGGATGCGATGACAACCATTCCAAGCCCTGCAATGGGTAACAGTCCATTAATTAAAAAAGCGTCTAGTGTCTCGATAAAACTTTGGCCTTTTAATTTAAAATTTCTAAAAAACGTTCCAGAAAAAGCAGGCAGAATTGTTAAAACTAAAATTGCGGATCCCGAAAGCCAGGCTGATAAAGAACGTTTTAGCTCAGGTTTTTTTTCTACTAAATTTGCTGTGACCGTTTCTAATAAGCCAATACTGGCGTTCAGTGCGGCCAACCACAAACAAATAAAAAATATAAGTCCAAAAAAAACTCCGCCTTTATCTTTTGCTAAAAACTTCGGAAGCACTTCAAATAATAAACTGGGATCAGTCAGCGGCTGTTTCGACATTGAAAAAGCGATCGGAAAAATAAGTAAAACTGCTATTATAGAAATTAAAGTATCAACCAGGGTCACACGAAAACCTATGTTGGGTAAATGCTCTTCATTTTTAAAATAAGAACCAAACGTAACCATTGTGCCAAAGCCCAAAGACAACGTAAAAAACACGTGCCCCACGGCATGTCCTAGTGACCCCCATGTCAATTTAGAAAAATCGGGATAAAAAAGAAATCGTAAAACATCGGGTGTTGAATCCAGTGATAAGGATTTTATTAACAGAATAACCACCAGTAAGCCGAACAGGGGTAATAATGAAGTGATCCAGCGTTCAACGCCTTCGCTTAGTCCTTTGACCACAATAATAATAGAAATTAATAAATGAACGCTGGCTAATAAAAATTGTAACCAAGAATTTTGATACAAAGCTAAGGTTAGGTTTTTATTTAAAAAAAGAAGTGGTTGATCCTGAAATATACTTAATAAAAACTGCATCAAATAATGTAAAACCCAACCACATATAACGGAGTAATAGGCCAACGTCACCGCACTGATGCAAATACTTAACCAGCCAAATAAATGATAGGGTTTCTTAAACTGAACAGCCACTCGTTTTGAAGCGACTAAAATACTAACACCTGTGAAGTGCCCAATCATTAGCTCAGCAATTAGCAATGTTAATCCAATTGTGAACGCTAAAAAAACATACAGCAGTAAAAAAGCACCGCCGCCATTTTCTCCGACGATATAAGGAAATCGCCACAAATTACCCAGACCACAGGCGCTACCAATGGCTAATAAGTAAAATGAAAATCGATTTCTCCACGATGCTTTTTTGGCCATTAATCCGGAGCCTTCCCACCGCTTCTGGTTTTCATACAGAAAATGCGAATCGGAGTGCCTTGCAGATTGTATTCTTCTTTTAGATGCTTGATTAAAAATCGACGATACGACGGCGAAACTCCGTCCGGATGATTAGCAAAGGCAATAAACGCGGGTGGTTTTTGGTAGGTCTGAGTTAAATAGTAAAATTTGACATTCTTCACACCCCATACAGGCGCCGGAGTTTTACGAATCGTATCAAAAAAGAAATTATTAAGCTCGTTGGTAGAAATTCTAAAATTAATATTATTCGTCACTTTTTCAATCAGCTTAAATAAATCAGGTATTCCAGATCCCGTTTCAGCCGAAGTAAACACGATAGGAACATCTGTGAAAAAATGAAAAACGCGCTCGACTTGCGCGCGGAAAGTTTCGCGGTAATTTTCGACTTCTACCCCTGCTAAATCTGATTTATTAGCCACAATGATGACACCCTTATGATCATTTAAGATGGCTTCCATAATTTTTGCGTCTTGCTCAGAGGGTCCTGTTAACCCATCAATAACTAACAAAACCATATCAGCTCTGCGAATGGATTCTTTAGATTTAAACGCCGAGATAATTTCAATATCTTCTTCCCGTTTAGACTGCCGTCTTAACCCCGCAGTATCGACGATGACGTAATTACGGTCATTGTAAATAAACGGAGAATCCACTGAATCGACAGTTGTTCCCGCGACTTCAGAAACCAGCATTCGGTGCACACCTAGTAGCCTGTTACATAAAGAACTTTTACCGACGTTTGGTTTTCCAACCATTGCGATGCGCATACCTTCTTTTAAATGCGCCGTTTGCTCGGGGATTCGCTTATTCAGCCATTCCATGATTTCAGCAAGACCTGCACGCTGTTCAAACGACGCCGCAACAATATCTAAACCAAATTCATAAAAATCAGCTTTCGCGATATCTTGTTCGTGCTGTCGATCAACTTTATTAATGATTAACAGCATCGGTTTACCCGTTTGCTTTGCAATTTTAATAATGTCACGATCTTCTGGAACCAAACCCACACGCCCGTCCATAACGACTAAAATAAAATCCACCGTAAAAAGAAAATCAGTGACTTGCTCTTTAATAAGTTTAGAAAAAAGGTCCTGAGATTCCGTTAAACCACCGGTATCAATCAGATCAAATTTTTTACCCCAAACGTCAACAGGCTCAATGATGATATCTCGGGTTACTCCGGGCTGATTTTTAACCACTGACTTTCGAGAATTAGTTAAAATATTAAACAGCGTGCTTTTTCCGACATTGGGTCTACCAATAATAGCCACTTTTGAGGCAAACTGAGTGTCGTAAGTCGATTCAATCAAATTATTTTCGTTCAATGACATAACCCAATTCTTTCATCGTTTGTAAATGTTCAAACCAATTGTCTTTAACAACCACGTTAACTTCTAGAAATACTTTTCCGCCCACAAGTTTTTCAATTTCCCCGCGACTTTTTTGCGATATTTTTTTAATTAATTCAGCTCCTTTTCCGATGATAATCGGCTTGTGGCTGTCTTTTGCAACCAGCACATCGACATAAATTTTAGGGCAAGGTTTTGCAAATTCATCATACTGACGAACTTGCACTGCTAACTGATAGGGTATTTCATAATTTAAGTTTTCAAAACACTGTTCACGAACTATTTCTGCAACTAACTCGCGCATATTTTCAGTGGTGTAAATATCATCTTCAAATAAAGGAAGCTCAGCATCTGGCAACAACAGTTCAATTTGTTTAAATAAATCTTCGCGGTACTCATCGTTTTCACGTTGTGTCGACATCAAGATCGCTTTACCACCAAATTTTTCGACCATTTCCTTTAAAATTAAAACACGATGGAATTTATCTTCCATGTCAACTTTTGTAATAACCGCCAACCAAGGGCGTTTTGAATTTTTCACCATCTCTAAAATCAGTTCAGCATCTTCTGCAGATTTCTGGTCTAAATTTAAAACAGCTACAAGCACATCGCTTTCTTTGATAACGTCCAGCGCTTCTTTTTCTAAAAAAGAATTAAGACCCTTTGTGGCTTTAATAACCCCCGGAGCATCAATAAAAATCGTCTGGGCCTGGGGCGTTGTGTGAATACCTAAAATTCGCCGCCGTGTGGTCTGCGGCTTATTGGTAACGATCGAGACTTTTTCTTTGATCAAGTAATTCATCAAAGAACTTTTGCCAGCATTAGGCTGACCAATAAGACCTACATATCCTGCTTTATAACTCATTTTTTTTCCTATCACGTTTTATTTTCTTGTTTTAATAAATTAAGATAAAATTCTGCAGCCTGTTGTTCGGCCTTTTTTTTGCTGCTGCCTTCAGCGCGGGCTTTTTCGGTCTGGTTTAACTTTAAGACCACTAAAAAACTGGGGTTGTGCGACGGCCCGTGCGTCATCAATAATTCATAGACCGGAGTTCCCATTTTAAATTTTTGTGTGATTTCCTGCAGCCTAGTTTTAAAATCAGTTTCAAAACCAGAGACCTCGTCTAATGTAAAATTAAGCTGTTTAAAATGAAAAAGAACCACCTCTTTAGCTTTTGAAAAATTTGAATCTAAGTAAATGGCGCCGATAAGAGCTTCAAAACAAGAAGCTAAAACCCTTGGTTTTTGGTGCGAGTTCTGCTTTTTTTCACCTGGACCCAAAATAATCTGCTCGGCTAAATCTATATTTTGTGCCAACTGGTTTAAAGTATTTTGATTAACAAGACTTGCCCGTTTCTTACTTAATAATCCTTCGTCATCTTTCGGAAACCTTAAAAATAAATCTTCGGCTACAATAAAATTAAGAATTGAATCCCCTAAATACTCTAGCCGTTCAAAATTGGGTTGATCCAAATTTTGTTCGATGCAAAAGCTTTTATGAGTTAATGATTCTTTCAGTAACTGCAAGTTTTTAAATTTATAGTTTAAGCGACTTTCAAGGGAACTATTAGTTTGAACCGTAAGTGATGATGTCATTAGATACATTCTCCGATCAATGTAATATCGGAGTTCACATAAGACACATCTTTTATGACAACCTGAATTATTTGGTTTTTTTCAGTCTTTTGATTCAGCTTTACCGACCAATAATCAACCGACAGCCCATCGTATTTTTTATTCTGCCCATTTAAAGTTAATACAGATTTAACCAGGCCCCGCTGCTTTAAAGCTTGGGCTTGGTGACGATGAAGACTGAGTTCTCGTAATTTAGCTGCACGCTCTTTTCTTACATGAAACTGCACCTGGGGCAGCTGTTCTGCTTTGGTGCCTATGCGCTCGCTGTACGGAAAAACATGAAGTCTTGTCCAAGGGGTATTTGCTAAAATATTAAAAGTATTTTCAAACTGAGCGTCTGTCTCGGTCGGAAATCCAGCGATAACATCCATGCCAACAAAAGCATTCGGTACAAGTTGTTCAATTTGTAGTAATGCTTTCTCTACATCTTGTTGCGTGTACTTTCGTTTCATTTGCTTAAGCACATCGGAATCACCGCTTTGGATGCTCATGTGAAAATGTGGACATAGACGTGGATTCTGATAAAGATCTAGCAACCTTGGGGTCAATTCAACGGGCTCAAGTGATGACAGTCGAATTCTAGAAATATT
>JAYUCH010000087.1:0-56017 GCA_043740435.1 Bdellovibrionales bacterium | reverse complement strand
AAAAATTTGGCAGGAATTCGAAGCCGAGGGAGTTCAAGCTTTAGCGCAAGTACGAACGGAACCTGTTCCACAAGCTGACAGTGTGTGGGATCACACTTACGCCAATAATGAAAATGCAGATTGGAGAAAATTCTAATGTCCAATATGGCTCAGGCTATTCGCATGGCCTTACATTATGCGGAAACAAATTATGACCTTAAAGATGTTTATGGCCAAGATGTTGGTGCGCCGTTAGGTGGAGTATTTACAGCCACTCAGGGCCTAAAAACCGCTTGGAATTCAACTTTAGATGAACGTGGAATTATCGGCATGGCGATGGGTATTGCCATGACAGGTGATCGCTGTGTGGCCGAAATTCAGTTTGCCGATTATATTTTTAATACCATTGATTTATTAAAAATTGCGGGCAACACACTTTGGTGTACAAACGGCCGCTTTCAATTGCCAATGACTGTGATGACTCCGGTCGGGGCAGGAATTCGTGGTAGCATTTATCATTCGCATTCGTTTGATGCTTGGGCGTCAAGATTAGCCGGTTGGAAAGTTGTTATGCCGTCTAACCCACTGGATGCGTACGGACTTTTGCTATCTTGCATTTTAGATCCTAACCCTTGTTTATTTTTAAAACCAAAAGCATTGATGCGTGTGCGTGGAGAAGATTTAATTCCCGGGGAACCAACAGACGAAAAAGAATTAAAAGCGATGATCGATGCACCAATTGGCGACCGAGTAAATTGGAAACCAAAATGGCCGAAAGTGTCCGAATATTTGGTGCCATTTGGAAAAGGTAAAATTACACGCGAAGGACATGACATAACTGTTGTTAGTTACGGAAGGCATTTACTGATCTGTAATGAAGTGGCTGATAGCTTAAAGCAAGAGGGCTTTTCTGTTGAAGTTATTGATTTACGTTCAATCTATCCATACGACTGGGCGATGATAAAAGCTTCGATTCAAAAAACTAAACGCGTGCTGTTTGTGAATGAAGACACCGAAGTCACAAATTTTGCAGAGCACTTAGCGTATCGTGCAACCAAAGAATTATTTTACGAATTAGAAGCTGCCCCCCGTGTGCTGGCGGGAAAAGCATTGCCTGGAATTGGTCTGCATCCAAATCTTGAAGATTCCAGTGTCCCGCAGAAACATGAAATAGAGCATTTGGTTCGTGAAATTTGCGCAGAGGTTCCCTAGTGAATCTGCCTTTTGATAAATATGCCTTGTATCATGAAGCCGTACAATCTCCGGAAACGGACGTGGAATTTTACCAGCAAGCTTACTTTGATATTTTAAAATCAAAAAAATTAACCACCCTACGTGAAGATTTTTGTGCGGGCGGAGCCATAAGTGCCGAGTGGGTTAAACTGAATAAAAAATATAAATCTTGTGGTTTAGATTTAGACCCAGAGCCCTTGGATTATGGCCGTAGAGCTTACATATCGAAACTGACATCTGAACAGCAAAGCCGAGTGGCCTTGATTCAAAAAAATGTTTTAGAGCCCGGTATTCCCAAAGCCGACATCGTTGCAGCCGTCAATTTTTCTTACTGCATCTTTAAAAAAAGAGAATTACTTCTGCAGTATTTCAAAAATGTACATGCGTCGATGCATGATGAAGGATTATTCGTGATTGATATTTTTGGCGGCACTCAGTGCAGTGATGCCATTGAAGATCGGTCAAAATTTAAGAAAATGACTTATTATTGGGATCAGCAAAGTTTTGACCCGGTGACGAATGAGGCCTTATTTCAAATTCATTTTCGATTTAAAAATAAAAAATATGAAAATGTATTTACCTATGACTGGAGACTTTGGAGCATTCCAGAAATCAAAGATCTGATGATAGAAGCCGGTTTTGATAAAACTGTTGTCTACTGGGAAGGTACTAACCGTAAAGGCGGTGGTAATGGAATTTTTAAGCCCGTAGAAAAAGGTGAAGCCTGTTTAAGTTGGATTGCTTACGTTATCGGAGTAAAAAACTAATGAGTGAAGTTAAGCAGACTTTAAAAATAAATAATTTTGAAGTTTGGGTTAATTTAGGGTGTTCGCTTGAAGAACAAAAACAAACTCAGCCTGTTCATTTTACTTTAGAAATAAAATTTTTAAAAAACCTGAACGGCTGTCGATCAGATCAATTAACAGAAGCCATCGATTATGTGCAGCTGACCCAGATGATTAAAAAAATCGCCACCTTGAAGCCGTATAATCTAATTGAACATTTAAATTATGAAGTATTTCAAGCCATTATCAAAATTTTAAGTCAGCAACCTATTTCAGCTGAGGTTCAGTTGAATATAAAAAAAATCCGCGTGCCTGTAAAAAATTTAATTGATGGTGTCGAGTTCACATGTCAACAGATGCTGTTGTAATTGGTTTAGGTTCAAATTTAAATCAGCCAATAAAAAACTTGCGCCAAGCTTTGTCTCACTTGAAAAAAATTTCTGGTGTGCACGTTGAAAATGTATCTGCTATTTATGAATCTTCGGCACAGCTGCCTGCGCACGGCTCTGAAAGCTGGAATCTGAACTTTTTAAATGCAGCTGTGTTGTTAAAAGTAAGTCAGCAAATAAAGCCTTTTGATCTGTTGAAGGCTTTAAAAAGTATTGAAAAAAAAATGGGAAGAGTAAGTCAAGAAACGTGGGCACCGCGAGATATTGACTTAGATATTTTGTATTGGGAAAATTTAAATTTAAATGAAGCTGATTTGAAAATCCCCCATAAACAGCTTCAAAGTAGGCCATTTGCGCTGCTGCCGCTTCTAGATATATATCCAACAGCAAAAATTGTGAAACCCCGTTGGGCCGAAAGTTGGATAGGTGATAAACCCTTTCAGACTTGCAAATCGGCAAAGCACTTTTGGCCAAAAATTGTGGGAATTGTAAATTTGACGACCGATTCCTTTTCTGATGGCAGCGAAAAATTAAATTATAATAAAATAAACTCTTTAATCAGTTCGGGTGTCGATATTTTAGATTTAGGAGCCCAGTCAACCAGGCCGGGTGCAGTGCCTGTGGATTCAGATTTAGAATGGCAAAGACTAAAAACGGCTTTAGAATTAATTTCTGCTGCTAAAAATTCAGACATTCAAATAAGTATCGATTCCTACAAACCAGAAGTTCTAACAAAGTGTTTAGAATTTTTTGAAATTGATTATATCAATGACGTGTCTGGATTTCAGCATGCTGAAATGAAGCAGCTTTTAAAAAGTTCCGGAAAAAAAGCATTTGTGATGCATTCACTTTCTGTTCCGGCAAAGACAAATGAATTTTTATCGGAAGAAGTTTCACCTGTTCAGCTTTTAACCACGTGGTGGTCGCAAAAAAAAATGGAACTACTTGAAAGCGGGGTTAGATCAGAGCAGTTGATTTTTGATCCTGGAATTGGTTTTGGTAAAACGAAAGAGCAAAATTTATTTATTTTAAAAAATTTAAATCTTTTCAGTTCAGTAACTGAGGAGTTGTTGATTGGTCATTCGCGCAAATCCTATCAGTCGCTATTTACACACCGCGAAGCTGCCAACCGAGATTTAGAGACGGCTTTAATCACCGCGGACTTAAATTTAAGTTATGCTCAGTATCTAAGAGTGCATGACATCGAAACGCAGAAAATAGCTTTGAGATACAGATGACAATGACCAACCCCACAGATTTTGATTCCATCGTAGAACTGCTTGAACGCTTAAGCATTATGCCCAAAGAGATGCCGGGAATTGAAAAAATAAAAAAAGCTTTTTCAGATACAAACTGGTTTTCTAAAATAGATCCCAAAAAAGTTATTGTCGTTGCAGGAACTAATGGAAAAGGCAGTACGTGCGCGATCTTAGAATCCCTGCTGCTGGCTGCAAAAAAAAATGTGGGGTTTTACAGTTCGCCCCATTTAATAGATACCACAGAGCGCATCCGAGTGAATGCAAAGCAGGTATCGAAGGGCCAGTTCACTGAATTGTATTTGCAAAATAAAGACCTTATCGAAAAATTTGAACTGACCCATTTTGAGGCTTTGACCCTGATGGCTGCTGATTATTTTTTTTCTGAGACTTGGAATAATAAGTTGGATTTTGCGATCTTCGAAGTTGGACTTGGGGGTACCTTTGATGCGACCAATGCTATTCCCCATGCTGTATCTGTAATTACCTCTTTGTCATTGGATCACACTGCTATTTTAGGTCGTGATCTTTTATCAATTGCTAAAAATAAATTAGGTATTGTTCAAGCTAAGAATTTGGTTGTGCATCATCAATTTCAGGAAGAGCTTTTATCATTGGTCAATGAAGTGAAGTCAAAAACCGAATCCACTTGGCATCAAAGTTTGACTATAAAGCTGAAAAAAATAAAAAGTTCTGAATTAGTCAAACCTCCGGAATATTTTTTGCAAACCCCGTGGGGTGAAGCTAAAATTAATTTATTCGGCGAACGTGCGGCCGAAAATGCTGCTACCGCTTTAACTGTGTTTGAAAAATTAGGATTTAACCCGGCTTTGGCTTTGTTTGCCTTAAACCAAATTAATTGGAAAGGACGAATGCAGAGGGTTTCGTGGCCACTGTTAAAATCAGCTTTATATTTATCTGGTGATCATAACCCAGCAGGAGCTGAAAGTTTAATTAAGTTGCTGAAAGATTTTAAATGGAAAAAGATTCATCTAATCATTGGAATCGGAAAAGACAAAGAAGCTACAGAAATGCTAAATATTTTTTCGAAATTAGAAAACAGTGAATTGTATTTAACAGAAACCCCGTTCAAAGGGTTAGCGATTGATCAGTATCCGGAAAACTTTAAAAAATTAGCCAAAAGCTTGGAACGAGACGTCCATGTTTTGTTAGATAAAATTGCTGCGACAGCAGGCGCCGACGATTTAGTTCTAGTAACAGGCTCGTTGTACCTGGTGGGTGAAGTTTTACGGAAAATCGCTGCGCAAAAATAAACTGAATAAATTTAGATTTTTAGCTTTCAGTTTATTTTCGGCATCAAGTCCACCTCGGTTAATGACACATAAAACATTTTCGACCGAAGCACCATTTTTTCGCAAATCTTCAGTGCTTAATAAAACTTGTCCGCCAGAAGTGATCACATCTTCGATAAGACAAAGTTTTTTACCCTTGATTTCAATTCCTTCGGCAAACTGACAAGTTCCATAGGTTTTTGCTTCTTTACGAATAAAGGCGCAGGGAATTCCGGTTATCAAAGACAAGGCAGTGCCGATGGGTATTCCCCCCATTTCAAGCGCAGCCAAAGCTTCAGTGCCGGGTGGAATTAATGATTTCATTTGATCAGCAATTTCTTTTAATAAAAAAGGCTGAGATTCGAAACGGTATTTATCAAAATATTCAGTGGACCGGGTCCCACTTCGAAGTAAAAAATCACCGCGTAAATGGCAAACAGCATCAATTTTTTTTGCTAATTCCGCATGCTTCATTTGGTCCCCTTTAGGCTCTTTGTTGGATTGGCTTAGTTTATGCTTTTTAAATGAAAGTTGGAAAGGCGCCACGCGGAAAATTTATGATGAAAAGTGATTCTAAAAATAAAGAATATCAAACCGTGCGTCTTTTCGCGACCTTAGCCATACTGACAGTGGTTGCAGTTCTATTATTTAAAGTGGTGCTGTTTGGACCGGTTTTTGGGCTATAAAGTCTTTTATCTGCGGGAATTATTTTTGCGCATTTGCCACTGCTCCATTGCATATTTACGCATGTCTTCGATGTTATCAAACTCATCTACAATTTCTACACCCAGCAAAGTTTCAACTGTGTCTTCCAGCGTAACTAATCCGGTAACTCCGCCATAATCATCAACGACTAACGCCATATGATCTTTTTCTTTTATAAAGAAATCTAGTGCCTGCGACACCGTCATTCGTTCATTCACTGAGTTAATTGGTAAAATAAGCTCGCGTACCAGTTTTGTGTGTTGATCCTGTGAAAGAGCCTCTAAAATCTTATACCGGTGAGTCATCCCAATGATATGATCCAGGGTTCCTTCAAACACCGGCAAACGAGAAAAGCGAATGGGTCGGTATTTTCGAGCGACTTCATCCACACTGATAGCGCCATCTAAGGCTGTAAAAACAGATCGGGGAGTCATAATATCTGAAACATAAATTTTATCTAATTTCAGAAGATTGCGAATGATCGTCGATTCTTTGGCCTTAATTGTGCCTTCTTCAACACCAAGTTCTGCTGTTTTAATCATTTCATCCCGGGTTACATCAGGAACTTCAGATGGAGTGGATAAATTTTTTGAAAGCAATTCTGAAAGTTTAACCAGAGGATATAGACCCACGATCATAAACTGAATTCCGTAAGCAGCTACTGGAGCTAGGGCTTTTGAATGATTTTTACCCAGCGTTTTTGGAATGATCTCGGAAAAGATAAGGACCATAAAGGTTAAGAACACAGAAAACAGTGTTACCCATTTGTCTCCAAATTCTTTTTGAACCAATGAGGCAATCCAGGCAGCGCCCATTGTATGGGAAACCGTATTGAGTGTTAAAATAGCGGAAATGGATCGATCCGGGTGATCCAAATGGTGACTTAGAAGTTGTCCGTATTTTTCTTTGCCGTCAGCCACCACGGCCACAAAAGCCGGCGATAAAGAAAGCAGAACGGCTTCACACAGTGAACAAAAAAACGAAATGCATAAAACCATAAGGAATGAGATTAAAATCAGTAACATAAAATGAACTTCAGAGTAGCACCTTATTTGTGGAGTCGGCAAAGACTGTCTGACGTTGGTCGGGGGGCTTGACTTCTGTTCGGGGCATAGTCTTCAATAAAAGTGTGAACATACTACGTCGTAAGTATTATATTTATCCCGAACTGCAAAGACCACTGATTAAATTTGTTATCATTAGCATTTTGGTCGTCAGTGCTTTACAAAGCTTATTCATTTATTTTTCAATGAAATGGCTTGAGGCAAAGACCCAGGCAGATATATCAATTGTCGTTGATTACCGAATATTAGGTGCTTGGAAAAATTTATTATATTTCTCGGTCTTGGTGCCGATGGTCATGAATTTTGTTTTAGGATTTTTCATTCTTCTTTATGTGTCTAATAAATTTGCGGGCCCACTTTTTCGTCTGGAGCGTGAATTAGATCTTTATTTATCAGGTAAAAAAGAAATGTTACATGTACAGTTTCGTGATTCAGATTTTTTACAGTCTTTGGCAAAAAAAATAAATCTTCTGCAGAAAAAATAATTTATTTTGTATGAATGGTTATTTTAGCAATTTCAGACCACGTTGATGGTGGATCTTCGCTTTCCGAGCGCACACGCCAGAAGTATTCGCCCTTCGGCACTTTAGATTTAATCAAGAACTGAGTGTCAGCAGTTGCATAGGCGTAATTCAGCTTTTTAAATTCTGCGTCCTGGGATACTTCTAAGCGATATTTGCTGCTGGCCTTTAACGGTTTCCAGCGAAGCCAGATAAATTGCCCGAATTCTTTTTGAAAATAATAAGATAAAGATTTATAAGCAGAATTGATCAACGGTCCACTGATTTGATTAATTTTTTTATATGTGATTTCACCAAGAGACGGCATTGAACTAATTTGTCTATTGGCTTTATCAACCGCGCTGACCCTGAAGTAATAGTTTCCCGTTTGTGGAACCTGTAAATAACCCTCGGGTTTAGACACAATTGTTTTTGAAGCGGATTTAAAATCTTTTTCTGTGTCAACCTCGATCGTGTACTTTTTTGCAGTCGGAATAGAATTCCATTTTAACGGAAATTTTTTTGATTGCCCAATGTCAGCTGGAGATCTTGCTTTGTAAGCATCTTCTATTTTGAGTTGGTCGACGATAATCGATGGAATTACAGTTTTCACTATCTTCGCTTTGCTAAAGGGACTGTTTTCGAATTTCTGTGCTTGGGCACTTAAGCGAAAATAAAAAATACCCGTTTCTGTTGGCTTAAATTCATAATTGTTTTCTGGGGTCACGGTAACTGTGGGCTCTGTAAATTCAGGATTAGTGGATGTTTCAATTCGGTACTGTTCAGCTTCAGGAATGTGTTTCCAACTGAATTTAACTTGTGTTGTCGATTTCAGTATGACTTGACGATCTTTTTGTAAAAACTCAGGGGCCAGTAAGCCCGTTTTTACAGGCTCGGTAATTGAAGGGGTCTCTATGATTTCAGGAAGTTCAGGCTTCGATTCGGCGGTCTCTGGTAAATCAGAGTGTTCAGCAATTATCGGTTCAGCTTCGACCGCTTCAGGAACAGCTTTAAAAAGACTTTGCTGCTGCGGCAGTAAAACATTTAAAGGTTCAGGTTTATTGAATGCTTCAGAAATTGTAAATTTCTGTTTCTTGATTTTAGTTTGTACTTTCGAAACCTTCTGTTTATTAACATTTACGGCTCCGGTTTTCACTTGGATATTAAAGCTTCCACATTTTTCCGTTTTGGTCAGATTGAAGCTGGCTTGATTTGTATCGATCGTGTATTTTTGTCCACAATCGGATATGACTAAGGTCTTGTCCAAGCCGGATGCACTGACGTTACCAAACGCTAAGTCGACAACCAGCTGATCTTTGTTTGTCGAAAAATGTACTAAAGAATTTTGCGAAATTTTTAATAACTTTCCGTCATCCAAAGTAACTTCTGATGACGATTTGTTGCCAGTAAAGATGCTATCACCTTTTGCAATTTTGGTTTTCAGATTCATTTCTTGCCAGAAGTAATCACTTTTTGATTTATGTCGAACATCCGCGGAAAGTGAAGTGATATTGCCTATCGTGGCCTCATCTGAGGTTGAATTTGAACCAAAGAAATAATGAATATCTGTTAGCACATACGAGCACAAAAGTATGCACAGGCAACAAATGATCAGTATGGGTCTATCTGATTTATTAATTCTTTGCTTCATCTGGTATCTATGATCGGCTTTTTCGCTAGGAAATGAGAGTCCAGTCTTAACTGCGGACTAGACAGAAGGCTGAGTCCAAAAAAACTTTCAAACTAAAGTCCTTAATTATGGTCTGTAAATGATTGATTGTTGGTTTGATATGGCTCAAATTTAGAAAGTGGAAAAACTTTTCAGTCTACGTCGTAAAATTTTACTTTTGTTGATGGCTGTCAGTTTATTTTCAGGACTTACTTTTTTGGGTATTTCGATCACCACATTTAAAAATGATAAAATCGCCTATATTTTTGAAACTAATAACAACATTATTAACAATTATTCAGAACAAGTTAAAAATGAAATTCACTTAGCCACCGAAGAAGTGAAATCTTTGCTGCTCAAGATGAACCCCGACGGATCATTTCCTCAATTTCCGAATAAAGTTTTAAATGAGACAACCGCTTTAGATCATTTAGAAATTCATAAAATTGCGAAAGATAAAAGCACTAGCTTATTTTCAGCATTAAACAAAACCAGTTTTGAAGGCCAAGAATCTCGGTCAAAAATGACAATCCAAATGGCTGTAACAAAGGGTAAAGCTTTGTCTTTTTTCGGAAGTGAATTATCCATTGCCGAAACACTGCAAATGGCCGATGAATTGGTCATTGTTTTATATGCTTTTAAATCGAAAGCCTTGGACAAATTTTTCGAACAAGGAAAAAATTATTTAGCTTTTGTTGTCGATTCAGAAGGCCGTGTTATTAAAGCCGACGAATCAATAGATTCAAATTATATTAGCGAAAATTTTGCCAGTTCCTTTAGTGAGATTAAAAAACTAAGCTCGACAACTTTACGAATCGAGACCAATGACAAAAAAAACTGGCTGATGACTTCGGTGTCTATCGGTTACGAAGATTATTATTTAATTTCTATGGTTGATGAAAATGCGGCGATGAGTGCCATCAAAGCTTTAACGACCAAATCAGCCCTGATTTTTGCAATTATCTTTTTTATTATTGTTATCATCGGAGTATTTACTTCGAATTATCTAACATCACGACTGTCTTTGTTAATGGCAGCTACAGAAAAAGTTATTGCTGGAGATTACAAATTTGTGTTGCAAACTAAAGGTCAGGACGAAATTACTGAGCTGACAAATAATTTTAATCAAATGACTTTTGAAATCGTCCGACTGATCGGTGAAACTGCCCACAAAGCACGAATGGAAGCCGAATTAAGTACAGCTAAACTTGTGCAAGAGACTTTGTTTCCAAAAGCTGAGCAAAAATTTCAAAATTTGGAAATCAAAGGTCATTACATATCTGCCAGTGAGTGCGGCGGTGACTGGTGGCATTACAGCGAAAGCGCAGATAAAATTAATATATGGATTGCCGATGCAACGGGACATGGAGCTTCGGCCGCCCTTCTAACAAGTGCTGCAAAGTCAGCGGTTACATTGATCGAGACCATGCAGGTGACACCTCCTGAGGCCATGGGTCTGTTGAATCAAGCCCTATGCAGTGTCTCTAAAGAAAATATGATGATGACGTGCTTTCTTGCAGTCTTTGATAAAAAGACCAGAGTAATGAAATACGTCAACGCGTCTCACGAAGCACCAATTATTATTAAACCGATTGAAAATATTAAAAAAACCGATTTCATATTTTTAAATGAATTTTCCGATCCGCGATTAGGCCAAAGCACGGCATCGACTTATCAGCAAGCTGAAGTTCAATTAAGCCCTGGTGACCGAATGCTGTTTTATACTGACGGAATTCCAGATGTTCAAAATGGCGAGAATGTATCTCTAGGCGAGCGCGGTTTTTACCGAATGCTGAGCTCAGCGTGCAACAAAAAATTAGATTTTGTTAATTTTGTGGATAGTTTTACCGTCTCGTTAGCCGATTACCGCCAGCGCAGTGAACTTATTGATGACGTAACTTACTGCTTTACGGAAATATCATGAGCTACCGCTTAGATATGGGACAACGTGAAAATTTGATTCAGGTAACGAAAGCTGACATCAATAGCTGGCAGTTAACAGCTCGCCATATCGTCGTCGACAAAACCAGTGGAAAGTTTTTTAGTCTGTTCGAAGATGGGTTAACGGATGGGCAGCTTTTGGAATACATCACGTACCGAAGCTACAAAAGTATTTTACAAAACTCTTATCAAGCTGCATCCGAAAAATTAGCCCTATTGAAAACATTAAGTTCAAATAAGCGTCAGTATTTCAGCGAAGATTTTAATTTGCTGGAAGAAGGCTCGGCCTGTCAGAATTTTCCGTTTAATCGACAAAGTGATCGTGATGAAGTTATTAGTAAAGTGTGTCAGTTTATTCAGATAGATCCGAAAAGCCATCGATCAAGTCGAATTATTCAAACTATTGATGAATTATTGATGAATGCACAAATCACTGCAGCTTTGGATAAAAATATATTGCAGCATTCAATGTCTTTATTAAAAATTGAATTTGCAGATCGACTACTAGCCATTTCTACTTTTGATCAGTACGGGACCTTAGACTGTAGGAAATTTCTAAAAAAAGTTGAATCTGGCCTAGCCTTAGGGATTGATAAGTCCATAAATTTTGGAAAAGGTGGAGCCGGCATAGGATCATCTTTAATTTTTCGCAATTGTGATTCATTATTTTTAGGAGTGTATGCCAATAAAAAAACTCGAGTATCTGTAATCATGCCTTTGAATGTAACAGAGAAGAAATTTGAAGGTTTGCAACGCTCGATCCACGTCATTGAAATTAAGTAGTTGAATTAAGTAACAGGAGTTAAGTATGTCACGGTGTGAAATTAAAAAAAACGGAAACTGCTTTATGGTTTCAGGCTCTATCGATGAAACATTTGGTCAAAGCACAACGCTATTACCATTAGCGGGCGAAGTTGTTTTAAATTTGAAGGATTTAAAATCAATCAATTCAACGGGAATACGCGAGTGGATCAAGCAGATGCAAAAAATGAAATCTGTAAAAATTATTTTTATGGAATGCCCTAAGGTTTTCATAGATCAGGTTAATATGGTTCAAGGCTTTGCTCCGGAAAATTCAAAAATTATGTCTTTTTATGTGCCCTTTTTTAATGAAACAACTGAATCAGAAAAAAATGTATTGTTCAGTCACGGGGAACATTTCAGCGAAGGTAAATTAAAAAATTTACCGAAAGTTGTAGACGATAAAGGTAATGAGATGGAAATGGACGTTATTGAAGCGAAGTATTTTAAATTTATTAAAGGATAGTCATGCAAGAAAAAAAGGCCGTTTCAGCGCTGACGCCCAGGCAGGATTTATATGAAATCTTTGGCCATAGCGATTATTCTTTAAAAAAGAAACGAAGAATAATTGATGCGTTGGATGACATTGATGGCTTCGAGCTAGCTTTTTTAATTAGTTTTCTTTTAAGTATTGATATTACGGGTCATCTGAACATCATTAGTAAAGACAATGAAGTTATTGGAATTTCTTTCAGTAGGGGATTTATTACCCACATCGATCTGCCAGATAAGCAGACGTATTTCGGAACCTTGTTAGTTGAGCTTGGATACATTCAGATCAAAGATTTGGAATCAGCATTAAAAGAAGCCGACATTCATATTGGCCAGTATTTTTTAAAACAAAAAAAAGTAACTCAGCAGCAAATTGATTTAACTTTTCGTAAACAAATGGAACTTCGCTTAACGAAGCTTATTTCTGATAACACGTACAACATCAATTTTTCTGATGCTGCTGAAACAGCTTTATTTATAAAAATCACTCGAAAAGATTTTTATGAAATGTGTTACGGGTGGCTGGAAACTCGGTTTCCAAAAAAATGGCTGCAAGATCATTTCAAAACTTGGGAAAAAGATCTGGTTGTTTTTTTGGACGGCCACACTTATATCGCTGAAGCTTTCAAGAAGCCTTTACTGCTATTGCTTCCCGATTTTAATTTAGAAGTGCGCAAAGGCGTCTCGTTACGTCAGATGAAAAATTTATATCGTGACCATGAAGAAGCCTTTTTAAAATCCATTTATTTTCTGTCGCTGATCGGGGTTGTTATATTTAAAGAATCACCCGAATTAGAAAAGGTTGCAAAATTAGAGACTATTTATTTGCAGCTGAAAGATAAAAGAGGCTTTGAGCTTGCTAAAGCTTTGGCTGAAATGACCAAGATCCCCGTGAATAAGTCGGAATCAGTGTACTTAGCTTTTCAAAAATTAATCAGTGAAAACGAGGACGAAGATTCGTCACAATATAAAAGTCGTCTTGTTAAAATCGGAATTGATTATTTAAGCCAGCAAAGCAGCGAACCTGACCACGGGGGCCAAGCAAGTTCGGGCAAAGAGCCTGTAATTACGCGGGCGCAGATTGAAGCTAACATTGCTAACAACGCCATGACAGCCATTCAAAACGAATTGCTAAAAGGAAAATATTTTGAAGCCTTCGGTCAGCTGAAAAAAACTTTTGTTGGAAACGATATGACCCCCAGCATGAAAGTTTACTTACTCTGGGCTAAAGTGGGGCATGCTTTGGCAGCAAATTTAAAAGTCAATTTAACCAGCTTCGAGAATGAATTAGACGAATTGCCTGATACAGATAAAGCAACGGCCGAGTACGAATACGTTCAAGCCATGCTGGCGAAACTGAAGCAAAATACAGTGGCTTGTAAACACCATTATGAATTAGCTGTTAAAAAGAAAATTATCTTTAAAAATTTTCCATTGGAAACAACTCTTCGGTCAAGGCTAAGCAAAATTTTTGGGATAAGGAATTGAAAATTAATGCACTTTGTTTCTTTTTAATTCTTTTGCCAAAACTAGTTTTGGCGCAAAATCTGCCATTTTTATATTTAAATCAGTACTTCAACTACGAAGTGCTAAGCAGTTCAGAAATATCGGTGGCAGAAAAAACCTTTGATTTTAATAAACTTGAAATCACTCAAGAAGAAAAAAAAACAACAATCAACTTAATGGCCTTACAAGAGTGGATAGTTGCTGATTCCAAGCTTGTTTTTGAAAATGCAGAAAAAAAATCAGTTGGCGAAATTAAAGTTAAAAAAGATAAACTTTTATATAAAGTCTTGGTTCCGGCAGCTGCAGAATCGATCTGTGTAAATTCTGCTTCTATTTTTTCGGAGATTGAATTTTGCAAATCCGTTCATAAATTTGATCAACCATCCGCAGCACCGCAGGTCCGTGTTAACGGCGAAGTTATTGATAATCGCGGGGTCGTCGTTTTAAAGGATAAGTCGGATATACTTTCTTTTACAGCTATTCTATCTGCTGAAAATACGATGCTGATGAAAACAAAAAAAAGAAATGTAATGCCAAGTTCTGTTAAAAAAAATGCGGCAGATGATTTCATGACAATCCAGTTTAAAGATCAGAACTTAGATGCATTCAATAGCTGGGACGAGAAAATTAATGTGGATCAGTCTTATGTGGTGTTGCAGCTAGACCCAGTTATTTCGCTGCGACAAGATTTGTATTTCAATCGACCTAATTTAAAAAGCAGTCCGTGGAACTACACCTCGACAGCATTAAAAACAAATTTCGTTGGAAAAATTGTTGATGATGGATTAACCACTGAAGTCTTTGGAATTTTCTCTGGTATCAATGGAGTAAGTTCAACGACCACGGTTTCCCTGAATACAGATTTAGGGAAGGGTGTCAGGGGTACGTTTCGCTGGCCGATAAATGCGAAATTTCGGGGGTTTCTGCAAGGTTTTATTTATCAGACATTAGTTATTAATGATTCCAGTAATCGAGTTACTAATCCGTCTCAGGTGCCTTATGCATTAACGGGGGGGGCTGAATATCAGCTTTGGAATCGTTGGAGTTTACTGGGGCAGCTGGGTCTACGAAAAGATTTATTTTTTAAAACTGATATCGCAAGTAATGTTGAGATCAGCACAGGGTTAAACACTGAAATTTCTGTCACACCGATATGGGAAATTTACCGGGTCTCCGATGCAAAATGGACAGCTGACTTGGGCTTAAGTTTTTTATCTGGATCGGCCTCGGGGTCTGCAACATCTGGTTATAAGTATCAGCTAGGCACAAGTTATGTGCGAAGATTTAGTCTGGGACAATTTTCAATATCGGGGTATTATGCGAACCGTTCGCAGAATTCATCAGCCAATACGCTGGCTGAGAAAATTTTTTATTATGGTGCCGGTTACCATTATTCATTTTAAGTAAAAAATCTATTTTTGAGACATTTTTTTTTGAATTTTAGTACTTTGCCGAAAATGCCGATAATCAACTTATGAAAAAGACTCTAGCTTTGATTTCAGTCACTTTTTTGATGCAAGGTTGTTCGAATCCTTTTGGTCAGAATTCTTTAATTGATTCTATTTCTGACGGGATCGCGGCTGTATTTGGAAAAACAGAAAGTAATCTGGTCGCCGGCGGAGCACAGCAGTTCCAAACTGCAGCGGCTTACAAGGGCTCGGTTTCTGTAGGTAATTATATCAACCAGAATCAGCAAATGACTCAAGGTGGGTACCGCGTGATTACAACCATCAAATAAGTTCCAACTGTTTCAAAGGATAAAAGTCTAAAGCACTAAAATATTTTTATTAATCCAGTCTGTCAGAGTCAGTATGTTCATGTAAACCCCGTACCCATGGCAGTTTGATGAAGCTGAGTCTTTGGAATTTTTTATTTTTAAAACATAAGAAGCCACACCTAAAACAACGAAATCTTTTTTAACCGCATCGTAAATAAACCCTGGGCTGCCCGAGTCACCTGAACAAATTCCAGTGTCATCCAACTGACTGACGGTTATTTTTTGACTAACGGGATTAAATTGCACAACTGGCTTTAGCACATAGTTTAAAGTGGAATCGTTCTGACTTTCTTCTTTCGTTTCTTCGGTGTTCGTTATTCCATAACCGACTAAGACCAACTTCATTTTATCCGATGTCTGAGAGCCTACTGCAAGCTTGGATATTTGATCGGGTTTCAAATCCTGCGATAATTTTATCAGCGCAATATCGTTAATAATATCAGGCTCGGTTTTAAAATAAGGATGAACCAGAACTTTTTCGCTGGCAATCCAGTCAGCAGGGTTAAGCGTGTTTTTTTGAAGTGGATTTAAAACAGATGAAGCACTTATTTGATCAGAGTTCCAACCTGCAACGCAATGAGCGGCCGTTAATAAAACTCTTTTTGTAAGTGCAGCCGCTGTGCATATTTTTTCAAACCGCATCGAAGTGCCATACTTTGTTTTTTTGGTTTCAACCCCAATAGCCAAGTAAATAACTTTTTTGGCAAACAAGCTTGAAGCTTCGACGGCTTTACCACCTAGAATTTCGTCGTGCTGATTATCGTTAAAGTATTTTGGAGAAACGGGCTGACAGGACATCGCACTGGCTATAAGGCCAAGTAGCACCAGCGTTTTAAAAAAATTTATAAAGTCCGTCTTATTCTTAGACATCGAGTTTTCTCCTGAAAGTTAGCTGTTTCGTACTGAGGCTTTTTTGCGTCTGAAACAGCTGTCTCAGAATGATAAGTTGCAAGGCTTTTGCCAGTAAATCGTATCCGAAAACATGAAAAAATTGCATAATAGTAGATGAGTTAAACAGTTGATTTTTTAGCGCAATTTAATTTCTAAATCCCGCTAGTTTATTGATTTTTTAACCGATAAATAAATGATGAAACGTTGGACGTATTTTCGCATTATATTATTTAGTTTTTTAATGGCAGCGTGCTCGCGCAATCCATTAGGCGAAGATTTGACTCAGACCATCGTGAACCTTGGTTTTGTATTATCTCAGACTTGCACAACATCATTTAATCAAGACTTACCATTTACTTGTGCAGTGCAAACGGACGATCCAACGCTAACGAATTTGGTTTTTACTTTAGAGCCCGGAACAACATGCACGTGGGCTGCAATCAGCGCCAGCTCTGGAGTCATCACGGGGACGCCCAATGATAATCAAGTGGGAAATTGTGATTTAGTTGTCGGCTCCAGAAACACACAGCGAAGAGCATTAAATTTAGTGGTGCCTGTCGTTGTAAAAAACGTGGCTCCAGTTTTTACTCCGATTGCAAATCCTGCGAACATTATTGAAGATGCAAGCGTTAGTGTGATCCGTACGGCAGCACAAGTGCAAACAACCGAAGAAGGATTTGGTACTTACGGTTTTGCTCATGCATCGACGACAGCGCCACGATGTATTGATAATTCAATTTCTTTAACAATTAATTCTGCAGACGGTGCGATTTCTTTTCAACCCGCAGCCAATTATTTTGGAACGTGTTACATCAAAGCGTCTTTTGATGACGGCAACGGGCAGGCAAACAGCGTAGCCACCTCAGAGTTTTCAATCACTGTCACACCGGTGAATGATGCTCCGACGTTAGCGACAATTCCTGATCAAAGTATGATCGAGGGCACAAGCCTTGCGATTAATTTGAACGCAAATGATGTCGATAACATTTTAACATGTTCGAGTCCAAGCTTAACGGCAGTCTCGTCAAACGGTGCTTTGGTGAACGCGGCTGGCATGGTTTTCAGTGGCACAATCCCTAATTGTATTTTGACGGTCACGCCTTTGGCTTTACAGAACGGATTGACGACCATCACTGTGACTGCGACCGATGGAATTCTATCGGTTGCTAAATCCTTTGATTTAACGGTTGTTCCTTTTCCGGATCCGCCTGTTTTAGCACCGATAGCAAATCAATCGGGAACAGAAGATATTCCGTTAGTATTTTCAATTAATATTTCAGATCCGGACACAGTGTTGGCATGTAATTCAACTTTTCTAAGTGCTACGTCTTCAAACTCCATATTGCTGCCGGTCAGCAATATTATTTTTTCAGGCAGCACACCGAATTGTACAGTCACTTTGAATCCAGCAGCGAATGCGAACGGTGTATCAAATTTAGTTATTTCATTATCTGATGGCACAACCACAGTGACTCAATCATTGAGTGCTACTTTTGTTGCGGTTAATGATCCACCTGTAATTTCTGCGATCGGAAATCAAACTCAAGTTGAAGATAGCACTTTGGTTGTTAATTTTACGATCTCGGATGTGGATTCCGCTTTAACTTGTACGGGCTCGGTGTCAGCAACAACTTCGAATGCGACTTTACTGCCCGTGGCAAATATTATTTTTGCGGGAACAGCACCCAATTGTACTGCGACTATAAATCCTGCAGCTGACCAGTTCGGAAATACAAATCTTAATTTTATTGTGAGTGATGGAAGTTTAACAGCAACAAGTCCGTTTAGCTTAACTGTGACTCCGGTCAATGATGCGCCGATCATATCGGCGATCACCAATCAAACAATCAACGAAGATAACTCTGTAATAATAAACTTTACGATCAGTGATGTGGATAATGTATTAACTTGTGGATCATCCGTGTCGGTAGCATCTTCGAACACAACGTTACTGCCTTTGGCAAACATGGTACTCAGTGGGACGGCTCCGAATTGTACGGTGACTTTAAATCCAGCTTTAAATCAGTTTGGTAATACAAATATTGTTTTAACGGTTAGTGATAGTATTTTGTCGAATACCAGTCCATTTACTTTAACGGTTAATCCGGTGAATGATGCGCCAATTATTTCTGCGATTGCTAATCAAACAATAAATGAAGATACGCCAACAGCACCCATCAGTTTTACCATTACAGATGTGGACAGTGTGCTTTTGTGTTCTTCAATGAATTTAAGTGTAACTTCATCAAATACTGCGTTGCTGCCGATTGCCAATATAGTATTCAGCGGAACTGCGCCGAACTGCACAGTCACGATGACTCCGGCGGCCGACCAATTTGGGTCAACAAATTTAGTGGTAACTGTTTTTGATAATGGCACACCAAACTTACAGGCGACCAGTGCGCTAAGTCTGACTGTTAATCCGGTAAATGACGCCCCTGTGATTTCGGCAATTTCAGCACAGACCACCACTGAGGGCTCAGTAAAAATTGTGAATTTCAACATTTCAGATGTGGATAATATTTTAACCTGTACGGGATCTGTTTCTGCTGCGTCTTCCAACACAACACTTTTACCAACGGCAAATATTGTATTTAGTGGAACAGCACCAAATTGTGTAGCGACGTTGTCGCCAGTTGCTTTTCAGAATGGAATTTCGAACGTGACCTTTACAGTTACCGATACGCTGTTGACAGCGAGCAGCCCTTTTACTTTCACCGTGACGGCTGTCGATGATCCGCCAGTAATTTCTGTGATCGCAAATCAAACAACAAACGAAGATAATTCAATTGTTATAAATTTTAACATTTCTGATATCGATAGCATACTGTCGTGTACGGGTTCAATGAGTGCGACTTCATCAAACGCAGCTTTACTGAACGCAAGCTCGCAAATTATTTTTGCGGGCACAGTTCCGAACTGTACAGCAACCTTAAATCCTGCGCTAAACCAGTATGGAATAACTAATATTGTTTTTACTGTAACTGATGGCACCACGCCGGTGAATCAACCGTTTACATTCACTGTAAATCCAGTGAATGATGCGCCAGTCATTTCGGCCATTGCTAATCAATCTACGAATGAAGACACGGCAACAGCAGCCATTGCGTTTACGATAACAGATGTCGATAACGTATTAAGTTGCACAACATCAGTTTCGGCCACGTCGTCAAACACAACATTATTACCGGTAGCGAATATTGTTTTTGGTGGTACTGCACCGAATTGCACCGTGACGTTTAATCCCGCTTTAAACCAGAATGGCTTTGCAAATATTGTTGTAAGTGTCACTGATGGAGCTTTGACAGCAAGTTCGTCTTTGGCATTAACCGTTAACCCAGTGAATGATGCGCCGGTCATTTCGGCAATTAGTAATCAAACTACAAATGAAGATACTGCAACCGGAGCCGTTGTTTTTACGATTACCGATGTTGATAACATCTTAGACTGCACAGCTTCGGTGTCTGCTACGACATCCAATCCAGGATTGTTACCCGTGGCTAATATTGTGCTGGGTGGAACTGCACCAAATTGTACGGTGACGATGACTCCGACATTAAATAATAGTGGTGTGGCAAACATCGTGATCACTGTAACTGACGGGTTGCTGCAGGCAACCAGTCCATTTAGTTTAACCGTGAATCCAGTCAATGATGCCCCGGTTATTTCTACGATAAGTAATCAGACAACGAATGAAGACACAGCGACTGCAGCTATTGCATTTACAATTACCGATGTGGATAATACCTTACTTTGTACAGCTGCAAATTTAAGTGTGACATCGTCAAATTTAGCTCTGCTGCCGTTAACAAATATTGTATTTGCTGGAACGGCACCAAATTGTACGGTGACGATGTCTCCGACCTTAAACAACAGTGGCGTATCAAATTTAGTGATAACCGTTGCTGATAATGGAACACCAAATTTACAGGCGACCACTTCGTTTAGTTTAACGGTGAACCCAGTCAATGATGCGCCGGTTATTTCAACTATTGCTTCACAAACAATGATGGAAGGTGGAACGCTTGTCGTTAATTTTACGATCAGTGATGTCGATAGTACTTTGAACTGTTTAACTTCAATGTCTGCGACCTCTTCGAATGTTACCATGTTGCCGAACGCAAACATTGTATTTTCTGGAACAGCTCCAAATTGCGTTGCTACAATAAATCCAGCAGCTAATCAAAATGGATCTGCCAATATTGCGCTGGCCGTAACGGATGGTTTTTTATCTGCAAATAGTAGTTTTGCCTTAACAGTGACTCCGTATGATGATCCACCAACAATTTCTGCTATTGCTGATGCCGTAGTGAATGAAGACACTTCGTTGATGTTTAATTTTACGATTAATGACATCGATAGCGTATTAAATTGCACCACTTCGATGTCTGCGACCTCTTCGAACACAACTTTGTTACCTGTGGCTAATATTACTTTTTCTGGAACGGCACCAAACTGCACAGCAACGATAAATCCGGCGCTTAATCAAAATGGAATTTCAAATTTAGTTTTTACAGTGACAGATGGTACCACGCCTGTGCCGCGGGCTTTCAAATACACAGTTAATGCAATTAATGATGCTCCGGTGATTTCTGCAATTAGCAACCAAACTATCAATGAAGATTCAGCGACAGCTGCAATTCCTTTTACGATTACAGATGTTGATAACACTTTAAGTTGCACAACTTCGGTATCTGCAACTTCGTCTAACACCACATTATTACCAGTGGCAAATATAGTTATTGCTGGAACTGCTCCGAACTGTACAGTAACGATGACTCCGACACTGAATGGCTATGGGTCATCGAATGTGGTGATCACGGTGACCGATGGATTACTGCAAGCGACCAGTCCGATGAGTCTAACTGTAAACGCAGTTAATGATGCTCCGGTTATTTCAACGATAGCTAACCAAACTACGAACGAGGATACCGCAACAGCTGCAATTGCATTCACAATTACAGATGTTGACAGTATTTTACTTTGTACATCCGCGAATTTAAGTGTGACGTCATCAAATGTGACACTGTTGCCAACTGCCAATATTGTTTTTGGCGGAACGGCTCCGAATTGCACGGTAACGATGAATCCAGCATTAAATCAATTTGGATCATCAAACGTGGTGATCACGGTTTCAGATAATGGCACTCCAAATTTAATGGCAACCAGTCCATTTAGTTTAACTGTGAACTCTGTCAATGATGCTCCAGTTATATCAGCAATTGCAAATCAGACAACGAACGAAGATACAGCAACTGCGGCGATTCCATTCACCATTACCGATGTGGATAATATTTTAAGTTGTATGACGTCTGTATCTGCCACGTCTTCAAACAGCACGTTGTTACCCGTCGCGAATATTGTATTTGGTGGAACAGCGCCGAATTGTACCGTGACGATGAATCCAGCGCTGAATCAGTTCGGAGTTTCAAATGTTGTCATCACCGTTACTGACGGTTTGTTGCAAGCAACCAGCCCACTAAGTTTAACCGTTAATGCGGTGAACGATGCTCCGGTGATTTCAGCGATCAGTAATCAGTTTACGACAGAGGATACGGCCACCACAGCGATTCCGTTCACAATTACTGACGTCGATAATATTTTAAGTTGTGCGACTTCAGTGTCTGCAACATCATCGAATACATCTCTGTTACCTGTAGCTAATATTTCGATTGGTGGAACAGCTCCGAATTGTACAGTGACGATGACCCCAACACTAAACAGCAACGGAGTTTCAAATGTAGTCATCACGGTGACAGACGGTTTATTGCAAGCCACAAGTCCTTTTAGTTTAACAGTTTCAGCGGTAAATAATGCTCCGGTGATTTCAGCAATTAGTAATCAAACGACCAACGAAGACACAGCAACAGCAGCGATTCCTTTTACAATTACTGATGTGGATAGCCCATTGCTTTGTACGTCTGCTAATTTAAGTGTGACGTCATCGAATACAATACTGTTGCCAATAACTAACATAGTATTTGGTGGAACAGCACCGAATTGTACGGTGACTTTAAATCCTGCGCTTAATCAATTTGGTTCATCGAACGTGGTTATCACCGTTGCTGACAACGGCATTCCGAATTTAACGGCGACCAGTCCGTTTACTTTAACGGTGAATTCCGTCAATGATGCGCCGGTGATTTCTTCGATCAGTAATAAAACAACGAACGAAGACACAGCGACGGCAGCAATTCCGTTCACGATTACTGACGTCGATAATACTTTAAGTTGTACGACTTCGGTTTCTGCTACGTCTTCTGATACTACACTTTTGCCAATGGCCAACATTGTATTTGGTGGAACAGCGCCGAATTGTACCGTGACAATGAGCCCAGCATTGAATCAATTTGGCTTATCAAACATAGTGATCACGGTGACCGATGGATTGCTGCAAGCATCCAGTCCGTTCAGTTTAACTGTGAACGCAGTGAATGATGCTCCGGTAATTTCTACAATTAGTAATCAAACCACGAATGAAGACACAGCGACGGCAGCAATTCCATTTACGATTACAGATGTTGATAACATTTTAAGTTGTACGACCTCGGTGTCTGCGACTTCATCGAATACGGCACTGCTGCCAGTGGCAAATATCGTGATAGCAGGAACAGCGCCGAATTGTACCGTAACAATGAACCCAGCGCTGAATCAGTTTGGGGTATCTAACATAGTCATCACGGTTACAGACGGGTTGTTGCAAGCGACCAGTCCGTTTACTTTGACTGTAAATTCTGTGAATGACGCTCCGGTAATTTCCGCAATTGCGAATCAAACTACGAACGAAGATACCTCAACAGCGGCGATAGCATTTACCATCACGGATGTGGATAGCACTCTACTTTGCACATCAGCAAATTTAAGTGCAACTTCATCAAATGCGACACTGTTGCCAGTGGCCAATATCGTGTTTGGTGGAACAGCGCCCAATTGCACCGTGACGCTAAATCCAGCGCTGAATCAGTTTGGTTCATCGAACGTAGCTGTCGTCGTTGCAGATAATGGCACTCCGAATTTAACGGCCACCAGTCCGTTCAGCTTAACTGTGAATGCAGTTAATGATGCTCCGGTGATTTCGACAATTAGTAATCAAACCACGAATGAGGACACAGCGACGGCAGCGATTCCGTTTACGATTACAGATGTTGATAACATTTTAAGTTGTACGACCTCGGTGTCTGCGACTTCATCGAATACGGCACTATTGCCAGTGGCAAATATCGTGATAGCAGGAACCGCTCCGAATTGTACTGTAACAATGAATCCAGCGCTGAATCAGTTTGGGGTATCTAACATAGTCATCACGGTTACAGACGGGTTGTTGCAAGCGACCAGTCCTTTTACTTTGACTGTGAATGCGGTGAACGACGCTCCGGTGATTTCTGCAATTGCGAATCAAACTACGAACGAAGATACAACGACTGCGGCAATAGCATTTACCATTACGGATGTGGACAGTACATTACTTTGTACATCAGCTAACCTAAGTGCAACTTCATCAAATACGACACTGTTGCCAGTGGCTAATATCGTGTTTGGCGGAACAGCACCGAACTGTACCGTGACGATGAACCCAGCTCTTAATCAGTTCGGTACTTCAAACGTAGCTGTCGTCGTTGCAGATAATGGCGCTCCGAATTTAACGGCCACCAGTCCGTTTAGTTTAACGGTAAACCCAATTAATGATCCACCGGTGATTTCTACAATTAGTAATCAAACCACGAATGAAGACACAGCGACGGCAGCAATTCCATTTACGATCACAGATCCTGATAATACTTTAAGTTGCACGACTTCGGTGTCTGTGACTTCGTCGAACACCTCGTTGTTGCCTGTCGCTAATATTGTATTTGCCGGAACCGCGCCAAACTGCACTGTAACGATGACACCGACACTGAACAACAGTGGTTCATCAAATATTGTAATCACGGTGACTGATGGATTATTGCAAGCAACGAGTCCATTTAGTTTAACTGTCGTTGCCGTTAACGATGCTCCGGTGATATCAGCGATTGCTAATCAAACAACGAACGAAGATACAACGACTGCGGCCATTGCATTTACGATAACTGATGTGGATAGCGTGTTGCTTTGTACCTCGGTGAACTTAACGGCTACTTCATCCAATGCGACCCTGTTGCCAGTTGCTAACATCGTGTTTGGTGGAACAGCACCGAATTGCACAGTGACGATGAGTCCAGCATTGAATCAATTTGGATCAGCAAACGTGGTGATCACAGTTGCAGATAATGGAACACCAAACTTATTAGCCACCAGTCCATTTACTCTAACGGTCAACGCTGTCAACGATGCTCCGGTGATTTCTGCAATCGCAGATCAAACGACAAATGAAGACACGATAACCGCAGCGATTCCTTTTACGATTACAGATGTGGATAATACTTTAAGTTGCGCCACTTCAGTCTCTGCGACTTCATCAAATACGGCATTGTTACCAGTCGCAAATATTGTGTTTGGTGGAACAGCTCCGAATTGCACAGTGACGATGAATCCGGCGCTCAATCAATTTGGGTCAACGAATGTGGTCATCACTGTCACAGATGGACTATTAAACGCAACAAGTCCTTTCGTGCTCAACGTGACGGCGGTGAATGATGCACCAGTTATCTCTTCAATCGTCAACCAGACTACATCTGAAGATAATCCAATCACAATTCCATTTACAATAACCGATGTTGATAGTGTTTTACTTTGTACGACGGCTAACCTAAGTATTACTTCTTCCGATACAACTCTGCTGCCAATTGCGAATGTTGTTTACAGTGGAACGGCTCCGAATTGTATTGCTACTTTATCACCGGCAGCAGACGCGAACGGCGTTACAAATTTAGTTTTGACAGTCATGGATAATGGAACACCAAACCTGCAAGCCAGCAGAGCTTTTACTTTTACAGTCACACCTGTGAATGATCCGCCGGTCATGTCGGCCTTTACAGATGTAACAATTCTAGAAGATGGCACACTGATTAAAAATTTCACGATTACTGACATTGATAGCGTTCTTAATTGTGTCACTTCAATGACGTCGTCTCCATCCAACACGACAATTTTGCCTGTAGCGAACGTGGTTTTTTCAGGCACAGCACCGAATTGTACGGCAACAATTTCGCCAGCAGCTAATCAATTTGGTATTGTCGATATATTAATGACCGTATCTGACGGAGCGCTTATTAATAATCGATTATTTACTTTAACAATAACCTCAGTAAATGATGCTCCGGTTATTTCTTCGGTTACTAACCAAAACACGAATGAAGATACGGCGACACCAGCGATTGCCTTTACGATAACGGATGTTGATAATACTCTATCGTGCACAACTTCTGTTTCGATGACATCAACAAATACTGCATTGATACCCGTTTCAAACGTGGTGTTTTCGGGAACGGCACCAAATTGTTCTGCGGTGATTACTCCGGCTGCGAATGCTTTTGGAACATCGAATTTAGCATTTGTTGTTAGCGATGGTGTGGGTGGAACGGCAAATGCGGCCTTTGTAATTACGGTGAATTCAGTTAATGATGCTCCGGTAATTTCTGCAATTAGTAATCAAACAACAAATGAAGATACAGCGACGGCTGCGATTGCATTCACGATTACAGATGTCGACAACACGTTAAGTTGTGCAACTTCAGTTTCCGCAACATCATCGAATACAACTTTGTTGCCAGTGGCGAATATTGTGTTTGCGGGAACAGCGCCAAACTGCACAGTGACGATGAATCCAGCGTTAAATCAATTCGGCTTATCGAACGTGGTTATCACAGTGACTGACGGATTATTGCAAGCGACCAGTCCATTTAGTTTGACGGTCAACTCTGTGAATGATGCTCCGGTAATTTCTACGGTGGCCAATCAAACAACGAACGAGGACACAGCAACAGCAGGCATTCCTTTTACAATCACCGATGTTGATAACACCTTAAGTTGTACAACTTCAATGTCAGCCACTTCGTCAAACACAACATTATTGCCAGTGGCAAATATTGTTTTTGCGGGAACGGCACCGAACTGCACAGTGACAATGAATCCAGCATTAAATCAATTTGGAGCTTCCAATGTGGTTTTAACGGTGACGGATGGAATAGCTACTGCGACCAGTTCATTTAGTTTAACTGTTATTTCTGTTAACGATGCGCCGGTATTGTCTTCGATCGCGAATCAGACTTTAAAAACTGATGGCTCTGTTATTTTAGCGTACACTTTGACGGATGTAGATAATGTCATGAATTGTTCGACCAGTGTCACCGCAGCTTCAGGAACAACAACGATAATTGCTAACGCTGATATTGTTAAAGGCGGTACGGCACCAAATTGTACATTGACGATAACTCCGTCACTGAATGCAGCCGGTTCATCAACAATTTCTGTTGCTGGTACTGACGGTATGGCAACGACTACGATTACTTTTTCTGTAACAACTTTAAGTGTCACTGCACTTGCGGTGTCACCGACTCCGTTTAGTTTAGTTAGCGCGGGGTCAACTTTGCAATTGACTGCAACTGCTACTTATTCGGATTCATCGACAGCTAACGTGACAGCAAATGGGAATGCGAATTGGAGTTCGAGTGCGACCGGAGTTGCAACTGTCAACAACACGACTTCAAAAGGTTTAGTCACTGCCGTGACCGGTTCTGGTAATGTGAATATCACCGCAATACACAAAGGACTTAGCGCTGTCGCTGCTGGAACTGTTTACATGATTACAGGAATTACGGTTTCTCAATCTGTAGTTTCTGGGGGTATAAATTCAAAAACCGCAATCACTGCGCAAGCGATCTTAAATCCTTCTGGCACGACCGATATTACAAACACAGCAGCTTGGACAACATCGAATGCAAGTGTTGCAACAGTCTCTGGCGGACTCATTAGTTTCTTAAGTGCGGGCACGGCCACTGTGACTGCGTCTTACAATGGGTTTTCACAAACGATTTCGGTCACTGTACAAAATAAAACTTTATCTTCTATTGCAGTGACCCCCGCTACCAGTTCAGTAGCTGTTTATGCGATTCAAAATTTTGTGGCCACAGCAACTTACTCGGATGCATCGACCCAGGTTGTTACAACGGGTGTAACGTGGTCATCATCGAACAGTGGTATCGCCACAGTATCAAACTCTGCTCCGACTCAGGGCCGAGCAACGGGAGTTGCAACCGGCTCTGTAACGGTGACGGCTTCTATCGGTGCTGTTTCTGGAACTGCGACCTTATCTGTAAATGCGGCGACATTAGTTTCAATAGCAATTTCTCCGCGTAATGCATTGGTAACAACAAGCGGAACTTATCAGTTAATGGCAATTGGAACTTTCAGCGATGCTTCGACTTCTATCTTGACCGATCAAGTAACGTGGTCATCATCAGATACCACTGTAGCAACAATAAGTAATTCCATTGGAACGCGCGGCCAAGTAACCACTCCAACTTTTACGGGTTACAAATCGACGATCATGACAGCAACATTAAATGCGGTTTCAGACTCGACTCTTTTTGGAGTTAACAGCTCTACTATTAACTCTATTTTAATTACTCCGACTGTCACTGTGACTCCGGGCTCAACGTACAACTTAAAAGCCTGGGCTAATTTAGCAGATGGCGGAACCATCGACATAACGAACTACGCTGTTTGGACAAGCGGCACTCCGGCAGCTGTTACAGTTTCAAATGCTGTCGACAGCAAAGGTCTTGTAAATGGTGTTGCAAACGGTTCTTCAGTAATTTCTGCGGTTTATGGTGGTGTTACAGGAACTCGCACAGTGACAGTTGCTGCTTCAGCATTGATGACTGAAACGGGTATCGGTTTATTGGGTGAATACTTTGTGTGGACGGGTGTATCTCCGCCAGCTAGTCCATTTTTGACAGCGAACAAAAAAGGTGAACGAATTGATGCCACTATTAATTTTTCATTAGGCGGCTCGGGTACAAATCCGGCCGGAGCCAGCACAATGTATTCAATACGGTGGACTGGTTTCTACAAAGCAACAAGCACCACCAATTTTTTCTGTACCTATTCGGGTGATGGAGTTCGCTTGTATATTAACGGAAGCTTGGTCATAGATAACTGGACTGACCACGGACCAACTTACGATTGTACGGCTAATATTCCACTGACAGTGGGGACAAAGTACAGCGTTGAAATGCATTATTACGAAAACACGGGTAACTCTCAGTACCATTTGTTGCGCTCGTCGATCAGTGCTGCTGACGCATCAAGTACCACAAAAGCTATACCGCAGGCCGATTTATACACGCCTTAAGTAAAAAAATAATCCGACTTTGGTCAAGTGATTGCTGATTTAAGATCTGCTAAGCTTGAAGAGTGATAAATTTTTTTAGTGTGCTTTATATTGTTTTAGCGGGTTCCGGTTCGGTATTTGCCAAATCGATAGATTACAAGAACCTTCCTTTCCTGGATGAAAATTTAAAAGTCGGAATCGGTTTAACATATTCTAAATTAGAAATTGGCTCACAAGTTGGAAATTATTTTTTACTTTCGCAAGCCAACCCAAGGCTTGAAGTTCAGTATGACACGGCTAAAAAAGATAAGTACACGCAGCGGTATTCGGCTTATGCAGAACAACTTTTATACCGCACAGAAAATTCAGGGCTCAAATTAAAATATAAACCTGAATTTTACAGTTACGGATTGTCCTGGAGACCGCGCTGGATCAGTGACGGAGAAGGCTTTGCCTTCGGATTTAAATTGGCTGGGAAATCTTCAGCCATTATCTCAGAGCAGCCAAACCCATTTAATGTAAAGGGTGATATTGCGACTCGGTACTCGGGTGAAATCGGGGCTTGCTTCGTGTGGTTCGGACAAACTGTTGCTAAACTTCCACTGTCGATAGATTTTGAATTGCTTTACAGTGGAACCATCGCCGATAATTCTATTTTAAGTTATCAAAACGGAATGATTTATCGTTTTGGTATCGAGTTTGACTTTGGTAAACGTAGTCTTTTATCTAATTGGAATGTTCGTGGATTTTATGGATATGAAGATGTTCGAAATGACTATAAAAACTTCGTCGACAAAGAAGTGGGCTTTATGGTGAACAAGGTTTTCTTTTTTTAAACCGAGTAAGTTAAAACAAATAAGTTAAAACAAGACTGGGAAAAGTATCCTGCACATTTTTTTCAACAGCTAAAGAATTTGTCCGATCCGATTTGTATTTTATTTTTCGTGCAGAAATTTTTCCACCTAAATGAATTTGGTTACCCAAGTGTTCAATATACCCAAGGTCGACTTGAAAACCTTCACCGTTGGTCCAATTGCCAAGTTTTGCCAAAATATCGTAGGTGACTAAAATAAAAAACCCTTTATCCGTGTAGTATCCAGCCATCGGGCCGTAAGCCTGTCCGGATTGCGCAGAATTTTCATTTCGCGCTTCAAAAAAATACCGAAAACCAAAAGTAGGTCCACCACGAACTAGATATAAAGCCTCTAAGCTAAATTTATTTCCATAGTAAACAGACTGGCTGGTATCAGTTCCATCTACAACACTTCCACTTAACTGAGCCATGACCGAATACATTCGCGGCGCCATACTTGCCCCGGCCGTCGCAGAAAATAAAAAAAGGTACCAGCTCACTTTTCGTAAAGCAGTGCAGCAAAAAATTGATAACATGTTCGAAATTCGGATTAGCAGTGGAGTCATCACAGAAAAACACTAACACACAGGCGCAAAAATAAAAAACCCAAGGTTTTTAAGCCTTGGGTTTTTCGCAATATAATGCACTGCTTTACTAAAAGTGAGCAGGTACCTTTTCGGATACGCTTATTTTTGTTCAGCTAGGCGCTTGGCTGCGTATTTTTTTGCTAGATCGTCTTGGATATTACGTGGGGCTTGTGCGTACTTCAGGAATTCCATCGAAAATTCGCCTTTTCCTTTTGTTGCTGAACGTAAATCTGTTGAGTATCCGAACATTTCCGTTAATGGAACTTCGGCTTCAATCGTCGCATTGCCTTCAATCGACGTTGTTCCGGTGATAACACCACGTCGCTGATTGATCTGGCCTGTTGCTGGTCCCTGATATTCTTCAGGAACTGTCGTTTCAAGCTTCATGATCGGCTCAAGAACTGTAGGCTTAGCTTTCTGATAAACTTCACGCATCGCTGCCATTGCAGCAATTTTAAACGCCATGTACGAAGAATCCACGTCATGGTATGAGCCATCCGTTAAATGCACTTCAACGCCAACGATTGGGAAACCAATCAATGGTCCCTTAACACATTGTTCAGCAAATCCCTCTTCAACGGCTGGAATGAATTCTTTAGGAATACGTCCACCCACAACTTTGTTTGCAAATAAAAATGTTTTTCCATCTTCTTGCGGAGCTAAAGGCTGAATTAAACCAGAAATCTTTGCGAACTGACCAGAACCACCAGTTTGCTTTTTATGAGTGTAATCATAATCGGCACCTTGCAAGATTGTTTCACGGTAAGCCACTTGCGGCTGACCCACAATAACTTCACACGCAAATTCACGCTTCATACGTTCTACATAAATTTCTAAGTGAAGTTCACCCATTCCAGAGATAATTGTTTCATTCGATTCATCATCTCGGTGCACACGGAATGTCGGATCTTCTTTACGAAATTTTTGTAATGCTTTGGTAAAGTTATTAGAGCCTTCTTTATTTTTTGGAGCAATCGCAAGACTGATAACAGAATCTGCAATGTGCATCGACTGCATAGAGGCTTCAATTTTTTCATCACAAAATGTATCACCAGAGGCACAATCCACACCGAATACGGCAACGATATCGCCCGCGTAAGAAACTTCGATGTCTTCCATCTTCGCCGAATGCATTCGCACTAAACGCGGAACTTTTAAAGATTTCTTGTTCGTTTGATTGGTAATGAAGTCGCCTTTTTTTACAGTGCCTTGGTAAACGCGCATGTACGTCAACTGGCCGAACTGAGTTTCTTGTAATTTAAAAGCCAACATCACAAGTGGTTTATTGTTATCCGTCATTAAAGGGAATTTTTCTTCACCTTTACTTAGATCTAATGCGTGCTCTTGTTTTTCAGTGGGATTTGGTAAGAAGTAGTTAACAGCGTCTAGTAAATGCTGAACGTTTTTATTTTTAAAAGCTGAACCACAAAATACCGGAACAAGCTTCAAGGCGATAACACCTTTTCGCATGGCTGCGCGCATTTCTTCAACCGTTGGAATTTCTTCCATTAAGAATTTTTCTGCAATGCCGTCGTCAACGTCAGCTAGTTTACCGATCATAATTTGTTGGTATTCTTTAGCTTGCTCAACAAGATCTGCTGGCAATGGGATTTCTGTAATTGTTTCGCCGTCGACGCCTTCATTTTGGAAAGCTTTCATCGTGATCAAATCAACAATACCAACGTGTTTTTCTTCTAAACCAATTGGAATATTAGCCATGAACGCATTTAAACGTAATTTTTCAACCAAAGCGTCTTTAACACGAAATGGATTTGCACCTTGTCGGTCTAATTTGTTGATAAATGCTAAGCGAGGAACGCTGTAGCGCTTCATTTGACGATCAACCGTGATTGACTGAGATTGAACGCCCGAAACTCCACAAAGAACCAAGATTGCGCCGTCTAATACGCGCAAAGATCTTTCCACTTCGACTGTGAAATCCACGTGCCCCGGTGTATCGATTAGATTTATTGTATGTTCTTTCCACTGAACCTGAGTCGCGGCAGATTGGATAGTGATCCCTTTTTCTCGCTCTAGATCCATGGAATCCATAGTCGCACCAACGCCGTCTTTACCTTTAACTTCATGGATTTCGTGAATACGACCGCCATAAAATAAAATACGCTCTGATAAAGTTGTTTTTCCCGAGTCAATATGAGCCGAGATACCAATGTTACGAACCTTTGCAATTTCCCATGTTTTCGACATAACTATCCTTCTTTTTATAGATCTTAAATCTTAAATTTAATAATCAAGAGTATGTTGGTAACATTATTTTTAATCCCTAGCAAAGACTGATTCCATTTAGTACGAAGTCAAGGTCACAAAAATTCTCTACGGCATCCCGTAATTGCAGACATTTTAAGCATAGCTTTTGACAATGTTAGCCCAGACGCAGATTCAAATGCCCATAGCGTTCTGGCCCCGAGTTGTTTAAGCTTTAAAAGTGGCAGACAGCAGTCATTTAAAAATAAATTTAAACCAGCATTTAAAACAAAAATTTGGCTTCGAGAATTTTCGCTTTCCACAGCAACAGATCATCGAACGTTTGATTGCCAAAGAATCCCTTCTGGCCTTGATGCCGACCGGAGCTGGAAAATCTTTAACGTATCAATTTTTTTCGACTCTTTGCCAGAAAACCAACGACAAGTTTTCAGAAGTAGTTCTTGTGGTTTCGCCGTTGATAGCCCTGATGCAAGATCAAACTCAGAAAGCCATCAGCTTTGATATTAAAGCCACCTTTATTAATTCTTCAATCAGCGGCCAAGAAAAACAATTACGTATGCAGCAAATTCAAGACGGCAAGTATCAACTTTTATTTGTAACGCCAGAACGTTTTCGTAAAGAAGAATTTTGGCAGTGTTTAAGTTCCGTAAAAATAAAATTATTTGTCGTCGATGAAGCGCACTGTGTTTCTTTGTGGGGACATGATTTCCGGCCTGATTATTCACGTTTGCAAAGCTTTCGCGAACGCTTAGGAAATCCACCGATGCTGGGATTGACAGCAACCGCAACGTCCGACGTGCGTAAAGACATCATCACGCAGTTTAAGCTTCACGAAGAAAAAGAAATCATTTTCGGGGGCTTAGCCAGACCCGAGTTATCCCTCAACGTGATTGAAACTTATACCGACGTCGAGAAAAATGAAAAACTGCTCGAAATAATTAATAAACAGCAGGATGAAAGCGGTATCGTTTACTTTTCCTTAATCCAGACCTTAGAAAAAGCTGCCAATTATTTGCATTCTAAAAAAATTCCGTTTTTAAAATATCACGGAGATTTGCCTGCCGATTTTAAAAAGAAAAATCAAAACCAGTTTTTAGCAGGAAAAACAAAATGGATTTTAGCTACACCCGCATTTGGTTTGGGAATCGATAAATCCGACGTACGCACTGTTATTCACTACGAAATCCCATCATCACTCGAAGCTTATTTTCAAGAAGTGGGCCGGGCGGGCCGTGATGGCAAAAAAGCGTCGGGTTATTTTTTGTACTCAGAAGATGATTTGAGCATACAAATGGATTTTTTAAACTGGGCCTATCCGGACCGTCCATTTATAGAAAAAGTTTATGATTTGATTAAAACCAATCCACAAAAAGTAGCCAGCGAAGGTTTTGATTTTCTGCGGGAACAAATGGTTTTCAAAAACCGCCGCGATTTTCGGGTCAATGCCGCCGTATCTATTTTAAGTCGGTGGAGCTGCTTAGAAGAAAATGAAACTCCGTTTGGGTTTACGGCTGTGACTTTTCCCACGGAAGAAAATTTTAAAGTCGAAGATCAAAATTTACTAAAAAAAGAGCACCAGAAAAAATTATTATCATTATTACGGTGGATTCAAAATACCGATGACTGCCGGTTAGTACAAATATATTCCTATTTTGGCTTTCACGACCAAAAACCATGCGGGCACTGTGATGTCTGTAATTAATTTTCCAAATCCACGGGGACCTACCAATGAAGGTATCATTGCGATCGGCGGAAAGCTTTCAACAGAAATATTGATCGAGGCCTATAATTTAGGAATATTCCCTTGGCCTCATGATGGCTACCCCATGTTGTGGTTCTGTCCCGATGAACGCGGAGTCATCGATTTTTTAGACGTTAAACCAAAAAAAAGTTTTCTTAAATGGCACAGAAAACATCGGCACGAGTTTAAAATCACGATGAATACAAATTTTTCTGCAGTAATTAAGAACTGCAAAGATCAGCTGCGTCCAGGCCAAGCCGGCACGTGGATCAGTGCTCAGATGGAAAAGGCTTATAATAATCTTCATTTGGCAGGGCACGCAGTGTCGTTAGAAGTGTGGCAAGATGAAAAACTTGTGGGTGGTATTTATGCTGTGCAGTCAGACAAGTATTTTAGCTGTGAAAGCATGTTTTTTAAAGTTTCTAATGCTTCAAAATTGGCATTGTACGAACTGATTTTGTATTTGCAATCACAAGGGCACACGTGGATGGATATTCAAATGGTGACGGATGTGTGCGAAAGTTTTGGGGGGAAGTTAATTCTAAAAAGTGAATTTCTAAACCGGATAGGCCGCTAACTTAGTTTCGTCTTTCAATTGATGTAACAGTTTCCTTGATCCAGTCCGTATAATTTTGCAAGTTCACGTAAACACCTGAGCCCGCACAATCGGTGAATTGATTTTGATCCAGGATTTTTTCCTCCGCGTCGTGAATTCTGAATACGCCGACCGCAACCGCAAACAAGTAAGATTTTTTTTCGATTTCAACAAAGACGGGAGCCCCGGAATCTCCGTAACAGATACCTGCAGTTTTAAATTGTTTGACGTCAAAATATTTGGCTTTTAACTGATTGGGTGAAATCGATAAATTGGCTTTTTTTAACTGACCATTTAATTCAGCCAGCTGAACGTTTGAGGTATCTTTCAAAGCTGTCGTACGACCAAAGCCAGTCAAAGTGAGATTAAAAAAATTTTCTACTTTTTTTAAATCGCTATCGGCTGCCAACATCGAGATTTCACTGGATTCAATATCACGGTCCAAATAAAGAACAGCTAAATCAGAATTTTCTTTTTTTTCTTCTAAAGTCATTAGATTTTCTTCTAATTTTTTGTAATCAGGATGGATCACTTGATCGACAACTTGATAAACATCTTTTTTTTCATTCAGTTTGAAACGCGGGTTGGTGTTAAGGATGACTCGCATTTTGCCAGTGAAGTTATTTAAACAGTGCGCGGCCGTTAAAATTGCACGCGGTCCGATGACGGCTCCTGAGCATAGTCCAAAAAACTGAACCGAGTCTTTTTTTACTTCTAGTTCTTGTGTGATCAGAACCACTTTTTTAGCTAAATCTGAATTAAGTTCTACGTTTTCGCCTCGGATTAAACTGTTGGCCATAACGGTTTTGTCCAGAAAATCGTGATCCGAGCAGCCCAAGCTTAGGATAAGAATAAGACTCACTAGAAAGTTGATTTTTCGGGGTGTGATCACACAGATCAAATAAGCAAAACTGTGTCCAAACCGAGTGATGAATTAGGTTGGATATACGCAACTAAGGTGTCTAAACCTGATACACTTCCTGTTTTTAGGAACGAAAAAAGACATCCTGGAAATACTGTTTTTTTATTGGATTGGACCTTTTCAATATTTTAATAATAAAACTGACGACCGTCACCCAACAAAGAATTTCCACAATTCATGCCTGGTTTAAGACAATTATTTGTAAAAATATCGGCAAAGTTTTTTCCGTCAGCGGGGTCATTATTCCAACCATTCATCCAGTCACCATGCAGGGAATATCCACCAGGACTAGTGGTCGGATACATATCACTTGATAAACGCCATTTCGATAAATCGTCGCCGGCTTGCACATCAAAACGAATGTTAAAAGTAATGTCTGGAATTTGAATCGGATGCGTCGCTGGGCAACCACCCTGACCGTAATTAGACATATGACTTTTGTGATCCGGAGAATCTAGATGGACGCCATCCCAACAGGCCGGGAATTTAATAACTGCAATAACAGCATCACCGGCACTGCACTTCGGAATAAATTTTTGATCAGAACCCGCGACGTTAGCACACCAAAAATGAACATTTTCCTGACCTGTTGTCGAGTGATGATCACCCGCGATCATTCGTAATCCTACAGGAGGTGCGGTCACTAAAGATCGGGCGCCTGTTTTATAATAAATATTTGAACCACTTGGTTTGATGGGCTTCCCAGTTCTAGTGTCGATGATCGATGGCATCCAATAACCAGAGCGATTCATAATTCCACCATCACAGGTGCTGTTTCCAGAACTGACTAAAGATTGATTCGTACTGAATGCATCCGTACCCGTGTTACCGAAAAAAGTATGGTAGTGGGCGCGACCTGGTTGTCCCGGATAGACAATTGGGTCGTTGTTAGACACATGCGAAAAACCGCACCGAACTCTGAATTCTCCGTTTTCCGAACCAGCTCCCGTATTTCTAATGGGAACGTCTCCGGCTTGATGCGGAATTAAGTCGATATAATTTTTTCCTGCACTGGGTGCAGGGGCTAAGGCTAAGTTAACGTAGGGCATGCCCGATGTACCGTCGTTCATATCAATGGTCGTTGGTGGTGCAACAACCACCCAAGAATGCGTCACGGTGCTAAATAAACTATTTGTTAAGTCGGTGGCTTTGACTTTGAAAATATGGCTTCCGATAGGCGACATGACAGCAACGGGGCTGCTGCAATTTGTAAAGACAGCACCGTCAAGCGAACATTGAATTTGTTTATTCGCAGAGCTGGTTACAACGTTAAAACTAATTTGACTAACTGTTTGCGATCCAGACAGTGGAGCGGCCGTGAATACAATCGATGGTAATTTAGAATTCACAGGCTGCGATACCGGATCAGCTTGCAAAACATTTTGGGGGGGCAGATCGCTTGCAGAAACTATGGATTTGGAATCCAGTTTTGCCTTACATGAGGACAAGGCAATAAAAAAAATAAAGAGCTTAAAAAATTGATGCATTTGATTCCCCCGAGCCAGAAAAACTCGTACTCATATTCGTTTAGGATAAGTCCGAACAAGTGTGGTTACTATTTTTTACTGAAAAAGTCTTAATCTGAAACACTTACAGAAAATAAAGCTTCATCAGGGTGGCCCAGCAGATGGCCGTCATTATCAATCCCAGCATTGCAATCAGTTTTGATTCACTGGTTATATTTTCTTTTGCAGTAACCGCTTTGGAAGTATTTTTTTCTGACAGACCCTGCAGCAAATTGATTCTTTGCAAACGATCTAATTTATAAAAATGCACGGCAATAGAATTTTCGAACTCGGAATCGGCATCTATACGAATAACAATCGCATAACAAGCCATTTGTTTCGAACCAGGAATAACAAACTGAATTTTTATAATTTCACCAATCAGAGGTGACAAATCCGCTGGCGCCACAAAAGAAAGCCCCGTTAATGAAACATTGCGGATTTCGGTTTTTTCTTCCCAAGACCAGCGTTCAGAACCCGAGTATCTGATCAGGTTATTATCTTCCGTATTAAGAACGTACCTGGGTGCCCGGCCATGGTACTTTGCTAATTGAGTCATACTTTAGTATCGGATTGTTTTGTCCACCAGCACAGCGTAAATCAGGTCGAAGTTTTAAATTTTAAATCTCTTTATGAGAAAATAACCCCATCTTGACTTGGCTTTGGCGTATTTTGCGTCCTATACTTACCTGCTATGAATCGCGTGCTGAAGCTTTCCTTAAGTCTGGTCTTGTTTTTAGGTTTTACGGCCTTTATTTACCGGACTTCTATTTTTCGAATCACTGAAAATTTTTGGGTGGTTGAGGATGGCAAACTGTATCGTTCAGCGCAATTGACGACTTCTGAAATAACAGAGGCTATTAAAAAATACGGCATCAAAACCGTAATCAGTCTACGAGGATCACCCCCAGCAACCAGTTTTTACGATGCTGAAGATGTGACTTTAGCTAAATTACAAATTCATTTTTTGCCATTAGATCTTGACGATAAATTTTATCCACCGGAAAAAGAATTAAATCTTTTATTTTCCACTTTCGAAAAAGGGGATTATCCGATGCTAATTCACTGCCGCGTTGGAGCTGATCGAACCGGAATGGTGGCTGCATTGTATCAACAAGTTTACTTGAAAAAATCGGTCGAAGAATCTTTGCAGCAACTGTCATTTAAATATTGGCACGTGCCATTGTTTAAACCTGCAATGTCAGATTTTGTTCGAAAATTCAAAGGTCTGACTTGGGCCTTGAATGAATACCGCGTTTGTGATCCGGAATTTAAAACTTACAGAGACATCGACAATGACTGCAAAAACTAATAAAGCTAAAAATAAAAACGTTTCGTTATCAGGTAAAGTTGATAAGGCTTCTAAAACTCGGCGTAAAAAGAAAAATGACATCATGGAGCATCCCCGATCGTCAGCATTGATTTTTAATAACCGTGAACTAGGCTGGCTTAATTTTAATTTGCGGGTTTTAGCTGAAGCTGAGGATCTGCGAAATCCACTGCTGGAGCGCCTGCGCTTTTTATCAATCTCTAGCACCAACATGGATGAATTTTTTATGAAACGGGTGGGTGGACTAAAGCGCCATGTGGCCTACGGAATTTCTGCCAAGTCATCAGACGGTCAAACGCCTGAAATGCAATTGGCCATGATCACTAAACGTTTACAACCCATGCTAAAAAAACAAAGTGAATTAATTCACAAGCTGACTGAACATCTGCGTCAGGCAGGTTGCCATATTGTCAGTTTTAAATCCTTGAACGATGCTGATAAAAAATGGGTCAAAAACTATTTTTTAAAAAATATTTTCCCGGTGCTAACCCCCTTATCGGTAGATCCAGGTCATCCGTTTCCGTTCATTTCTAATTTATCAACTTCGCTAGGCGTCGCTTTAGCGCACCCAACAACAGACGGTGAATATTTATTTGCACGCATTAAAATTCCCAGTGTTTTGCAGCAGTGGGTTCTTATAAATCCTGGCAAAGACAAATCAGGTCCTGAAAAATATATTCACTTAGTCGATATAATTAAAGAACACATTGCTGAGTTATTTCCTGAAATGATCGTCAAAGGTCATGTTATTTTTCGCTTAACTCGAAATGCAGATTCCGACCGCGAAGAAGACGACATTGAAGACTTACTGTCGATGATTGAAGAAGAGCTGCGTCAGCGTCGGTTTGCAGAAATCGTACGCTTAGAGCTGGGCGAATGTTCTTTGAAATGGCTTAGGGATTTTTTAATTTCCCAGCTGGAAGTTTCTGAAAGTGATATTTTTGCAATGCAAATGCATTTTGATATCATGGATTTTTCGGCTCTAGCTGGATTACTGAACTGGAATAAACATAAATATCCCGCTTGGTCGCCCGTGGTGCCCGTGGGTTTAAGTGATGCTAATTTTACAATTTTTGGTGCTATTAAAAAAAATGATATTTTAATGCACCATCCGTTCGAAAGTTTTTCGGCCAGTGTTGAAAAATTTATTCGTGACGCTTCTGAAGACCCCGATGTTCTGGCCATCAAAATGACGTTGTACCGTACTGGCGATAATTCTCCGTTTATTAAAGCCTTAATTCACGCGGCTGAAGCGGGTAAGCAAGTTGTTTGTTTGATTGAATTAAAAGCGCGCTTTGATGAAGAGCGAAATATTTACTGGGCCCAGGAATTAGAAAATGCGGGCGTGCACGTCGTGTACGGAGTGGTCGGTTTTAAAACTCACGCAAAAACGGCGCTAGTGGTGCGGAAAGAATCCGATCGTGTGCGTTGTTATGCCCACATCGGCACGGGGAATTACAACGTGTCGACATCCAGGGTCTATACAGATATGGGACTGTTAACGTGTGACGAGCGCATCACCTCGGAATTAGTTGAATTTTTTAATTACTTAACTGGTAAATCTTTAAAACAAAATTATCAGCATTTGATACTGGCGCCAGTGAATATGTTTTCGAAAATGAAAGAACTGATCGACCGCGAACGATTACATGCTGTTGCTAAAAGGCCCAGCCTGATCATGGCCAAATTTAATAACATGGAAGAAAATGATATTTCGCTGGCTTTATACGAAGCCAGTCAATCGCTGGTACCAATTCACCTGATCGTGCGTGGTTTTTGCTGCATCAAAACGAATGTTAAAGGGGTCAGTGAAACGATTCAGGTGCAATCTACTGTAGGTCGATTTTTAGAGCACTCGCGTATTTTTTATTTTAGAAACGGACAGGAAAATCCAATCGACGGCGATTTTTATATAGGCTCTGCAGATTGGATGTATCGTAATTTGCATGCCCGCGTCGAGGCTTTATGTCCGATTTATGACCGTGGTTTGAAAGAAAAATTATGGAATGTATTGCAACTTTACTGGAATGATAATTCAGAGACTTGGGTTATGAAATCAGATGCCAGCTACGAAAAAAAGACCAAATCGACGGACAGTGGAAAACTTCCCGTGCAAGAAGAACTGATGAAGCAAGCCAAGGCGCAACAGTTATTCAATGAAGACGATTTTAAAGAAGAAAATCGTTAGATTTTTAGTAAAGAATAAATGGCGCCTTCTTTTAGGCCTACACAAGGTATTTTAATTCTTTTTACTTTATACTTTCGTAATAGCTGCAAAGTTAAAAATAAAGCCGGTTCTATAACGTCAACGCGGTCAGCTTTTAGATCTAGTTTCTGCATACGCTCTTCGGGTTTTATTTTCATAAATTTTTTGTAGATTAATTTTAATTCGGCAGTTGTAACCAGCGTGTTGGGCCCTTTTTTTAGTAAACTCAGTTTCAGTTTTCCGATTGCGTCCAAGTTTCCGCCGGTGCCGACAGCTAATTCAAAAAATCTTTTCGGCAAAAATCGATTGGCTTTTTTTAGATTCTCTTTGCAGATAATCTGGGGATTTTTCCCTTGTACTTGGGCTTCAGCCAGGGTGCGAACCATGCCCCATTTAAAACTTTTGGAATAAAATATTTTATTTTTCTGCAGATGGGTTAATTCGACACTTCCGCCGCCAATATCAATCAGTAAGCAATGCTCATTGTTTAAACAAATATTATTTTCCACAGCTTTTCGAATCAGAGCAGCTTCTTTTGTGCCCGAGATAATTTCGATTTTTATACCACTGGCTTGATTTATTTTAGTTAAGACAGATCGTTTGTTAATCGCGTCTCTGAATGCGCTGGTGGCCAGTGCAATATTTTTATCCGTTTTGAATTTTCGGTTCAGTCGTGCCATTCTTTTAAAAGCCAACACTAGGCGCTTTTCAGTCGGTTCAGTAATTTTTTTGTACAGAAAAACATCATAGCCCAAGCGAATGGGTTCGCGGTGTTTTTTTAATATTTTCCAAACACCGTGGTCATCGACCTCGACAATTAATTGTCTGATTGCGTTTGATCCAATATCAATCGAAGAAATGCGCATAGTCGATTTTCACGTTGAAAGAAGACAGCGGTCAATAAAGAAGCTAAGCTAGCCTAGAAAGTAGGACAAATGGAAAGAACAATCGATTCCCAACTGGAAGAATTAAAAAACCTAACAGTTGAAATGGGTGGCCAAGTTGAAAAAGCATTGCAGACAGTTTTAATGGGAATGACTCGTAAAGATTTAAATCAATTTGCATTAGTTCATAAAATTGAAGAACTGGTTAACGATTTGCAAATTAAAATTGATAATGCCTGTTTAGAAGTTCTAGCGAAACAAGGTCCAGTTGCCAAAGATCTGCGTTTTATTTTATCGATTATTAAAATCAACACCGATTTAGAACGCATGGGTGATCAGTGTGTGAATATTGCTTACATCGGCCGCGATGTTTTGGGGCGCTCTCCGCAGGTTTCTTTTCAAGATGTTGAAGTGATGGCATCAACGGTAAAAAACATGGTGAAGGCAGCTTTAGACAGTTTTGTGCAGATGAGTTCAACCATGGCCAAAGATATTTTAGTTATGGATGATGAAGTGGATCGTTTGAAAAATAAAGTTGTTGCCGAAGCCATCGCAAAAATGAAGGTTCAGCCTGAACAAGTTGAAAATTTATTAGATCTTATTTTAATTGCCCGTAACCTAGAGCGGCTAGGCGACCATTCTACAAATATTGCAGAAGATGTTATTTTCGCGCTGACAGGTAAAGATATTCGTCACCAGCTCAGTTAATTTTTTTTGGAGATTTTAACGTGAATTCTTTTTCTTTAGATGCCTTTATTGTAGAAGATGATCTTGCGATCGCGCAACTTTTGAAAATTCATCTTTCTGATTTGGGACTGCAGGTGACTGTATTTCATGATGCAGAAACTGCATTTGGTTCTTTGCAAAATCATAAATATGAATTTGCCATTTTAGATTGGATGCTACCTGGTGCACAAGGAATAGATCTGTTAAAAAAAATAAGATTGTCTCAGGTTTCTTTGAAGATTCTGATGTTAACTGCTAAAACAGATGCTGAATCTATCGTGCTAGCCATCGAATCTGGCGCAGATGATTATTTGACAAAACCCTTCGATGAAAAAGTACTTTTGGCTCGCGTGCGCAATTTACTACGCCGCACAGAGTTTGAAAAAAATATCCTTAAAATCAGTTCCTCGGGTCCATCAACAGTCTCGGCACTTTCACCGAAAGAGCCCGAAGAGCTTTCGTTTGATGGATTAAATATGCACTTTTCTAAATACACAATCAGTTATAACAAAGAAAATATTCATCTAACTCCTTCCGAATTTAAATTATTGGCTTCGTTATTTAAAGCCCAAGGGAAAGTTTTAACCAGAGACCAGTTAATCGGTCAAATCCAGGGTGACGATGTCAACGTGACGGGCCGAACCATCGATACACATATTTTTGCATTAAGAAAAAAACTGGGTGTTTGGGCTGATCATATTGAAACAATTCGGGGAGTTGGTTACAGAGTCTTAATATCAACATTAGATAAATCGGATACTTCGCACCAAGAGGGGTTATAGAATCAAATTATGCAGCAATTGATTTGGGTCATATCAATTTTATTAATTGCACTTTTAAGTTATGTGCTCAGCTACATTCGGTTTCGTACGACGATTATTAGACAAACTAAGCAAATGATTCAACTGATGAAAGCCGAAGAAGCTGATTTTGATTTAATCAGTAATGCGTTTGAACAAACCGATGCAGATTTTTCTGATTTGGAACGCGCAGCCTTGGGGTTAAGAAAAAAATACTTACGCTTAAGAAAACAATCGCAAGAAGAACGTAAAGGTTATGAAACAGTTTTTTCTGGCCTCAAAGAAGCCATTGTCACTGTCGATCAGAACTTAAAGATTATTTCTTTTAATTCTTCTTTCTTAAATACCTTTAAATGGGTCCCTTCAAAAAAACAAGCTGCTTATTTTTTACATGACGTGGTTCGTGATCCCGAAGTGATTGCAACATTTAAAAAAACTTTTGAAATGAATGCTGTTGAGAAAAATGAAATCAATGACCTGCAGCTATTCGTAACACCATTACCCTCAAGATTAGAAAATGAAACCTGGTGTCTGGGGGTTTTTTATGATCTTTCTGAAATCCGTAAAACCGAAAAAATAAAAATTGATTTCGTTGCCAATGCGTCCCATGAACTGCGAACACCGTTAACGGTCATCAAAGGCTATTCCCAACTTCTTTTTAAAAAAACCAATCAACTTGAAAATAACGAACTGATCGCACTAGTCAAGCCGATCGTCGACAGCAGTGAAACCATGACAGAACTTATGGATGATCTACTAAGCTTATCAAAATTAGATCTGGGCTCTTTTCTGCAAAAAGAAAAAGTTCAGACGTCGCAGATTACTCAAGAAGTGCAAAAAGAAATTCAAAATTTACAAATGATGAAAAATAAAGAAGTTATAGTCACAGACAATGCGGATACGGTTTTAGCAAATGTTGATGCCCTGAAGCAAATCTTAAGAAATCTTTTAGTCAATGCCATTAAGTATTCCGGTGAAAATGATCTGGCCAAACGCATCGAAATCAATTGGCAAAAAGATTCAAAAATAACTTATCTGAAAGTAAAAGATTTTGGTCCGGGTATTGGAAAAGAGCATCAGGACCGAATTTTCGAACGTTTTTACAGAGTCGATAAAGGCCGTGGTCGTGACCAGGGTGGCTCTGGACTGGGCCTTGCCTTAGTCAAACATCATATTATGAATCATCAAGGGCAAATTTACCTTAACACGCAATTTACGGGCGGCACCGAGTTCGTCTGTGAATTCCCCAACGAAATGAAATTATGAACAAAGAATTTGATCAGTTTTTCTTAAAAATATACCACGGAAGATGGGCTTCTATTAAGCTGGCTTTAACCAAAAAGAATGAACAGATATCTAGAAAAAATTTATTTTTTAATTTAGATAATAATTTAAGTCCAATTTACTTAATGGATCCAGCTAGCGAAATTGTTGCTAAGGCTTTACAAGTGAAGGCCAGTGATACCGTTCTAGATATGTGTGCGGCGCCAGGAGGAAAATCTTTGATCTTGGCTGAAGAAATGAGTTTTGATGCAAAACAGAATTGGCATCTTCCCCCAGGGGAATTGATCTGCAATGAAATTTCGGAAGGCCGCAGAGACCGCCTTACCCGAGTTCTAACTGAGCATGTGTCTAAAGAAAAAAGAATGTTTCTGCATGTGAAGGGTTTAGATGGGAATCAATATGGACTTCGGCAGCCAGGTCACTACGACCGAATTTTAGCTGATGTTCCTTGCTCGGGTGAACGACATTTATTGGAAAATCAAAAAGAATTTGAAGCTTGGCCTGAAAAGCGCACAAAAAATCTTTCCGTACGACAGTATTCACTTTTATCGGCCGCCTGGCTTGCGGTCAAAGTTGATGGTCGTATTGTTTATTCAACCTGTTCATTATCACCGATTGAAAATGACGGAGTTGTCGCCAAACTTGTCAAAAAAAGAGCGCCTGCTGTTTTGCGGTTGGATTTTCTTAAACAGTATGATTTTTTAGAAGAAACAGAATTTGGTTACCAAGTTTTGCCAGATACTTGCGGTTTTGGACCGATGTATTTTTCTGTTTTAGAAAAAAAATAGTTCTTAGCAAGCTTTTTTTTGCAAAAGCACTTGTCGATAATGAGTCAAATTATAATAGCCATAAATTTTTGCTCTGAAAACCGCAAGGGCTTCGTCTTGAATTTCTTCAATAACAGATTCGGCAAACTGTGGAACCGAATACAGATTTTCTTTCTCGATTTTTTCGATATACAGAAGACAAACACGATCAATAAATTCACAGCTGGTTTCTGCTAGAGGGTTTTCAGCAAAAAGTTCGTCTTCAATAATTTTCGCAATTTGTGCTTTCATATCGATTTATTCGGATCTTTCCGGTAGACTCTTTACTGTGAATACGCCTAGTTTTTATGAACTTCAATCTTTGGTCCAGTATTACTGTGATGAACTGATTGGTTCGCAGTTGCAAGAGGTCCATGCATCGGATGAAGGCGTGGTGCTGGTATTTTACCGTTTCGTTATGCAGCCTAGGACAGTCTACTTGGTATTTGATTTGAACAAATTATTTCCGTTTTTAGGTCTGTACACAAGTCATCCGTGGCCTCATTTGAAAAAAACAAAACCTGTTGGATTATTTTTGAATTCCCATGCAAAAAATTTAGTTTTAAAATCGATTAGCCTAAAGGCTGAATATGGCCGGGTTTTACAACTTATCCTTGGCGAAACGGGGCTAGGATACCAGCCCACGCAGATAGAATTTAGACTTATACCCAAGCAGACCAATCTGATAGTCACCAAAGAAAAAAAATCTATCTCTTGGTACCCCGTGCAACCACTCACAGAAATCAATTACACAGACACAGAGACCACCCAAGAAATTAGATCAATTCCATTTATTTTAAAAGACTGGACTCAACGTCGTGGTATTGAAAGTCAAGCTGACCGCGACGAAGGCAAAAATAAATCTTCCGTTTCAAAGGCCGCAGATAGTCCCTACGAAAAATGGAAACTGCAAAAACAAAAAGATCTTAGAAAAAAAAGCAATGCGGTTATAGCGATTGAAGCCCAGATTCAAGACTTTTTAAATTTTCCATGGAACGCCATCGGAGAACATCTGAAAACTTACGGTATTAACGAGCTTAAAAACGAGTGGCATCAGCATCTAAATTTTGAAATCAGTATTTCACAAAATATACAGAATTGTTTTGCAAAAGCCAAAGTGGCAAAGCTTAAAATTGTAGGGGCTCAGACAAGATTAGCTTTGGTACAGGCTGAAATAGCAAAACTTAGTGACTTATCCGAAGAGATTTTCGCAGCTCAGATAAAATCAGTTAATCAAAGTCGGAAAAAGAACCAAAAATCAGGTCCCCGCATAGTCGAAGGCCGCTTTAGAAAACTGGTATTAGAAACGAGTGGTTTAATTTGTTACATGGGTAAATCAGCGAAAGACAATTTAGATTTACTGCGAAAAGCTAAAGCCTGGGATATTTGGCTTCATTTAAAAGATTACCCCAGTGCGCATGCGATAGTTCACTTACAAAAAGATCAAAAACTTCCACAGATTGAATTACGAAAAGTAGCTGAATGGTTAGCTCGGGAAAACTTTAAAGATAAAATGCCTGGGACTAAGTATGCAGTCGTTTATGTCGAATGCCGACATGTGCGGCCTGTAAAGGGCGATAAGTTGGGGCGCGTCACATATCACGAAGCCCGTGAAATCTTGATTGCTCTGTGATTTTTAAATAGACTAAAAACCATTCGAAAGAAATTTCAGAAATAAGCAAATCAAAGCGAGAATACGGAGAGTTGTCGTATGATTGAAGTTCATCAGCTATGTAAAAACTATGGCGATCGTAAAGCCATCAAAGATCTTAATTTTAAAATAGAAAAAGGTGATGTGGTTGGCTTTTTAGGACCGAACGGTGCCGGCAAATCAACAACGATGAAAATCATCACGGGCTTCATGGCGCCGACTTCGGGAACAGCCCACATCTGTGGCTTTGATGTCTTTGAAAATCCAATAGCAGTCAAAAAACGCATTGGTTATTTGCCAGAGACGCCTCCGCTTTACATCGATATGAAAGTGATTGATTACTTGCGTTTTGTAGCCCGATTAAAACAAGTCGATGCAAAAAAAATAAATTTATTTGTTGAAAATGCACTTTCAAAAACCCAGCTGCAAGCTGTTAAAAATCGCCTGATCCAAAATTTATCTAAAGGGTTTAAGCAGCGAGTCGGCATCGCACAAGCTTTAGTTTCTGACCCCGAGGTTCTTATTTTAGACGAACCTACGGTCGGTCTAGATCCAAAACAGGTTTCTGAAATTCGGGATTTAATCAAAGAACTTCGTGGAGAACACACGATTATACTTTCAACTCATATTTTACCTGAGGTGCAAGCAACTTGTAACAAAGTGATCATTATTCACCAGGGCCAGATTGTTGCGCAGGATACAATCGATCGGTTAGAAAAAATGAACCAAGGATCTTTTTTAGTCACGGTTAAAGTTCGTAAATCAAGTGTAACGCCTTCGTTGGTTGAAGCGCTGAAGAAAATTCAAGGTGTGACGGCTGTGGATCAATTATCTGATCTCCATCTGAAAATTCAAATGCTGGAACAAGATGAACTGATTGAAAAAATCGCTGCAGAAGTAATTCGTTCTGGTGCAGGATTAATGGAATTAGTGCCATCTCGTGCTAATCTTGAAGACGTTTTTTTAAAGTTAACTTACGGACAAGGGTAGTTGCATGAAAAGCACATTGATTATTTATAAAAAAGAATTGGCTGGATTTTTCCTAAGTCCACTTTTTTACTTTATTGCTTTTTTAATGACCTCATTACTAAGTATTATGTTTTCGTTAAGTTTAGATAAATTTAGCTATTTAGCAGCAAATCCCATGATGCAATTGGGGGCCTCAGGCCAACAGCAAAATATTCATTATGCTGTTTTTTTGCCGCATTTGTCTCTGGTCAATTTAATGTTTATTTTTTTAGTGCCAGCGCTAGCCATGCGTTTACTTTCTGAGGAAAAAAAGATGCGTACTTTTGATTTGCTACTAACCTGTCCCATAAAATCTTCAGAAATCATTTTAGGTAAATTTCTGGCGCTACTTACGACATTAACTGCTTTGATACTGATTTCTTTAATTTATCCACTCATAACCAGACGAATCGCTGAATTTACACTGGCTCCGACATTAATCGCTGCTTTTGGTATATTTTTAGTTGCAGCTGTCTATGCAGCGATGGATTTATTTGCCTCAAGCTTAACTGAAAATGGGTTAATTGCTTTTATTATCGCAGTGGTTTTTAACTTGGCCATTTGGTTCTTAGGGGCTTTGAATGAATCCTTTGATTCAGGTTTAGGAAAAAAGATCTTCGAGCATATTTCCTTGAACAATCATTTAGCGGCCCTGATTGAAGGGACTTTGCGGACCAGCGGAATAGTTTTTTTTGCAAGTATAGTTTTTCTGTTTTGTTTTTTAGCGGAACGGGTTGTTGAATCTGCTAGATGGAGGGACTAATATGAAGGGTCAAAGTCGTTTAGCTTTCGGAGCTGGTGTTATTTGTTTTTTGGCTTTTGCTGGGCTTTATTTTGCAACGAAGATATGGATGCCCATTATGTGGGGCTTAATCTTACCTGGCGCTGTTGGTTTTATTTTTTGTATAGTTAACGAACGTCGAAAAATATCTGAATTTTTTATGATGAAATCAACCAAGCACGGACTCAATATGGGTGCGTTGGTGCTGATTGTTTTTGTTCTTTTAGCAGGGGTTAATTATTTATCTGCAAAACATTCAGCCGTTTTTGATCTATCTGGGAATAAAATTAACACGTTGTCAGATCAGTCGAATCAATTAATAAGTGCACTTGATCAAACTTTAAATCTTCGGTTTTTTTATAAAAATGGTTCAGATCGTGTGGATGAAAACAAGAAATCATTTCGTGATCTTGTTAAAAAATATCAGGATAAATCAGACCGCATTCAGTTAGAATTCATTGAGATGAATGAACAGGCTAAACTGGCGCAGGACTTCGGGGCTGCTCGCGGGTCTGGGGAAGCTTTTTTAGAATACAAAGGTAGCAAAAATCGGATTGAAAATTACACCGAGCAGGATTTGACCAACGCCATTATTAAAGTCACACGGACTGCTAAGAAAAACATCTACTTGGTGCAAGGTCATGCTGAAAGAAATATTGATCAAGAGAAAGACGAATCGGGTCTTTTTGGGTTCAAGCAGTTACTGGAAAAAAATTCCTACATTGTAAAGCAAATATCCTTAGCTGTGCAGTCAGAAGTTCCAGCTGATGCCGATGCAGTATTGGTTCTTGGGCCTAAGCAAAACTTTTTACCGACAGAAGTCAATTCACTGACTCGCTACTTGGAAAAAGGCGGGGCTGTGTTTTTAGCTTTTGAAAAAGGAAATACAGCGGGTCTTGAAAAAATATTGACCTCGGTTGGAATCGAACTTGAAAAATTTTATGTTTTTAATGTTTACAATTCGCCAATGGGTCAGGTTGTCAATGCTCAGTCTCCGACGGTAGCAGTTAATTATTCACAAACTCATTCAGCAACCAAAGTTTTTGGTGCCAATCAAATGACGGTTTTTAGTCAACCCAATGCCTTAAAACTAAATAACCTGCCACAATCTTTTAAAGCCGAAGTCTTAGTTAAGACACCTGAAAACTCAGTCGCACTTCAAAATCTGGACAGCCAAGATTACATGGGGTCCCCGCAATCCTATAATTTAGCCATAGAAGTAAAAGGTAAGCTGGATAAAAGTGAAAAAGAATTTACAGTTATTTCTTTTGCCGATGTCGATTTTATGAGTAATCTTTTACTGTATCAAAATTTAAATCGTGATTTAGCTCTGAATTCAATTGCCTCTTTAGCAAAAGAAAATGATTTAATTTCTATTTCACCGAAAGAGCCTTTGGCTACAAAAATTCTTTTATCGCCTCCGGAAATGAGTCAGTTTTTACGATTTGTTATTTTGGGATTATTTTTGCCGATTCCATTTGTTTTTATGATACTGAGTCTTGTGCTTTGGAACCGTAGACGCCATGCTTAAAACCAGAAAGGTTAATGTGTTGTGAAATTTAAAACGACCTATGTACTTGCAGCTATAACACTCATATTTGCGGCTGGAATTTATCTACTTGATTATCGAAAAGAATTAGAAAGCTCGCGTCAAACAGAAGTAAACACTCAGATTGTCAGTTTCAAAAAAGATCAGATTAACTTTATAGAAATACAAAAAGACCAAAACAAAATCGTTTTGCAAAAAAGTCCAGATGGGTGGGCAATTCTTGAGCCCGTGCAGGACTCGGCAGATAATGACCAAGTTGAAGGCTTGTTAGACGTATTAACTGCTGAAAAATATTTAACGGTTGCTAAAGAATCAGCTGATCCGAAGGGTTTAAAACTTAATGAATTTGGCCTAGAGCCGTCCTATGCCATTTTTAATTTGAAAAATAATTTAGGTCATTCACAAAAAATATTTTTGGGTTCGCAAAAAAATTTCGAGGGTAATACTTTCTTAAGATTAGATACTGAAAATAAGATTTTAGTCGGAAATCCTGTTTGGCTGACAAAAGCTGACCAAAACGTTATGACTTATCGTGAAAAACGCCTTTACAGGTCACCATTGGGAAAAGTAGTAGCTGTTTATATCACGTCATTGCAAGATAAATTCGATCTCAAGCGAGTTGATAATAAGTGGGTGGCCGTAAAATTTCCCCAGTATTCACTTGATCAAAATAAGGTTCGTAATCTTTTAAAACAAATCGCTGAAACCTCTGTTATTGATTATGTTTTTGACGGCGAGCCCTCGACAAGACTGGTTCAAGAAAAGAAATTGATTAAAGCACCAGTTGCGGTGTCCTTCGATTCACCAAAATCGACTTGGTCCGTTGTCATCAATCAAAATGAAAAAGATAATGCCGTTTACGCCATGACAAACCGGCCAACAAATTTATTAAAAATAGATTCTTCCAGATGGGAACTTTTCGGAAATTTAAATTTGGATAGCTTGCGTGAAAGGGCGTCTCAGTTTCGCTTTTCATTGAATGACGTTTCAAAAATTTATTACAAAGATGAAAAAAACGAATTTAATTTTACAAAAAATGCAGAAGGGGCCTGGTCCGCGCTACAAAGCCCTGAAAAAACAGAATTCTCTGCTTTAGAGCTTGCGAAGTTATTAGGAAAAATTCATGACCTGGAAGTCTCTGAATTTTTGGATTCACAAGCAGTCAAATTATCGGCAAAGTCTTTGGCCGCAAACAGAATGATTATTTTAAAATCAGCTGCTGATAATCTGATTATGCAGTTCAACTGGGGTCCTGAGTTAAAATTAACGAAAAACGGCCGTTCACGCGGGTACTATTACGCCCGAACCAGTTTAGGTGATAATGTATTCGCGATGGATCAGGAAGCCATTGCCTCTATAAATCTGGCCCAGGTTTTTAAGCCAAAGGAAAATTAAAAAACAAGATGAATAATTCAACAGCAACAATCTTCATTAAATCTCCGACTCGTGTTGACTTGGCTGGCGGTACTTTAGATATGTGGCCACTTTTTACTTTTTTGGGTGGAGCGACAACCATCAATTTAGCTATCGATATTTGGACTGAAGTTGAATTAACGCCGACTTCTGATGGAAAAATCACAATTATTTCTAAGGATTTTGATCAACAGTGGCAATTTGCAGATTTAAATAGTTTGCTTAACGCCTTAGATCCTAAATTATTATTTTATCAAAAAGTAATTCAGAAATTTTCAATAAAAACAGGATTCATACTTTCCACGGCTTCCCAAAGTCCTATCGGCGGTGGCCTGGGTGGTAGCAGCAGTTTGGTCATATCTATGTTGAAAGCCTTTTTGAAATGGTTAAATGTTTCTGCAATGTCAGACCACGAATTAGTTCACTTGGCGCATAACATCGAAGCTGAAATTTTGAAAACACCAACAGGCACTCAGGATTATTATCCAGCGATTACGGGTGGATTAAGTTTTATTGAATACTCGGCAACGGGAATACAAAATAAAGTCGAATCTATAAACGGGACGCCCTTTGAAGATCATTTTTTACTGGTTTATACGGGAAAATCACATCACAGTGGGTTAAATAACTTTGAAGTTTTAAAATCAGCCGTAGAGGGTGATCTAAAAGTCCTTTCCGCTTTAACGAAAATAAAAAATATTGCGAACTTATTAAAAACTGCAATTCAACAGAAAGACTGGGCTCAGCTGCCACAATTGTTTCGGCAAGAGTACGAAGCCCGTTTAGAGTTAACTCCGGCTTTCAGTAGTCCAGAAATCGAAAAATTAGCAAAAATTACTTTAGCCGCAGGGGCCTTAGCCGTTAAAATATGCGGAGCAGGTGGTGGTGGTTGTGTTCTAGTCTGGGTGCCACCAGAAAATCGCCAGAAAGTGGTTCAGGTATGTCAAAACGAAAAGTTTCAGTGCCTAAACGCGCTGCCAGTAAATCCACTGAATCTGTAGAGACACTGCGCCTGGTTCCAAAAACAAATGATGTGGTGCGCTTTCTGGGTATTTCCTTAGCTGGTGGTAAATCAGACAAGGCCTGTGTGGCTTTAATTGAATACTATCCGCAAAATAAAAAGATTTTTTTATCACGACTTTTTGAAAAATTAAAATCCGAAGAAAAAATATCTGTTGATCTAAAAATTCATGATCTGATCGACCAAAACAAAGACACTCTAGAATATGTAGCTTTTGATATTCCTTGGAATTTGCCATCGTGCTTAACGTGCACCAAAAAATGTCCGGGCTATGAAAATTGTAATGAAGACCATATTCAGTGGATGTGGAATCACCACGATGTGAAAATGAAAAAGAAAAAACCAAAAAAAATTTTTACACCCTATACTCAGCGGTGCGTAGAAATGCATTTTGCGACAGAGCTTGAAGAGCAATTTACTTTACATCACGCCATGGGTTCTAATTCAGCTCCACTTTTGGCCAGGGCCCAGTTTATTACTAAGCGCATTGATGCGGACGTAAAATGTATTGAAGTGAATCCGGGCTTAACCCTGTGGCGTATCGGGCGCATGATGGACATGATGAAGTCCCATTTACGTCATCACCGTGCGGCTTTCGGTGGCGATGAAGCCCGAAAACAATTTTTACATAATTTAAACGAAAAAAATCTAACTTTTATTTACCACCAAGATATGAAACAGATGATCGAAAACAGTCATGCCTTCGAAGCTTTTTTGTGTGCCTTGACTGGATTTCTAAAATACAAAGATCTAACTGAAGAACGACCTAAAAACTTTCCACCCAAAGAAAGTTGGATTGAATTTCCAAAAACAAACATACGGGTTAAAGATTTTGAATAGGTTTCTGCTTAAGATTCTGAGTGTTGGTTTGTATTTTCGGTAGGGGTTTAAAAACAGATTTTAATTCTGGCATTTGCATAGGGATTGCGTCAAAAGACCCAATCCATGTTTCCGGAGTTTCCATGCACAAGAAAATATTCCAGTTGGGATTTTTATCCTTAAACTGCCGAATCATAAACTGGAACATTTCAGAGCGTACAGTGGTATCATACCGAAGTTTATTTCCTTCGCTGGGAAATAATTCAGCCGATGTCACAAGAGATTTCATACCAAAACGTTCGCGCATCATGTGTCGTTGTTCCGGCTGAATGCGTAAAGCACCTAAAGAAATAATATTAACGTCATGGTGCGCGAAATGTTTTTGAATCTCAGTTGCCAAGGCAGCGTAATTTTCTTTCCACTCGGGATGCCAAATCATAGGATCGATGTGAAAGGCCACCTGGTAGCCTTGGTTTTTACATTTTTTAGCGGCGGCTAACCGGTCGCTAAGACTGGCGGTGCCGTGCTCTTCTTTTTGAATGATGTAATCAGGGTTGATAGACCAGCTGACAATGGTGTTGCCTGCCGATTTCAAATCCAGAAATTGACCCACAAAGTTTGATTTGGTCTTGAATTCAAGGTTCCATTTTGGATAAAGATTAAAAAATTCAATTAACTTTCGTGAATACAACGTGATTTGGTCTAATGAAAGTGAATCAATGACTTCGCCCGTTCCCACGCGAAAACCATGCTCGGGGAATTGATCGGCCATGATTTTTAATTCGGCCAAAGCCACATCGATATTGGTAAAAATTTTTGTCTGCCTCGTGTTTAAATAACTTTGCAAATAGCAATACGAGCAGTTCATGTTGCACTGACTTCCTAAATTCAGCACATGATAATTACAGCACGTTAGCGCTTTTTTTTGTGTAGCACCGGGACAGCGTTTAAAAAACTGACCTTTGAAAGTGGTTAGCAGCAAAGATTTTTTTGATTGATCAAATTCAGCTGCAGTTAGTCGTCCTGGATTTGATTGACCCAGTTGATTTTCAGAATCTAAATCAAAAATAATTTCTTTGGGATAAAGTAAACGAACGCGGTCAGCCACTTCAGAATGTTTGCTTTCTGCAGAAATTTCGATGCGGTCAAATTGTGGCAGTGGGTTAAAAATAAATTCCATTTATTTAAGCTCGGCCTTAACGCGCTCAAGCGACGCAATCAGTTTTGTCAAATCAGCTTCCGAGCTGATAAAAAATTTGAACTCGACTCCGGCGCGGTCACCGCGACGTTCAAACTTGGTCTTGGCCCCGTTCGGCCACGGCAAATTTTGAAATTTATTTTTCATGGCTTCGTCGTGATAAGTCGTCATCGGGTAGCGCAAGTTCTGCAGATAACATTTCCAAGTTTCTAAATCATCTGTTTTTAAAAACAAAGCTTCACTGTAATCCATCAATAGCAAATCAGTAAAAAGTTCCAGCATCTGCAGGCCTTCAGAAAAACTTGGACGTTGATCGGCTAAAGCTGTAGCCAGTCTGTTAAATAGGTCTTGATGGTAAATTGATTTTAGAGCGCGCGTAAAAATAAGGTCAGAGTCCTTAATTTTTTTTTCTAATTTCCATGAATTAAATGAATCTGTTGTCATCGAAATACACAACTAGTCCATTTTCTTTCTTTTGGCAAATAAGGCATTCTTCCTATAGAATATCCAGTATGAGTCATTGGAAACAACGATCGACAACCAATTTAGATGTAGTTTATTTTGATTACGAGCCTAAAGCTCAAATTCAAAGCAGCCCCGAAGTCTACGTTTGGGACCTGGATAAGACTTATTTGGATACCTCGATAGATTCGCTGGGTAGCTTAGTGCGTACCGTTTTTGAGAAAGCCTTCACCAAAAAAAATGTACCGGGGACACAAAGCTTGATCCGTAGTCTGGGCCGTTACCGTAAAAAGAATTTTTCCGAAGTGGATTTGCCGATATTTTTTGTGTCGGCTTCACCTCCACAAATGGAATCTAAAATTTACGAAAAGTTTCTTTTGGACGGAATCAAGCCATTGGGAATGTTTTACAAAGATAATTTAAAAAACTTAGCACCCAAGCGAATGTTATTTTTAAAAAAACAAGTGGGTTATAAAATTCAATCGCTGTTGCAGTTGCGAACTCGGTTAAGTCCAGGCGTACGCATGATTTGCTTTGGTGACGATTCAGAGTCCGATGCAAATATCTATAATTTATTTTCTGATATTTGCGCTCGTAGGCATACGGAAACTGTTTTATCAGAAATTTTAAATGATTTTGGTGTGACCGATGCACAGATAGACGAAATTCTTAGGCTTCAGTCCCTCATCGAAATACAAGACCCGGTTGAAAAAGTTTATATTAATTTAGCAACTGATACGGACCCTGAATATTATTTGAAATTCGGTCGGCGTACATTTCCTACATCAAATACTTTTCAAGTGGCTTTAGATTTAGTTCAAGATCAAAGACTGTCTTTGGAAGAGCTTGGCAGCATCATTGATGAGCTGACTCGGAACTATGGGTTTACCTTTGACCAACTGGTATTTTCATTCGAAGAGCTGACTCGTCGACGTATTTTAGGACTTTCAGGTTTCGAAATGATTAAAAATTATTTTATAGAAAAGAAAATGATTTCTTTATCCTGGACATCCAAAGCGGAACCCTTGCGAGAAAAAGTTATTGATTCGGGTCATGTCTATGAGCTGGAGGGTTTATTTGAACCTTGGATTCAAAATCCGATTGATTACTTTAATGA
>JAYUCH010000086.1:0-7176 GCA_043740435.1 Bdellovibrionales bacterium | reverse complement strand
TTTAAAGCCAGGTCTGATTGCATTCAATTCAAAAACACAATTAGCAGACATATTAGGAAGCTCGATTAAAAAAATTATGCATCGACAAAACATCGTCGTTGTAAAGCGCCCTGTTTTTGAAACGACTGAATCCGCAATAAAATATTTAGCGTCTGCAGATGGCGTTGAAGTCGTCGAACCCAACTTTATTTATCATATCAGTAAAAAACCGAATGATCCTTTGTTAGGTCATCTGTGGGGTTTAAAAAATGTCGGACAAAAAGATTCTGACGGCACAGTCGGAGTTGTTGGTGTGGATATTGGTGTGGAAAAAGCGTGGGATATCGAAACAGGCTCTAACAGAATGATCATTGCTGTTATCGATACGGGTGTAGATTATACACACCCAGATTTAGCGGGAAATCTTTGGACAAATTATGCTGAACTGAACGGAGTTGCTGGCGTCGATGACGATAACAACGGAGTCATCGATGACATTCACGGCTACAACGCAATTGATAATTCAGGAAACGCAAAAGATGACCACGGTCATGGCTCGCATTGTTCCGGAACGATTGCTGCTAAAGGCAACGATGGCAAAGGAATCGTCGGAGTAAATTGGGATGCACAAATTATGGCGGTTAAATTTTTGGATAAGGATGGTTCGGGCACTTTAGAAAATGCAATTTTAGCCATAGATTACGCAACGAAGATGGGCGCACACATCATGAGTAACTCGTGGGGCGGTGGCGGAAAATCTCAGACGTTGCTTGAGGCCATTCAGCGGTCAAACGAAGCCGGTGCGCTTTTTGTTGCTGCGGCTGGAAATGATGGCGGTAACAATGACCAGAAAGAAACTTATCCCGCTAATTATGCCGTCGACAATGTTATTGCCGTTGCCGCAATTAACAACGTGGGTGATAAAGCTGGCTTTTCAAATTACGGAAAACGCACCGTTCATTTGGGTGCGCCGGGCGTAAACGTGTATTCATCAACAGGCGGCACCTATGATTCTTGGTCCGGTACATCTATGGCTGCACCGCATGTGTCCGGCGTTGCAGCACTGTTGTGGTCCCATGAATCAAAAATGACAGCGCTTGAAATCAAAGAAAGACTTGTTACAACGACTCGTCCGCTGACAAGTTTACGCGGTAAAACAATTTCTGGCGGAATGGTGAACGCTTACAATGCGCTAACAAATAAAACAACGCCGCGCGATCCAAATGATCCAGCAAATTGGGCTTCTCAAAGTTTACAAATTTCTTCTGCAAGTCCGTATTTAAAAAATACCGATGAAATTTTTGATGTAAAAATTCCCGGAGTTAAAGAAATTTCCATTTATTTCGAGACTATCGAAACAGAACAGAATTATGACACGGTTCAAATTATCGACGCCAAGGGTGTTGTCGTACAAACCATTAGCGGAAAAGATTACGACCTGTTTTCGACGACTGTTTCGGGTGACTCGGCTCAGATCAAATTCAAAACGGATGGTTCGGTTGAAAAATCAGGTTGGAAAGTAACGAAGGCCGCTTACCGGTAAATTAAATTTTTGCTATCAAAGGAATGCGATCTAAAAAATCTGCAATTTTTAAATTTACGTACTCGGGGAAATCCAGCTGACTGCAGTGCGAACCATAAGGGATTTTTGTCAGCTCTGACCCCGAAATTTTTTCGTGCATTTCCAATTGATACGATGGCGGAGTTAACAAATCCTTATCTCCGGCCAATATCAATGCGGGACAAGTTATCGTCGGCAAAATATCCAGTCCATTAAATTGTAAAAGCTGTTCAAATAGTTCGAAGAACACCGGAAGCTCTAATCGTGAAACGCCACGCCCATACATTTCGATATCTTTAAATTGCGTCAGACGAATATTAAATCCGCCCGCAAGGGCTGCCAACTGAAAAGCCACCGGGTTGTCAATCAAACCGCGCCACAAAGTATTCCACAAATCCGGAGATTTCCGGTGCTGATCACGAAGAAAATTAAATAAAGGTTCGATAAAATCTAAACCAAAAACTTTTTTTAATGGGTTTCTAGAAAACCCGTTGATAAAAACCATCGAAGAAAAAATTTCAGGAAATTGTTCATAGGTTTTTAAAATATACTGGGCGCCAAAGCTGTGACCAACAATGTGCGCTTTCTTATGACCTAGGTGATTGAGTAACCCTTTTAGATCAAACGCTAAATGCTCCAATTTTAAATTGCTTAAATTATTTACCGGCGTGCTTTTGTGATGTCCACGAATATCAAACAAAATAACTTGATGAGTTTTCGCAAAATATTCGACTTGGTGGTGCCAGTGATTCATTAAGCAAGCTATGCCATAGATAAGAAGCATGGGCTCGCCTTGGCCACGCACTTCGTAGTAAATAGGGGTTCCATCAAAAGCTTTGTAAGTTCCTGTTTTTTTTTCTATGAATACAAGGTTGTTGTCTGTCATTTTAAAATACTCAATTCGATGATTGTTGTGTTAATTTTTAAAAGATCACCATCCTGGATTGAATGTTGATCGAAACTTTTCGAGTTAATTAAAGCTTTATCTCCACATAAGTTTTCGATATAACATTGATCACTGATTTGAAAAAAACGAGCCACCGATTTTGGGGCTGTTGGGTCTTTTAAATCAATATCTAAACTTTCGTGTCCGATAATTCTTGGTCCGTAACTCAGGGTCAAAAACTCTTCGTACTGTGGGCCTTGTTTAAAACTTAAGCTGATAGGTTTCAAGAAAAAGAAAAACTCTTTAAATACAATTTGTCCTCGATTGGCCTTCAACCATGCGCGAAGACCCGCTTGCCAAGTTTCATAATTTACGCCGACCTTTTCCACGACTTTAAAACCCGTTTGTCCCAGGTGAAAAATAAGGCCTGGCAGCAAGGTAGCGCGGCTTTGTTCGGCTGAACCAACTCTAACCTTATTCGGCGCTAAGCACTCGAAATTCCATGATTTTTTATGATCAAAAACCAAAACTCCGTGGTTTTCAGCCATCAATGTGTCGTTCAGCTGCAGGCCCGGCATATTTTTACCGATGACCAATCCTTTTTTCAAAGCGATACGGGCGCCCTTCAATTGTCCATCAAGCACTTCAAGTTCGAATCTCATATAAATATAATAAGGCTGGCAAACAGGCCTTGTCCACCCCTAGGGGAAATGTTAGACCTACGATACATTTTAAAAGTCATCCTTGCTCCGCCAATTGAGGTTGGGGCTTTAACCGAAAGGAAAGTTATGGAACTTAAGACCGATCTTAAGCGCCCGTATGAGGCAATAATTATTGTTCATCCGGATGCATCTCTTGAAGAACAAAAAGAATTATTCAAGAAAAACAAAGCGACCATCACCACGTACAAAGGCGCCATTCACTCTTTAGAGACATGGGGAAAAAGAACTTTAGCTTCACCAATTGGTAAGCTGAAAAAAGCTGTTTATTTTCACACAGTGTTCGAAGCTGGACCGCAAGCCATCACAGAGCTTGAGCGTACTATGCGCATCAACGATAAAGTTTTGCGTTTTATGCACACGAAATTAGACGAGCGCGTATCTCCGTTAAAGCACATTGAAGCCTTCAAAAAAGGTTTACAAGATTCTGCGGCCCGCGAAAAAGAGCGCGAAGCAAAATCAGCACTTCGCAAACAGGCTGCTATGCAAGCCCGTTCTGAGCGATTTGATAAAGACGAGCACTAATTAACGAAAACTAAACCGAAAGACAATTTTTTGTGACTGCTGCAGAAAGAAATAATTTTAAAAATGTATTGATGTTAACGCTTACAAGCGTGGTGATGTCTGTGCTTTTTTCTTTTTTAGGCGCCCCTTTTTTGCGCGCTCTTTCTGTAACTGCAAAGCCGAAATTTTTTTGGACCTCGGGAATTGTTCTGACCGCTGCACTGTTAGCAGGTGGTTTAACGCTGGCTTCAATTTACATAAGTGCCATTTGGATGACTCTGGGGCTTTACAGTGAATTTGAAAAACGTGGAGTGAATTGGCGCACAGCTGCGCTGTTTTCACTGACGGCTGCGATACTTTTTTCATCGGCGTACTACTCGCTGACGATCAAATATTTAGACCAACAGAATATTTTGTCCGAGTTGCTGACACCACTTCAGCAGACGGTCAACAAAGCCTTCCCTGACAACCCCATTGAAATTGTAACTCTGAAGTCCTATGTGCCAGGTTTATTTTTTGCCATGCTGTTAAGTTCTTTAGCCTTAGGATTTATGCTGGAAGCAAAAGTGAACAGGCTATTTAGCCTTCGCCAAGTGCGAATTGCCTCGGCTCTACGATGGCTTGAATTTAGATTACCAGATTTATTTATTTGGACATCTTTATTTGCAGCCCTTTTTAGCTTGGTGCCCGTTGGAATTCCCGTGTTACAAAAAATGAGTTTAAATATTGTTATAGTTTCTGTCGTTGCCTACTTTTTTCAAGGACTGGCAGTGACCGAGTTTTTAACAAGAACATTTCGGTTTGGTCCGTTTTCAAAAATGATACTGTATATATTGATCGTTCTGCAGCTGGCACCAGCAATTGTTCTGATTGGAATAATTGATTACTGGGCTGACTTTAGAAAAAGATTAAGAAAAAAACTAAAAGCGAATTAATCATCAAAGTGAGGATTTTATGAAAGTAATACTACAAAAAGACGTAAAAGATTTAGGAAAAGTTGGCGATCTTGTGAATGTAACTTTAGGCTTCGCAAGAAACCTTTTGTTTCCAAGAAAGCTAGCTGTTGAAGCCACAGAAAAAAAAGTAAATGAGTATAATCATTTAAAACGTGTTGCTGAATCAAAAAAGAAAAAAGCATTATCAGAGCGCCAAGAGTTTTTAAACAAAATCAAAGGCACCACAGTGACATTTAAACTGAATGCCGGCGAAGGCGATAAGCTTTTTGGAACTGTGACAACAATCGACATTTCTAAGCAATTAGAAAAAGCAGGCTTTACTGTTGATCGTCGTGATATTCATTTGGAAGAGCCTATTAAAGTACTAGGCACTCACAAAGCAATTATCAAGTATGCAGACAATCTAGAAGCCGCAATTCAAATCGCAGTTGAGCGCGCTTAATTTAATTAGCTGCAGCTTTCAGCAAATTGACAAGATCTATTGAATAAAGGACTCTACCCAGAGTCCTTTATTTTTTGGCGACACACCTTTAGGGAAGCATATGAAAAACATCTTTTTACTAAGCCTACTGTTTTGTTCAACATCAGCGTTAGCACGCATCACAGATGATCAAGTCATCATAAAAACCATGGGTAACAAAATCGAAGTATCGACCAAGCCCAAGTTTCATTTAAATGCCGAAGCGCCCGCAAACGCGGTCTTTGACGACTTAAAAGCGATTTTTAAACCAAATCCGAAAACAGAAAAACTTTTTGTATTTTTAGCACCCGATAAAACTAAAAAAGCAAAGCTCAGTTTTTACGTTTGCGATGATAAAAAAACGGCCTGTGAACAGCACGAAAAAGAAATCAGTTTTATTAATCAAGGGACTGACACTCAAAAAACAGAATCAAAAAAAGAGACAACTAAGAATTATAAGTCAGATAAGCAATCTTTACTGATTTTCTCGGCCCCCTGGTGCCCGGCGTGTCTACGCATGGAAACCGAAACCTATTCAAACAAATCGGTCCAAGCCCAGCTTAAAAAATTAAACATTCAAAAAATCAATATTGATTTGCCAGAAAATTCAGAAGCTTCGGATCAATTTCACGTGAAAGCGATTCCAACATTAGTACTACTTAACAAACAGGGCGAAGAAATTTATCGCTGGCTGGATTATCAACCCGCCAAGAAATTTGTGACTGATCTGCAAACCACAGCAAAAAATACAGCCACCTTGGCTGACTTAGAAAAAAAAGCCAACAAGGGCGATGCTGGCGCCATTTCTAAACGCGGCATGCTTTCCTATTTGGCGTACCAATGCGAAGACGCCATCAAATGGTGGGCTAAATCAAAAAAAGAAACAGATTTGAATTACCGGCTAGCCGCTGAAATTCAGTGCGCTGAAGAAAAAAAACCCGAAGAGCAAATACAAGCCTTAGAAAAAGGAATTAAAGAAAGTACATCTAAACTAGATCAATTGCGTTGGACCATTGATCTGATAGAAAAGAAAAAAGAAAATAAATCGACAGAAGACTTGGTACCTGCAGCGACTGCGGCCCTTAAAGATTTTTTTGCAATAACCAAAAACACTTCAGACCTAAAAAATTTATTTGCACACAGCACTTTTGGTGACCCAGCAGGTTTTGAAATTGAAGAGACTCTAACGATTAAGGCCCGAATTTATTCTTTGCTGGACAAAACTGCAGAAAAAATTGAAGCCTTCGAAGCCTTAAAAGCAAATACCGAAAAAAGAAATATTTCTGTCGAGCGCCCGGGCGAAATGCTTTTGCAAATTGCGTATTTAAAAGAAGCGGACGAAAAAGTTCGAGTCCAAGAAATGTATCAACAGCTTTTGAATCGCTATCCCGACACGTATGTATATCATGAAAAATACGCACGCTATCAGCTAAAAAATAAAAGCTATGATCAAGCGCTATCTAGCATAGATAAGGCACTCTTGTATCCAGAGGGAAATGTGCCACAGTTGCAGCTGCTAAAGGCGCGTATACTTAGTGAAATGAAAAATAAAGAACAAGCGATGGCTGTTATTAACGAGGTATTAAAGCTGGAAAATATTTCTCATAAGAAATTTAAGAAAACGTTGGCAGCGCTTGAGACTTTGAAGAAAGATATTGAAAAATAAAACTAGTTTATGCGGCAAGCTCAAATTACTTTAAACGTTAGCAATATGCACACAACTGCACAATACTCATGAGTATTGTGCAGTTGTGTGCAGCGCTATCGGAGCTGTAAACAATTTAAGGATTTCAGTTGTTTTCAATGAAGCTAGCTTATTTAATACGAGTGTAAATAAAAAAAGGTGTTTGAACAAATTCAAACACCATTAACTAAATCAATTTGTACCTAAAAAATTAGTAATTTGGACTGCAAACTGCTTCTAATAAGAAAACTTTATTTCTGCCAAGTAATCCACCTTTTTTACTTTGCAAGCTGGATACAGCTCTCATGCCACCAATAAGTTCTTTATTTGGCGATATGGCCGCCAATTATCTAGGTATAGCCTTTTGGAAGGACCTTTGGGATGGATCGCCACCTTTTTTTTCGTGTCTTGAAGGCCAACTAATACT
>JAYUCH010000085.1:0-20680 GCA_043740435.1 Bdellovibrionales bacterium | reverse complement strand
GCCTGTACGCCCGAAATAATTCCAGACTTTATAAGTCTAGATTCAAATTGTTTCACGGGATCAATTTCACCCGATACCGGATTAGCACCGCTGGCAGAAGAATGTCCATAAAGTCTTGAAACATGGGCTTCAATGAAAGCAGGCTTTCCGGTTTTACGAATGTATTCCATGTCTTCTTGCACAGCTAAATAAGTTTCCACGGGATCGTTGCCATTAATCACCCGAGATTTAATATTAAAAGCACGCGCACGATCGGCAATTTCATTTTCGCCGTGTTGTCCTTCATAGTTTGTCGAAATTCCCCATCTATTATTTTGAACCGTAATTAAAACCGGAAGCTCTTGCCCACGCCGAGAAGCCAAAATTAAACTGGAGGCAAAATCGCCCTCAGCTGTTCCTGCATCTCCGCCCGTAACAATCGAAATGGCTTTTTTACCAAAACGTTTTTGCGCATGAGCTGTCCCACAAGCAATCGTGTACTGAACTTCCAGGGGTGAAGTAACCGGAGCAATATTTAATTCTGGAAAAGCATAGTGATTAGAAAAATTTCGACCGCCCGCCGAAGGGTCCGTCGACCGATTCATCATCAAGCGGATGGAATCAATCATACTGACACCCATCGCTAAAACAGTTGGCGTGCAACGATAATGTAAATGCATAAAATCATGGGCTAACCCGTGCCCGGTGCGTGCTAACATTCCAAGTGGTACACCCCAAGCTTCTTCACCCGGCCCGCCGATCCAAAAAAAGGATTCCCCGGCTCGGTAAATTTTTATTAAACGTTCTTCAAGAACGCGCGATTTCACCATGTAACTGTGCATTTGTAGCAAAATTTTTTCGGGCAAGTTGCCAAATTTGTCTAAAGATTTTTTTTCTTTAACTGGAATATTTTTCTTTTGCTTTTTTTTTGCCGTCGCCATAGTCACCTTTGTAAAAAAGGTTATCCTATCTAGATTACTCAGGAAATGGTCTAGTTAATGGGGCGCGTAAAAATAGATCTGGTCGGGTTCTAGGCAGATTTTTACGAAAGCCAAGTCAATAAGGACTTTATATATGGCAAACTTTCTTTCCACATGAAATTGACCAGAACAAACATCAAAAATGCATTAAAACTAAAAACCAAAAAGCCAAAAATCATCAACCAAGCATCTTCAAATAAAATGGATAATGCTAAAATTATTATTGTTACTGCCGGCGGAAAATTTGTTCCTGGGGGCAAAGGCAAAGCCAAAAATAAAGCGCTAATGACGATCAGTAAAAAAACCATCAGGCGACCTAAAAACGAATGGACCAGCGTCGCTCCCCGCGCCTTGAATAAAAATTCAAATTTTTTTGCGTAGACCTCTCCTTTTTCAAAAACTTTTGTAAAGACAGCTGCTGGTAAAGTTTCATTGCGCCATTTTTTTGGGATCCAAATATTTTTTTTAACAAACCAGTAGAATAAAACCCAAGTAATCATTAGTCCCATGACCGTCGACAACCCGGGTATCGGTATTGGAAGTAAAAACGGAAGTGATAAAATCACAGCAGCTAAGCAATGGGACTTATCCCCAAGTTTTTGCAGAAGTTCACTGGTCGTAAAATCACTTTGGCAGAGTTCATTTTTAAGTAAATTAAACCGCTGAGACAGTAACATCGAACCAGCATGGTTCAAATCAACTTTGAAAGATAGTAAAATACAGTCTGGTTTACATTGACAAAAATTAACTAAGCCTCAGATTATAAAGGTTAGCTCATGACGATAACAAAGGAATTTTATGTTTAAGCGAATAGGTTTGTTTCTGTTAACAAATATTTTGATTATGACAACCATTTCGATCGTGCTGAATGTTCTGGGCGTGAATCATTATCTAACAGCCGTTGGAATTAACTATGGCCAATTGATGATCTACTGCCTGGTATGGGGCTTTGGCGGTGCATTTATTTCTTTAGCGCTTTCTAAATTTATGGCAAAAATGATGATGGGTGTAAAAATCATTGACCCAAATATTACCAACGACTCGCAAACTCAGTGGTTACTGCAAACAACTTACCGGCTTGCTAACGGTGCAGGATTAACAAAAAAACCCGAAGTTGGAATCTACGAATCAGAAGACATTAATGCTTTTGCTACAGGTCCTTCAAAAAATAATTCTTTAGTTGCTGTTTCCTCTGGCCTACTTCGAAAAATGAATCAAAACGAAGTTGAAGGCGTTTTGGCCCATGAAATTTCTCACGTCGCCAATGGTGACATGGTTACGATGACTTTAGTGCAAGGAATCGTAAATGCCTTTGGTATGTTTTTAGCCCGCGTGGTTGGATTTTTCTTATCTCAGTCGGTTGATAAAGAAAAACAGCACATCGTGCGCATGATATCGACTATTGTATTAGATATTCTGTTCAGCATCTTGGGTCTTTTTGTGGTGTCGTACTATTCGCGTCAGCGGGAATATCGCGCTGACAAAGGTGCGGCACAAATCACTGGGAAAGAAAAAATGATTGCGGCCTTGCAACGTCTTCGTGTCGAGTATGAAAGTGCACTACCCGTTCCGGCTGAGAAATCTCCGGTCGCAACTTTACAAATTTCGAACCGAAAATCAGGGTTCATGAATTTATTATCGACGCATCCTTCGCTTGAAGACCGAATTGAACGCCTAAGATCAGGATTTTAAGTTAGCAAAGTGAATGCATCCGGTAACTATCTAGAAATAAAACTGCATGATCTTTTAAATTTTCATGATCAGCACGCTAATACTTTACCGCAAAGTCTTGGCGACGGTTTTCTGTATCAATACAACCGGGTGTTTAAAAATATTCGCAATCATTTTATTAAACTTAAGGGTCAGTTCACGACGGAAGATTTTTGCCATTACCACGTCTTTCCTTATGCCTCATTACCTCAAATACTTAATGCGAAGAAAGTTCCCTATTCGGATAACGTCACTGTTCTTCGAGAAATTGAAAATTTGCATCCTAGACGCTTTACTTGTGCAGAACTTATAAAAGTAAAATCAAATTACACTTTGCATGAATCCAGTCATTGTATCGCCGATCATTATCTAAATAAAATTGTAGCGGGCCAATACCTGGAAAATATAAAATTATTGCCTGACAGTAAAAAAGCATTTCGTTTTATCATGGCTGAATCCTTTGCTAATTCGGTCGAGTCTTTTGCAAATATTTATAACGAAAACCCTGAAGCACGACTTTTCTATGAACTGAATTCTTATGTGACCCATAGTAAAAAAATTAATTCAAACTTAGGCCAAAGCATCGAATTAATTGGATCCTCGCAAACATTTGCACTTATTTATATTTCGTATTTGTTTTCTAATTGTCTTTTGCCTGAACCTTCGGCCAAACAGTTTCAGCAAATTTTAGAGCTTATTATCCCAGATATAAATCTACGAAAAAAAGCGTCTGATACGGCAGCTATTAGAAAATTATTTAGCCATGGTTTTGCGTTAAGTCTTGATTTCAGGCTGCAAACAACTGGGTTTTTTTGTGCCTATTCAGGCATTCCTACACCACTTGAAAAGCTATTAAATATAGATGTCTTAGAAATTCTGAAAAAAACAAATTGCATTCAAGGTTTTTTAGCTTCTACGCAGCCGATAGCTTGATCCATGAGTCGTAAGACCTGACCTTTAGTTTAGTCATTTTAGGTACTCTCTTCTGGGTCCCAGCAAAACCCGATAAAGCCTAGTGGTTCAGCGGAAAAAATTATCACTGCAGCTTGTCGTGGGCATTATATGTGGATCTATCGCTTTATCGTTGTTACTTCAGAACTTTATCTACTTCGATCAAAAACCCGCTTTGGCATCGCTCAATTATATTTATTATGATTACAAACAAGCCCTTAGCTTAAACTTACGAAGTCTAGATGAAAAAATTCACGTTGTTGAAATAGATGATTTAAGTCTACAGCAGAATCCGAATGTATCTCAGTGCTCGGGGCTGGTAGCACCGCAACCAACATTAAGCGCACCACCCCCTTCTGGCACAACAACAGCCCCAAGCTGCGCAACAGATCCTAGCTACGTTGGCTGCACGCATTTGTGATCTGTTAAAGACACTTTAACAACACAGGAAACGACATCTAAGATTTGCAACGCTGATTAGTTTTTTCGTAGCCACATTCGTGGCTACAGTCGTTTTTGCAAGCGAGGATGTCCAGTTAGCCGAAGATCTTATTGCCCAGAATGACTGCGAAAATGCTCTGACTATTTTAATCGAAGCCTGGAAAAACAAAATTGGCTTAGAACGTAAAAAAATATTACTGAGTATCAACTACTGTGCTGAACAGGTACAAAATTACAAACGAAAAGAAACTAGTGAAATGTTGATTTTGAAAATGGATCCATTAGATGTCACCATTCAGATAAAATATCTAGAATCTCTTTTTTGTCTTTCAAAATATAAAAATGCATTGGCTTATTCTAATACGAACAAAGGATTAATTACCTTTTTTGATTACTGGATCATCAGAGCCCGATCATTTTTTGAAATAAATCGCTGTGACAAAGCAATACCCGAACTCAATAATTTATTAAATGATCCAAAGATGACTCGAAAAGCAAAAATCTATTATTGGCTGGGACAGTGTTATGCCGCGCAGGAAGATTTGAAATACTTCCACAGCTTCAGAAAAAAAATCGCAGAGTTAGTACTTTTTTTCGCTTACAAAATGCTTACGATACAAATATTTTTCGCACGAACCAACGAATTTCCGACTCCACACAGATGGTTGATGTATACTTAGATTATTACTTAATAAAAAAAGCGAAGAAATCGTTTAAACTAGGCCTTGATTTAAATTTTCAAGATTTTTCTCATAACCATTCTTTTCAAACAGCTTCATTTGCACCTCGCTTTGGGCAGTCCTTGTTACTTACAAAAGATTTACGTTTCGAATACACTTTAAGTTTTGGAAAAATATTAACTAACGGTATAGCCGATCAAAATTATACATTTGGTTCAGCTTTTTGGTACTACCAAATCAGTGAAAAAGTTGAACTGCAGCCATCAATTAGCTATTTTGAGAATTTAAACAATGCTGTCCCTAAACAGTACAGCGCATCTGTTTTAGTTAACTTTTATCTGGATAATGATTTTTTTGGATTGGTCCTTTTTACAAAAAAAGTGAATCTCCTACTCCAGAAATTGATTCTTTTACTTTTACTGTTCCGGTAGTACTAAAAAATTCTTTAACAAATCGTTATTCACAAACAGGAATTATAACGGGTTACGTAAAATATTTATCAGATGATTTTTCTTTGCAGATGCAGTACTCGGTCAATCAGACGACTTATTCTGCGATTGATCTTTCTTCATATGATCCCAACAAAGTGGCTGGCCACTGGCATCAGAAAAGATACGTACCAAACCCTCAAAACCACTTTGAATTACCGTGTCAGCAGTGATTTTCGGATGAATGTAAGTGCTTCAGGAATTAAAAATGACTCTTCGGGATTTCAAGATTCTATACAACAAGCCCAACGACAAACGCTTACGAACAAGCTCAAGCATCGGTTGGAGCCACCTTCCGGTGGCCTTAGACTATTTCACGGGATTATTTGAAGCAATCTTACCAAGCTCTTTACCGTTACTTAAAAGAATTAAATCCGTAAGCACATTTGCAGCTTCTTGAATATCAGCTCTTTTTAAATATTCTTTTTCTTTTTCTGCCTTGTCATTGGCATAACGACTTTTCTTTACTTTCTTTTCTTTTTCGCCTTTATCTTTAATAACATCAGAAACTTTTATCGCTTTTCCTAATTTCTTAGTTTTTTCTAATTCATCCGTAATTTTTTTGAAATCTTCATTCTTAGCTACACGTTCCTGAGATCTTGATTTCAGTGACTTTATCCAACTTGATTTGATCATGGCCCAAGCGCCTTCACCTTTTTCAACATAAGCTGACTTTGAAAGAAAACTATCTATTTTTTTAGGTGGTAGTGAATAATCCATACTTTTTTCACCAATATCATCAACACTGTACGGACTTGGAATGATGACGTCTGATTCAACACCCCGGTGTTGCGTTGAAAAACCACCCGGAGTAAAAAACATTCCGATAGTCACCTTCAATGCGCCCAGTTCACCAGGAACAGGCAACACTGTTTGCACGCTGCCTTTACCGTACGTGTGATCAGAACCCACAATGACGGCCCGGTTGTAATCTTTAAGTGCACCCGAGACAATTTCAGAGGCTGAAGCACTAATTCGAGAGGTTAGGATCACTAAAGGGCCCGCCCAATCAACCTTTTCATCGGTATCGGCTAATGAAATCTCGGCTCCATCTTTACTTGAGCTTTGTTTTACAACATTTCCTGTTTTAAAAAATAATCCACCAATTTTGACTGCGTCATCTAAAGATCCGCCACCGTTATTAGATAAATCTAATACTAAGCCATCTACTTTATTATCCCGAGCCTGAGCAATGACCTTTTTTAAATCAGCAGCTGAAGATCGACCACCGCGCTTTGAATCTGAGTAAAAGGAAGGGAAATTAATAATGCCAATTTTCTTCTTTGTTCCGTTCGCTTCTTTATCCATGTAAGTGATCGAAGCCGCATTGTCTTCTAAGGCAATTTTTTCACGAACCAGTTCCACGTCAAATTTTTTATTACCATCCGACTCTTTTCGCAAAATAGACAATTTAACTTTAGTACCTTTTTGACCGCGAATCATTTTCACGACATCTTTTAAATCCATGTCGATGACGTTTTCCATTTTTCCATCTTTTTTACTGACGGCAACAATTTTATCTTGCGGTTCTAAATTACCTGACTTGGCAGCGGCTCCGCCAGGGACTAAAGCTTCGATGGTGGTAAATCCATCTTGCTGAGACAGTGTGGCCCCGATACCTTCTAAAGATAAACTCATGTCGATTGTAAAATCATCGTAATAATCTTTCGAGAAAAAATTTGAATGGGGATCCAAAGATAAAGCAAAAGAATTCAAATATCCTGAAATAAGCTCTTCAATCTTTGTTTCTTTTGTACGCTTAAGATTTCGATCGTAGTTTTTGATAACTTTTGCTTTGGCTTCTTCAAGCTTGATATCTGTTGCGATATAATTTGCGATCTGAAACTGCACGAATTTTTTTAGAAATTCCTCAGCTTCTTCTTTTGTTTTTGGATGTGGTTTATGGTCAGGGTCGTAAACAAATTCGACATCTTTATTAAATTTAAAATCCTTACCTAACATGCTTTTTACAAATTCGGCACGCTCTTCCGTTCTTTTGAATAAGATAGCTTGAATTTCACCGACAAATTTACAGTCTTTTTTCTCTACGTTTGCAAATACGTCTTTCATGATTGTTTTAATATTTTGCACGTCAGATTCAAGAAAGTAGATTTTTGCCCCGTCTTGACGTTTGATGTATTGTTCAACAACGCGCGTTTGTAATTCTTTATCTTTATTTTTAAAAACCAGATGGTTCTGTAAAAACCCACTTTGAATTGGATCAATCCAGTTACAATCAAGCGTTCGCGTAAAATCAAGCCCTTGCGCAAAAGTAACTGAGCTTACAAAAACCAAAATTGAAAATAATATTTTTTGCATAATTGTGGATGTCCTTTATCGATCGTCTTATGATGAATTTTTATCTGTTCAAAAAGTATATGCCTGCCGCCGTCGAATGATAAGTCTTCTTGCGAAATGTGATAAACGCTTAAGGCTTACGTCTGGTTGTGTTAAACAGCTCAAGCTGAGAGGCCGCATCCTGAAAAGAGTGCGACCGGATTCCGTGCTGCGTGATTTCATGTTTAATAAAAGTGCCGTTGTGCGTTTCAATCATAAAAAAGGACATCTCTGGATAGCTGGATTTAAGTCGAGCCATTTCTTCAACAACAAGTTGTATGTTTTTAGGATCATCATCGCTCATTCCGAATCGGTGATGGGGACTGTACCCGTAGGTTTCGATGGCTTTTTCAACGGATGCGCGAATGGCTTTTTGTTTTAATTCGGCAGTCGACAATTTAAATTCATGATCGTTTAAATGCTGACGCACTTCTTTATTACTAACAGCAAAAATACTTAAGTAATTAGGCACTGCCGGCAAATAACCAGCTTTGACGAATTCATGAATTCCATCTTTTAAAACGGGTGCAGAATGTCCACGTGCAGTAATCACTGAAATTGGACGCTGATTAAAAGTCGCATGATAAAAACAATCCCAAGAGGGGCCTTTCCACTGCAAGTCAGGCAATTGCAAAGCGGCTAAAATGTCTTCGACAAAAGGTTGACGCTTCATCATTGCTTTTTCGACTTCAGTTATATCAATATCACGGAAAAAGCGAAAAGTTCCGCTAACGTCATCAAAACTTACTTCATATTCACTGTAAGGCCCATGCTTCCCAATTGCCTGATGATGCAAAGCCCATTCAGCACTCGATAAATTAAGTTCATCTTTTGTTTCTTTGTGAAATAAAATCAATGGCGTTGTTAGAAACGCAATATTATCATCAAAATCAAAAAAATAAAAACTGCGCCCACCGCGGTGGTGATTTCGATCGGGTTCTTTTAAATGGGTCTCACCCAGCACCAACTGGCCCGGAGCTTTCATTTTTGTATCTGATGATGAATGATCATCTGAACCTGTCATTTACTTAAGAACCACAGTTCTAGAAGGCAAAGCTTCTTTCAAAGGGTTTTTTTTCATCACTGATTTTTTTAACACGATTGTTTTTGCCACTGTTTTTTTAACTTCTGTTTTTTTCACGACGGGTTTTTTTTCGGCCACCGGCGTTTTTTCTTTCACAACTTTGGCTTTTTTTGGCCCTGAAGACTTCGTTGATTTTTTTTCAACGACGGCTGTTGTACCTAATTTATCATTAATCAATTCGAAGGCTTTTTCTGCAGTTAAAGCATCGGCCGTCATGCCCTCGGGTAAGCTTGAATTTGTTTTTCCTGCTTTAATATACGGCCCATAGGGACCATTAAACAGACTGACTGGCATTTGATGGATTGGATGATTTCCAAATTCTTTTAATGCCGAAGCTTTTCCACGGCCCTTTTTAGGCTGCGCCAACAGCTCGGTGGCTTTAGCTAAGTCCATCGTAAAAACAGTTTCCGTTTTTGGAATTGATCTGTAGTCACCGTCGTGAACTATGAACGGACCAAAGCGGCCAATACCCGCTTTGATTTCTTTTTTGGTTTCAGGATGTTCACCCAATGTTTTCGGCATTGATAATATTTCTAAAGCCATCGGTAAAGTGATGTCTTCGGGAAGTACTCCAGGTGGTAAAGACCCGCGTTTTATTTTCTCTTCATCACTTTCACCTAACTGCACATACGGACCATAGCGGCCGTTCAAAACATAAATCTTTTTTTCGGTCACTGGGTCTATTCCCAGTGAATCTGCACCTTTAAGTTTTTGATCGATTAATTTTTCAACTTGGTCACCCGTCATATCGGCCGGCGCCGCTGAATCAGGAATCGAAGCGCTGAAATTATCTTCGCCCCGTTTGGATTTTACATAAGCGCCGTAGCGGCCTACATGAAATTCATATTTCTCTAAACCTTCCAGTTTCACAGACCTTGCTTCTTCAGGAATAATTTTATCACCCTGAGCATCTACAACTGCTTTTAGTCCCAATGGTCCATGATAAACATCTGTTAGATATTTTTCCCAGTTCAACTCACCCTCAGCAATATGATCTAAAGATTTTTCCATCTCAGATGTAAAGCCCAAATCCACGTATTGAGTTAAATGCTGCGACAATAGTTTTGATACAACCATCGCCGTAAAAGTTGGTACTAATGCTGTCGCCTGTTTTCGCACATAACCCCGGTCGATGATTGTTCCAATTACGCTGGCATAAGTTGAAGGCCGACCGATACCTTCTTTTTCCATAATTTGCACCAGCGAAGCCTCTGTATAGCGTGCCGGTGGTTTTGTTTCGTGGGATGTTGGATTTAAATTTTGCAATTGCAGAATATCGTTAACTACAAGCTTTGGTAATTTAACTTCTCTTGACTCTAAATCGGCATCGGGGTCATCGCTACCCTCGACATAGGCACGCAAAAAACCCGGAAATTCAATGGTCGTACCGCTTGTAGAAAAAACAGCATCCTTTGCTTTTATTTTGCTGCTGACTTGTTTTTGTTTTGCATCCGCCATTTGTGAGGCCATCGTGCGCTTCCAGATTAAATCATATAATTTAAATTGCGGACCTGATAAACCCGTTTCGTCAGGATCTAAAAATTTTGTCCCAGCAGGACGGATGGCTTCATGGGCCTCTTGAGCTCCTTTTACTTTTTTACTTTCAAATTTTCTGGGTGCCGGAGGCAAATACTCGGTACCATATTTTTGTATAATCGAAGCCTTGGCAGCATTTAAAGCCTCTTCAGATAAAAACGTAGAATCCGTACGCATGTAAGTTATAAAACCTTGCTCGTACAGCTTTTGTGCGATTTGCATGGTCTCGCGAGAACCAAAACCAAGTTTACGATTTGATTCCTGCTGCAATGTCGACGTAATAAAAGGTGGATAGGGTCTACGAGTCACCGGTTTTTCTTCAACTTCTGTCACTGTCCAATTTGCAGATTTTAAATCCAGCTGAATTTGATCAGCTGATTTCTGATCTAAAACGATCATATCTTTTCCAGCCAACAGCTGACCTGTAAGGCCATCAAAATCTTTTCCGGTGGCCACACGTTGATTTTTGTAACTTTGAATTTTTGATTCAAAAGGTTGATTATCTTTACTTAGCTCGGCCATCAAACCAAAATAAGCTGATCGTTTGAAACGTATGCGATCTTTTTCACGCTCAACAACAATCCGCACCGCAACGGACTGCACACGTCCAGCCGATAATCCATACGCCACTTTTTTCCAAATTAACGGAGAAATCGTGTAACCCACTAAGCGGTCTAAAACACGCCGGGCTTCTTGCGCCCTTACTAAATTATAATCGATTTCGCGGGTATCAGATAAAGATTTTTGAATGGCCTCTTTCGTAATCTCATGAAAGACCATGCGTTTGGTCGGCACTTTTGGTTTTAATACTTCCAGTAAATGCCAACTGATGCTTTCACCTTCACGGTCTTCATCGGTCGCTAGAAACAGTTCAGAAGCTTCAGCTAATTTATCTTTTAAATTCTTTATAACTTTAAATTTATCTTTTGGGATGCAGTATAGGGGTTCAAAATGGCTATCAACATTAACACCCAGCTGAGCCCATTTTTCTTTTTTAACTTTTTCAGGAATATCTTTTGCTGATTGAGGTAAATCACGAACATGTCCCATGCAAGATTCTACAATGTAATTACTGCCTAAAAATTTACGTATGGTCTTGGCCTTCGTCGGTGACTCGACAATAACTAACTTAATTCCTGAACCCGAATCTGATCCAGAATTCGATTTTTCAATATTTGAAGCTTTCTTCGCCATTGTAATTCCTCTAGACTATTAAAAAACACTGATTTTACGGAAAGCACAATGAAAAATTTGAAAGACTTTAATTCCAAGATCGAATTTGTCTTAACAGATATCGACGATACACTTACGACAGAAGGCCAGCTTCACGCTGATGCTTACTCTGCCTTGTGGCAACTGCACAATCAGGGGATTAAAATTATTCCAATAACTGGACGTCCAGCTGGATGGTGCGAAATGATTGCTCGCATGTGGCCGGTCGCAGGAGTTGTTGGTGAAAACGGAGGCTTCTACTTCCGCTACAGTCATAAAAAAATGCACCGCTGGTTTGCCAGGGAAAAAGAATCAAACAAAAAACTAGGACTGATTCAAAATGAAATTTTAAAAGCTGTTCCAGGTGCTGCCGTTGCGTCTGATCAGTTCTGCAGATTAATGGATTTAGCCATCGATTTTTGTGAAGACGTTCCCGCGTTATCAAAACCCGACGTGCAGCAAATTGTTGAAATTTTTAAACGTCATGGTGCACAAGCAAAAATAAGTTCAATTCACGTCAACGGCTGGTTCGGGAATTACAACAAACTGTCCACCACACTTCGGTTTCTACAGGATCATTTTAATTTATCAGAAAAAGAAGCGCTGATAAAGTGCGCTTTTGTCGGAGATTCACCCAACGATGAACCCATGTTTAAAAAATTTCAGCACAGTTTCGGAGTTGCTAATATTAAGGATTTTGAATTGTCACTGAATCACTTACCGACATACGTATCCACCAGTAAAGGTGGAAAAGGTTTCAGTGAAATTGCGCAGCAAATTTTGACTAACAGTTAAAATTTTACATTTAAATTATCAAACAATGTTCCGACCGCTTGCTGAATACCAAACCGAGAATACAAAATTTCTGTGCGACCTACTAAAGTAGCGCTTGAGTACTCACTAAATACCTGCAAACTGAATAAGGCTTCGTCTTTTATTTGTACAGTTTCGCCATTTTTAATTTTAGACAAAACAGTTTGCAATCTTTCTCGTGCAACTTTTAAGGCCTCAACTTGAACTTTGTAGATTTCCAATTGATTTTGCAATTTCGAATATAAAGTTTCTATATTGTACTTAGCATCATCGATTTGTGCATCCCGATCACTTTCAGCTGCAGCAATTGTTTTTTTGCTAGAACTTAAAGAGTATTTATGACTTACATCAAACTGCATGCTGACGTTGAAACCTATAGATTTATTGGTGGAGGTATTAAAATCTTCGCCCGTCCTACGGCTTTCATTCTGTCCAGCAGAAACATTAACTGAAACCTGAGGGCCGTAACTTGCTTTTTGTGATTCATATCTTGCATTGGCTGAAACCAAGTCCCGGTTCGCCACTTTAATATCCGGATTTTTTACCAGTGCAATTTCAATCGCACTGGTTTCATTTGCTGGAATTCCTAGTGATTGAATAGCTTCATCCAACGACTGCAGTGTTTCAATGGGTGGCAGTGGTACCGTAGTAAATCGCTTAAAATCTTTTTGTGCCTGAGCTAATTTAAAATCTAACCGCGTATTTTGAGTTTTTAAAACTTCCAACTGCTGTTTAACGATGGCAACTTCTGTTTCTGCAACCGCTACCTTCAAAAAAGTTTTCAATGTGCTTTCTGAAAAGTTTGAATATTTTTTTGATTCAACGATATTTAAAATATTAACGTAAGTATCTAATACGGACCCAGCAAAACTGGCACGGGTATTTCGGGTGTAAGGATTCGTTGTGTTGTTACGATCTTTGCGTGCTTCCAAATCGCTTTCTTCGGCGATTAAATTCTGTTTTCTAACTCCGCCATCATACAAATTCATCGATGCACCAACGCCGACATTCCGACTTTGTGAAACTGGGTTTTGATCATTTTGATTAAAATTATATCCAGCACCCACTCGGACGTCTGGAACCCAGTCTAAACGTGAAGCTTTCAAGTGATCTTCGGCAGCCTCTATACGGCTTTCGTTGGCTACAAGTTTCGGGTTGTTATCTAAAGAAATTTTTATCGCCTCAAGCAAAGTTAACGAATACCCATTAACTGCTGCACATGAAAATATCAAAATGATACAAATTGTTTTTAAGCTCATACCTAAACTGTTAGCTAAATAAATGCCAAAAAGCCCAGAGTATTAACCATCGTGCTGGGTTAGAAATCTTGAATTTTCTAAAGATTTCTTAAATGCCTCAAAATTGAAAGCAGCGTACAAAGTGTAGACACATTAAATCCAGTAATTAAATGCTTACGGATTTGTTACAACAAGCTCCAGTCGTGGATCCAACATTTGACTTATCGGAGTCACAATAGGTTCCTCAGGATTCAAAGTTCTTCCCAGATCCGTCAGCCTAAGATTAATCAACTGTTTAACATAGGGCCCATCTAATTTTAATTCTTTCATCTTGTTAACCACGCCGATCTTTTGGCCAGTTATTTCCAACATCACTTTGTAAGTCAGTTCGCTGCAATAAATCCGCTCGTCAGAAAATTCGAAATAAATGTCGTAAGGTTTTCTAAAGTACTTTGCCATTACCTGATAAAGATTAATTTTCAGCAGTGATTTTTCAAACGCAGGAAAACGAAAAATTTTAAATTCTTTTTTTTTACCACGCTCGATAAAGGTTTTAAGAGGCGTTATCTCGACACCTTGGCGCGCTTCGACGACATACCAAGATAAATTTCTGTTAACAATTATACCGACATGTGACCAGGAAGAACCCGTAGCTTCTGCAATTGCGGCAGACTGCGCCGAGGTGCTTTGGTGAAAAATCAGATCACCTTCATTTAAAAGATAATCAAAATTAACAGCACCAGCCTGAGTGGTAATGATTACTGAAAAAATAAACACAAGAATACTTTTCATACTCTTGTGTTGTATTCGGTTTATGTAATTTAGTAACCACCAGACGCGTTAAATTACTTTGTCGCTTTCGCTGCGTTTAATAAAACTTGATACGAATCCGTGGCTTGGCCATTCATCTTAACGGTTGACTTGGGCGGCATGAAATAAAGTGTCGAGATATAATCCATAGATTTTTGTGTCATTTTCTGACCCAGTAAAGTTTCTGGAACTAACGCATGCATGAAAAATGCGGTTGGTGAATAATTTAATCGGTTACCGGCATTAAACTGCTGTCTGATATAATTCCGTTGTGCTATTTGCTGTTCAAAGCCTTTCGTATTGGGAACGGCCGTTAATGCATAATATCCCAAAACACCTTTGTAAAAATCTGGGTTTTGCTGCAGTAACGCGGCTTCAACGGCAATGTGCCCGGCAGAAATACTGCCTTTATTTTTTCCTGCAGTTTCTAGCACCGTCCAGTTAAGTAAACGAGTCCGGACACTTTCACCGGCTTTGTTAGGGCGCGGATCTGCTTTCATGATATCTGCTAACAGAATCGGACCGTCACTCATGCCAAACTGAGCATCACCATCATTGTGCTGACTTTCGTACAAAGATCCAAAGATCGGCATTGGTTCAAAAACTTTTTGTATGCATGAAGGTGTGTTGTCGCCATCAAACTTGTAGGCTTTTGCAACCGGATCACAATCTTTCAATGAAAGTACAGACCATACAAATTCAGAGCAAAACATAGTTAAACCTTTGGGAACTGATTTACCTAAGGCTAAACGACCCAGGTCTGCAACGAATCGCATTTCATCATCACCCGTTTTATTCACATCGTAAGCTGGATTCATGTAATCCATATTAAAAGTAATTTTGTTGGCATATTTTTCAACGGCATCAGGTTTTGTTTTTGCTTGATAAATATCTTTTGACCGAGACCGAAATAACTCGAGCCACTTACCCAAATTTTCACGTTGCTCATCGGTGATATTTTTTGCTCGGATGATGTGATACATCGCTGAATGGTATCCCAAAGTTTTATCAATTTCCGTATAGTGTTCAGAGGTGAACTTAGACATTTTGTTTTCACCCAGCATTTCTGCATTCAGTGGCATGTCAACATTGATGACGTAATTTTTTCCGTCTTTATCTTTTTTAACTAATGCCATTCCCGCGTGGGTTATTCCCAGCTGCACATGAATATATGGAATTGTTCCAGCCAGTGCTGGACGAGCCGATAAAATAATATCTCCTGTTTTAACTAAACCAGATTCAGCTAATTTATTACTGACACTTTCACGAGTGTCTTGGCTGCTTGCTACAACAAAACGAAGACCCAAATCACTTTGTCCCGAGCTATCCTTTTCTTGAATGACTTCTTTGTAGTTCATTAATACTAACGGCAACTTCTGCGCCTCTGAGGTTCTGACCGAAGTCAGCTGAGTCGGTAATCCCGCAAAAGAAATCGTAGGCACCGTGAAAAAATATGGAATTTTCAGTGACTGTTTGAAAGATGCATTCATTTTTGATTGATAAGGATTCGCGCCGATAGCTGACACAATATAGGGCCCGCCAGCGTTAGACAGAACTACAGAAGGCGTCGATTCAGATTTTTCTGCGCTGCTTGATTTCCCAGAAGTGTCGGCAAATAAACTTTGAGCCACTAAGGCTGTACTTAAAAATAGGCTAATTGCTTTGTTGAAATTCATCATCTGAGATCTCCTTAATGTATTAATCTTTAACTACAAAAGATGATCTTGCGCCAAACGCGCCAATTACAAATCGATCTTATTCGATTAAAACCAGGATGACTGACTATTTTTTTTTCACTATGACGTAAACAGAGACTTCACAACACATCGGGCATCTAATTAATTAATTCGGCCTTTGTAGTTCAGAAATTCGGGCTGATCGTCCGTCCATAGAAAGTGGTGCACGGATCCGTTTGAAAAAACGTGATGATCCCAGGGAACACCCGAGCCAAAAACAAATGTCATAGCCCGCATAATCATGCCATGTGCAAAAACGGCGATATTATTTTTATTGGTATTTTGTGCAATGTCTAACATAACCGTGCGCACACGGTACATCATTTGTCTTTTGCTTTCACCGTCAGGAAAACGAAAATCCAGCAGTCTTTCATCGTAAGAGCGCCATTTCGTAAGCGCCTCTTCACCAAACTGCACAAGGATTTCATCAAGGGTTAAACCCTCAGCACGCCCAATATTTGTTTCACGTAATCGGTCATCTTTGACGACAGAGATTTGCAAATCCTGCGTCGCCATCTCAGCAGTTTGACTAGCTCGGGACAAGGTACTGGAGTAAACGGCTTCTAGCTGCAATTGCTGCAACAACAACACAAGAGCAAGGGCTTGCTCTTGGCCTTTAGAATTAAGTGGAACGTCAGTCTGGCCTTGAAATCGACTGTCTTTATTCCAGTCCGTTTCTCCGTGCCGAATGACGTAAATATTTTTTACTTTCAATGAACTATCTTTTATTCGCTTTGATCATACGTTTTTTTTTCGTGATACGCTTTGCTTTATGACGAGCACTTTTATTTTTAGAATTCTTTTTCTTACCGCCAACTTTTAATGCCATTTTGATCTCCTTATTTTGATCTTATTAGTTTGTTTTTTATATTTTTTATTTCTTAGTGGTTCCCTGGTTCAACAAAGCCGCAAATGGATTATTAAACGGCGAAGCTGCTGGTCTATTTGATGACGGTTGCGGACGCGAAGAATTAGGTCGCGATGTCCCACCAAACGCTGCTCCTGAAGACTGACCTTGTGGATTCACCCTGGCTTTGTCTTGTGATTGCATGGGTCTTTGTCCCGGTTTTTGATTTTCTTTGAATTCGCGCACGGGTTTGTATTCCGGAGCTGCTTCTAGTTTCATCGACAAAGCAATTTGATTTTTTGCTAAATCAATTTTTAAAACCCGAATAGTCACTTGATCGCCTGGATTAACAACTTTTCTAGGATCATCCACAAACTTATGCGCAATTTCTGAAATATGAACTAATCCATCTTGGTGTACACCAATATCAACGAAGGCTCCAAAATTTGTAACGTTGGTCACGATCCCAGGACAAATCATACCTTCTTTTAAATCTTTAACTTCAAAAATATCATCTTTAAAATTAAAAACCTTAAATGGATCTCGTGGATCACGCCCAGGTTTCTCAAGTTCTTTGATCATATCATCAAACGTGTATTCGCCGACAATCGTTGCCCATTTGGTTCTGGCCGATAAAAGTTTTTTTGCACCCTCACCGACAAGTTCGTTGATATTTGCGCTCATGTCAGCGGCCATATCACGAACAGCGCTGTAACGTTCGGGATGAATACCCGTTGAATCTAAAAATACTTTACCATTTAAAATTCGTAAAAACCCCGCGGCCTGTTCATAAATTTTCGTCGAGAATCTAGGAATTTTCATCAGCTCCGAGCGGTCTTGAAATAAACCATTCTTTTTTCTGTGTTCAACGATGGCACCAGCTAACCCCGGTCCAATTCCAGATACAAATGACAACAGGGATGTCGATGCCGTATTCACATCAACTCCTACATTATTCACACAGCTTTCCACGACGGCTTCCAAACCTTTTTTCAAAGCGGCTTGGTTAACGTCATGCTGATATTGGCCTACACCAATTGATTTTGGATCAATTTTTACAAGCTCTGCCAGTGGGTCTTGCAAGCGTCTTGCAATTGAAATTGCACCTTTAACAGTGACATCTAAATCAGGAAATTCAGCGCGGGCCACTTCACTGGCCGAATAAACTGAAGCACCAGATTCATTCACCATGATGACTGGAATTTCTTTATCTTTACCTAAAGTTTTTAAAATCTTTTTTAAAAACATTTCAGTTTCGCGGCCTGCAGTTCCGTTTCCGACTGCGATCGCTTCAATTTTAATTTGTTTTGTGACTTCAGAAATCAAAGCTGTTGCTTTTTTTTCAGCGCCTTCACCTAAAGTATGCATTACAGTGTAGGAAACGTAATTTCCCATTTTATCAACCAAGGCCACTTTGCAGCCCGTGCGTAAACCCGGATCGACACCCAACACACATTTTGATCCATACGGCGAGCCTAACAAAACTCGTTTCACATTTTCTGTGAAAACTTTGATCGCGTGCTCATCTGATTTTTCTTTTAATTTTGCATGCACTTCATTTTTGACTGAAGGTAAAACGTAAACATTTAAAGCCAGTCGCGCTGATTCTTTTAAAAATGTGCCAACCGGATTGTCTGGTGAATTAGTTGCATACTTTTCATAAGTTTTAAGTAACATTTCATCGTCACCTAAAACATCCACAGTAAGCTCTTCTTCTTCCCAGCCGCGCTTCATCGCCATGTAGCGATGAGATGATCTTTCTTCTAAAAGATTCTTTACAGGCTCTGCGAAATCTTTTGCGTACATTTCAAATTTCGAATTCGGTTTGTAACCCTTGGCTGCCTTAGACGTTGCTTTACCATGATCAAAATAATTTTTAACGACAACATCACGAAGACCTGCATCGTTGGCAATCTTTTCAACAATTATATCCTGCGCCCCTTTGATCACGTCATCGTAAGTCACATATTTTTTACTTGGATTTATAAAGTTTTTGGCTTTCATTTCCATAGTCTCTTGAGCGGTCTCTTGATCTTGATTTAAACCATGACCTTTATCCCAAATCCAGTTTGCTAAAGGCTCAAGACCTGCTTCTCGTGCAAGGGTTGCCTTCGTTTTTTTCTTTTTCTTGTACGGTTTGTAAATTTCTTCTAACTCAGCCAGGTCCCAAGAAACTTCGATACGCTTTTGCAACTCAGGAGTTAAGTTATTTTGGTCGCCAATTTCTTTGATAAGAAATATTTTTCTTTTTACGACCTCTTGGTAAGTTTCATAAGTTTCAATGACGGCTCGAATTTGCACTTCATCTAAATTTCCGGTTTTTTCTTTTCGGTATCTGGCAATAAAGGGTACAGTTCCGCCCTCGGCCGTTAATTCCAGCACAGCCGCAGCTGACTTTGGTGGAACTCCTTGAACATGACGAGCCAGAAAACCTTGTAAAGCTTGTTCCATGCTAACCTCTTGAATTTTCAAATTTGTTTTTGAATAAAGACATCAGATTTTATTTTTTTACTTGTGGCGGTACATGACTAATCCATGGGTTGGATCGTAGGGAGAAACGCCCACAGTGACCCGGTCGCCAACAACGATTCGGATGTTGAATCTTCGCATCTTTCCGCAAAGTTTTGCGCTGATCACGATTTTGTTTGTCTCTAGTTCCACTTTGTAAAGCCCGCCAGCTAATGCGTCTACGACTTTACCTTCGAATTGTGCTAAATCATCTTTTGCCATGGCGTCCGATACTAAGAGCTAAATATAGCTGAAGCAATCTAAAAAAACTTCAGCCCCTTAATCTTTTAAATAACATTTACGATTTATAATTACTTATTAACATTCGAATGCCTGTCTCGAAAAGGACTTCCAAGCGGTCGTTATCATTTTTAAGAATAAATCCCCACCCCAAAACCTTGTGTTGAACCGGAGACAATGCTGAAAAAGTATCAGACATCTTATAATTAACTGCCTTATCTTTACCTAATTTTTTAAACAATTCCGCCCATTTTGCTTTTTCATCATCAATGTTGCCTTTTTCAATTCGAATTGGCTTCACCTTGCTGGCTTTTTCAGCTTTTACAGGAGCTTCAACGGAATCTTCAGAAATTGTATCGACCGCAATGGCTTCAACTGGCAAAGCTTTACCCTTTTTTGTCATCAGTGCAGGTTTTGAAACCACATTTTTTTCAGCGGGCTTAGCAGTTTCCGATTTTTTCGGCACTTTTTCTGCTTTAACTTTTGCCACGGCAGCTTTTGGAACTTTAGCTGCCAATGGCTTTTTGCCACTCACAACTTTTATGACCTTTTTAGCAGCCACAGGTGCCAGTTTTTTTAAAGCTTTTATAACGGGCTTTTTTACAGGCTTGGCAGTTGCTTTAGGTTTAGAGGGTTTAGATTTCTTAGCTGCAGAAGGTGATTTTTTAGCCATTATTCACTCCTATGCTTTTTGTTATATCGCGTGTTAGTCACAGCACAAGTAAAATGGTGTCTTTTCTTTCGCGAAGCATTAGAATTGACTCATGAATTTGGTAACGGAAGCACAAATTAATCAAGCAGGCCAAGGTCTTTTGAATTTAGTCCAGGCCAATAACCACAGCTTCGACGGAGTTCACTCGCCTGGCTTTGCCACGCCGACAAGCTTGGTATTCATCTCGTCTGAACAGATGTTAATTGAAGCTGTTTCGAAAAATCCGCAGGGTTTCATTATCTTAGAAAAAAATTTCCTGGCGATGAAAGGCCTGGTTCCTTCTTCTGCAACTGTTTGGACAACTTCAAATATCCAGCACGCTATGACAAAAATTTTAATTTTATTTGATCGCAAAAATCTTTCCTATCCAACAGGAAT
>JAYUCH010000084.1:0-56243 GCA_043740435.1 Bdellovibrionales bacterium | reverse complement strand
TTTTTTTTCGTGTCTTGAAGGCCAACTAATACTCAAAAAACAATTTAAAATAGAAGACTATTTTAATGGGTCAGTTGATGAGGCCGTTAACTGTAATTCTTATGCTAATCAAGATATGGCAAATACAATCATTAAAAAAACCGAGTCTCTTGGGAGAAAATGCCCAATTGATTCTAGTATTTGTAAAAACTTAAATAAAACTATTCCCGAAGAGTACCAAAACTATATTCTCCATCCTTTATGTCGAGGAATACCATCTAACCAAATTGAAAAGCCATCGGATTTAACTGTTAAGGATATATTAGATGGCGGCTCAGCCTTGGTTTCTGGTGGTAGTAATTTTCTGAAGCTAATCTTTCCGCCTACTAAGGCGAAAGTTATTGAAAAAGGACCTTCGCCGGCCACGGGTGTTCGATGAAACACAAAAGACTTGCTGTCGGGATTTTACTCTGCTCACTAAGTTGTAAAGTCTTTGCAGACAGTACTTACATCTCTTCTCAAAAAAATTTGAAAACAAACAACCAAATCGAAGCAAACAAGCTTTGGCAGAAATTTATTAGTTGTGGAGACCAGAAAAATACTCAAAAATTCGCCACACAGTGCTTAAAAGACACATTGTCCAAGTCATTAACAATAGCAGAGATCAGTAAAACCTATGATTTTTTATCACTTGGGTTAGAGATTAACGATTTAGTGGACTGCTCAAATGAAGAGAAAAAAAATGTAATTAATCCTAAAAAAAATAATTTTCTTTGCTTTAAAATATTAGGAAATAAGTCGGAACTGACTGGTTATTCATATTTCGAAAGAGAAAATGGAATTTTAAAAATAAAAAAACTAAAGTATTGACCACGGAATTCATTTTCTATTGAATTTAAACCACAGCCCTTAGATCGGCGATGTCCGGAAATGGAAACTTAACTGATCACCTGATTTTTGAGATCCCTATTTGGAAAATGGTGCCAACAAAACTGGGTGGCATTTTCATTTGTAACAAGGCTTTAGTAGATGACTTAAGTGACAGAACAGCATGTTCGCAGCCCTGTTGCGGAATATGTGCGATTGAAGAGAACGGCTCCACTTCTATAGGCCAGGCAGCATATGACTGCAATCTTAACAGGATTTCCGGGCTTAAGTGGGGTTGGGCCATTTGAAAAAGAATTGGTCAGTATTGATAGATCGATTGTTTTCAATGAAGCTAGCTTATTTAACACGAGTGTAAATAAAAAAAGGGTGCTTGAATAAATTCAAACACCCTTTGTGTAAATCAAGATGTACCTAAAAAATTAGTAATTTGGACTGCAAATCGCTTCTAATAGGAAAACTTTATTTCGGCCAAGTAATCCACCTTTTTTACTTTGCAAGCTGGATACAGCTCTCATGCCACCAATAAGTTCTTTATTTTCAAAATTTGGCTGAATCCCATCTTCTTTTATCCATGCGGTATCAAGGCTAAGTCCTGTAACATTATCATAAATTGCAACAGTGCCTTGTTCGGTTTTTGCATTGTATCTGTAAGCAACCTCAATCTGCTTGTTTCTGATTGATCCCGAGCAGCGACCATCAGGCTTGTTCAAAAGTTCACAGCCAACTTCGAAAGTAACTAAATTTTCTGATGTGGCATTATGTAATAGATCACTGACAGATTTGCCTTTCGCAGGGATTGTTTTTTCTGCAACTACTGCATTAAGTTCGCAGGTAACACTTTTTGCTAATTTCTCTGCAGCAAAAGTTGTATTCGCTATAAGAACCGCAATTACTAAAATTGATTTTTTCATAAATCTCCTGATTTTTATGGTGTTCGAAAGCTTGTGACATAATTGCCCAGGCCAAAAGAACATCGTTCAGAGATTCACGTTGCTAGCTTTAGTCCAATTTTTAAATGGGTTTTATTTGATGTGATATTAAATGCGTGATTAAGGATTTTACAGCAGGCCGATTATCGCTACTGGCCGCGCTCGGGACTGACTCCGTAAAAGACTTCATCTAAATAAATTAGCAGGCATTCGCGCAGATCTTCGACTGTCATGTCTTTGGGGTCGACTTCCATCGCACGCAGTGCCGCGAACAGTTCAGTTTCCATCGTGTTGGCGTCGATCTGGGCGCGCTCCGCGAATTGTTCAATAACTGTTGCCATGTTTGCCTCCTGCTTGCATGCATTACTAAAAACGTATTGGGTAAAATTTAACGGCCATCCTGGCTGTGTAAATTTCTACGTATTTCAGTGACACCCTTAATTAATCAAAGGGTTAGTGGCCGCACAATCATAAACAAGTTGTGATCGCAACATTAGGTATAATGTCTAGCAGGTAGATTAAGTGTTCGCGCCCGGAGCGAAATTACGCGGTTTACCCGGCATTGGTGGCGGTGCTTGTGGTGGCGGTAATGGCGAAACAGCCGACTGGTCAGCGTCCCTAAAACGATTGTATTTTGCGTCGAACTGAAGCTTCACGGTGCCTGTTGGACCATTACGCTGCTTACCGATGATGATTTCGGCATGACCCGCTTTATCAACGTCGTCTTTTTCGTAATAGTCATCACGATAAAGCATCATGATCACGTCGGCATCTTGTTCGATTGAACCCGACTCACGCAGATCAGAAAGCATCGGTCTGCGGTCTGAACGACTTTCGACTCCCCGATTTAACTGGGCTAACGCAATAACTGGAATTTGCATTTCTTTGGCAATGGCTTTTAAGCTTTTTGAAATTTCAGAAACGGCGCGCTCGCGGGATTCGACTTTTAATTTTAAATCCATCAACTGAAGGTAATCGATCATGATGCAATCTAAACCATGAGTTGCTTTTAATCGGCGACAGCGCGCACGAATTTCGAATGGCGAAATACCCGAGGTGTCGTCAATAAATAACGGAGCTTCACTGATGGAGCCTGCAGACTGAATTAACTTAGGCCATGAAGAATCTTGAATACGACCGTTTCTAATTTCGCCCATAGAGATTTTAGCTTCGGAAGCTAATAGACGCATCATTACAGATTCTTTACCCATTTCGACAGAAAAATAGGCCACGGTTTTTTTTGCTCGCATCGCCATATGGGCTGCAATGTTAAGACTAAGCGCTGTTTTACCCATAGACGGACGGGCCGCAATAATAATTAATTCACCAGCATGCAGGCCTGACGTCATACGATCAAGTTCAACAAAGCCCGTTGGACATCCAGTCACATCAGCTTTACGCTTGTAAAGATCTTCAATTTTTTCAACCGCACTTTTAACAATATCCATCGAGCCCACTAGGCCCGTTGAAATATTTTGTTCTCCGACTTTTAAGATTTCGCTTTCTGCAAAATCAATTAAAGACTGCACGTCAGAATAATCAGTCCCGTAGGATTTATCGATCAAATTAGAGGAAGTCGCAATCAGTCTGCGTAGCAAAGATTTTTCACGAACAATGCGCGCATGAGAATCGATGTTAGCGGCAGAAACAACCTTGTCGACTAAAGTAAGCAGGTATTCCGGTCCACCGATGATATCAAGTTCATTACGAGACTGTAGCAAGTTTGTTACGGTAACTAAATCGACTGGTTGTGCTTTTAGATGAAGATCAGAAATACTTTTATAAATTAATTGATGTGCTGGTTTGTAGAAGTCGGCACTGTTGATCAGGTCAGCGACCTGATCATAAGCTTCGCGTTCTAACATCAAGCCGCCGAGCACAGAGTACTCGGCCTCAAGACTTTGAGGAGGAAGTTTTTGACTCATCTTTTTCCCCCTCGAATAGATGAAAGAGTTTAGTCTCTAGATAATTAAAGAATAATTACTGAGTTAAAGAAGTCGTTGGCGCGTTCAAAGTCTCAGTTACTTGAGCTTGAGCACCTTTTTTAGGTTTCAATTTGTAGTTGTCGATTTTCTTTTTAAGAGTGTTACGGTTGATACCTAACATGATCGCTGTCTTAACTTGGTTACCGTTGTAAGCCTTAAGAGCTAACTCAATCAGTGGACGCTCTACTTGTTCAAGAACGATATTATAAAGACCGTTTAACTCAACTTGAGCTTCTTTTTGTTGTTGGAAAAGAACTTCTAATTTGCTTTTCACTAATTTCTCTAGGCTGACCTGTTGTAGGTTAGCAACAAAAAGATTTTCTGAGTTATTCAGATTTGGCGTCATGGGTGTCCCTCTCGTATTTATGTTATTTGCGGATCAAACTCCGCGAGTTGTGGATAACCAAATATACTTATGTAGCTGCAAATGCAACCTTGCTTTTGATTTATTTTGCAAAATATTTTCGGCCAACCAGCGTTCAGGCACTTGGCCGTGTGATGGGCTGTATAAAATTGTAAATTTTCTTGATAAATCATGTTGACGACAAAAATTTTCTGACCACTTGAAGTCTTTTTCAGAACAGATAACAAACTTAAATTCTGTATTTTCCCTCGAGAAATCGATGTTTTCTAACAGAAAGCTGTCTGCGGCTCCGCTATCAGGAGTTTTTACATCAAGAATTATTTTTACCCGTGGATCGACAGATTTAATTGTTAAAGAACCACTGGTTTCCAAAGATACAGTGTGTCCTAGATCGCATAAAATGTTGATAAGGTTGTGGATTTCTTTTTGCAGAAGTGGTTCACCACCCGTAATACAAATGTATTGAGCTTCGTAGCCCTTGATGGTTTGTAAAATTTTTTCAATTTCCCAGTATTCGCCTTCGTTATACGAATATTTAGTATCGCAGTATGTGCACCGCAAGTTACATGCAGTGGTTCGAATAAACACTGTCGGGCTTCCGGCATAGCTGCTTTCACCCTGAATAGAATAGAAAATTTCGTTGATTCTGATCATGAGGAAAAGGATTAGTGCCCTTGGCATAGACCAATGTCAAGACAGTCGGCCATTTGCAGGCCTTTAATGTTAATCTGGACGTGACTGGACCATGACGTTTTTGCACGTCGGCATAAGTCCTATTACATTGAATTCATGAGCCCATTCTTTAAAAAATTCAAACATGACGTCAAAGCTATTGGTTTTCTTGGACTGGGCTTATTCCTAGCTTTGGCTTTAGTCAGCTATCACCCCCGCGACCCTTCGTTCAATTCACTGGGGCACGGCTTAAACACACTGAACTACTGTGGGCTGATCGGAAGTTTTCTTTCAGATCTTATATTTCAAGTCTTAGGATTACCGGCTTGGCTGGCTGTCGCGGGCCTACTTCAGTCAGCTTATTTAAGTTTTCGCGGCGAATCTATAGAACTTAAAAATATTCGTTTAATTTGGTTAGTCTTATTAATGGCAACATTTTCTGCCCTGGTCAGTATTTATTGGACGAATACAAAAATATTTGATGACCAAATTTATCCGGGCGGCCTGCTTGGATTAGGCTTGGCGACCGGCCTAGTGAAAGTTTTAAATACTGTGGGCGCGCAAATTTTACTTTGGACTGCGGCATCGGTTTTGGTGGTTTTTTGTTTTGAAATTAGTTTGCAAGAAGTCATCGTCCGACCCATTACTGCTATTGTCGACCGACTAGCAACGATAGCGAAGTCCGATTTTTTTAAGAATTGGAAATGGCCCAAGGTTGAAGAAATAAAAAATAAACTTAAAAAACAAAAAGAGTTGGCAGCCGTGGCTTCCAATAAAAATCAAATTTCTGAAAAAACACTGTCACCAAACTCTGCTCAATTAAAATTACAATCGCAGGAAGAAAATCTGCAGCAAGAAGACACCGACAGTGCTGATTTAGATTTTGAAGACGACAAGGAAGCTGGTGCCTCTGAAAAAGTTTCTGTTTCCCCTTATGAACCCCAGGCCCGACGAAAAGTTGTTATGCCAACCAGAACTCCGCGTAAAGTCGCTAACTGGAGCATGCCGAAACTGTCTTTGTTAGAAGATCCGCCGCTAACTCGAGTAAAGATTGATGAAAAAGAAATTCGACGAAAAGCTGACATCACTTTGGAAAAATTAAGACAGTTCGACGTGAATGGACAGATCGTTGCTGCGAAACCCGGGCCCGCTGTCACCATGTTTGAATTTAAACCCAACGTCGATGTGCGGGTAAACAAAGTAACTGAACTGGCCGACGACTTGGCTTTGGCCCTTTCTGCAGAATCGCTGCGAATAATTGCTCCGATTCCTGGTCGTGATGTGATCGGCATTGAAACCTCAAACTCAATACGTGAAACAGTTTATTTAAAAGATTTATTAGCGGATGAAATGTTCTGGGCCGAGGAAATTAAGCTTCCAATTGCTTTGGGTAAACAGTCCAACGGTGAACCGCGCATCGTGGATTTGCGCAAGATGCCCCATTTACTCATTGCCGGCACAACGGGTTCTGGAAAATCTGTTTTTACTGTTGCCACCATTACAGGATTTTTATTTCGACACTCGCCAAAAACATTGCGGCTTATTCTGGTTGATCCTAAGCAAGTGGATCTGGCTGCATTTGAAAGTATTCCCCATTTAATAATGCCGCCGATTCGTGATCCGAAAAAAGCAGTTTTCGCTTTACGCTGGGCCGTTCGCGAAATGGAAAAGCGTTACAAATCCATGAGCAAGTTTGGCGCCAGAAATATTGAACAGTTTAATGAAGCCGTCGAAAAGATGACATCCGAGCAGTTAGCCGAACATGAAAAAATAAATGCAGAATTTGAAACTCAAGGAGTCATGAAACTCGAGCAGTATTATTATTCTTTTCAACCCTATATTGTTGTGGCGGTGGAAGAGTTCGGTGATCTGATGGCCGTGGACAAACAAAACGTTGAACAAAGTGTGGTGCGCTTGGCGCAAATGGCTCGCGCTTGTGGAATCCACTTGATGTTGGCGATGCAGTCGCCCCGAAAAGAAGTTGTTACAGGATTAATTAAAACGAATATTCCGGGCCGAATCAGTTTTAAAGTGGCTTCAAAAATGGATTCCAGAATTATTTTAGATGAACAAGGCGCTGAACGTTTATTGGCGCAAGGTGATATGTTGGTGATCTCGGCTGGGACTTCAAAAGCGATTCGTCATCATGGGCCCTATTTGAAGGAATCTGAAATCAATGCTGTTGCAAAATTTTGGAGCGATCAAGCAGAGCCCGAGTACGATCCAATTGCTATGCGCGCCCTTGAGGGTACAACAGCTGCGGGTGCCAGTGCTGGCGGCGGTGATTTAGACGGAGACCTTGGATCTACCGATGATGAATACGACGAGCGCTACGACGAAATTTTAGCTTGGGCTTCCGAGCAAAAAGCCATTTCGGCATCTTTGATTCAAAGACGATTTAAATTAGGATACCCACGCGCTGCTAGGCTGATTGAACTTTTTGAAAAAGAAGGCGTCGTTGGGCCGTCCAACGGGAGTAAACCGCGCGCCGTTTTAGTTAACAGCCACGCGGGGTAACGCTAGTAAACTCGCTTTTTGCATTTTATAAGCCGTAATTTAAAGAAAACTTAACTTCTGTGACCGAATGCCATTTAACCAACTGTGTTAAGTGGAATTTTTTTGCGGTTATAGAATCCCCATGGTGTGATTTGGACACTAAATAAAACAAAAACCAAGGGAGGCTTTATGTTCAAATCATTAGTAATCGCAGCATCATTAGTAATCGCTGCTTCTGCAAACGCATACACTACAGTTGCTGAAAGTATTTTTGCTGGTCAGCAGGCTAGAATTCAAGAATCGGTTGTAGCTGAGGGCTTAAACTGGAAAGTGGGCCAAGAAAATAACTACAAGTTAAACATTGGTGGTTTTTTAAACGGCACGATGAAAATGTATGTTCGTGAAATTATTGCTGATGGCATCTGGTTAATTCAGGATATTGATTTATCAGTTCAAAAACAAAAAGTTGAAGTTTTATTGGATCCAAATACCGGCAAAATCAAAAAAATGATCGTGAATGGCAAAGAGCAAGAGCCTCCAAAAGCAGATTACGAAGTGCTTGAACAAAAAGAAGATCGCATAACAGTAACGGCTGGAACGTTTGATGCTATTTACCTTAAAGTGAACGATAAATCGAACAATCAGATTTCTGAGCAATGGGTTAATCCTCGTGATATTCCTTTGTCAGGAATGTTGAAGTCTTTGGCGAATTCACAAATGGGAAAAGTGACAGTCGAGCTAACTTCGTTTAAAATGTAAGAATGTCTTTTAAAACGTATACATTTAAAAAAACCGCAGTACTCACTGCGGTTTTTTGTTTTATGTGGTCGACAAAACTGGTCGCCACAAATACCCCAGGTTTATCCGAGGGTGCGCTTGAGGTGGTTAAGAAAAAAGCGATTAACTTACTTATGCAGTCCCAAAAAAAACAGGCCTTGGTTGTTTTAAGCGAGTATATTTCCCGAGAAAATAATAAAAACTTAGTCAAAGCGGCCCGAGATTTCCGTTTAAAAATAGCAAAAAAGTTTTTAACGAAAGAAGCCCAAGAATTTTACGAGATGTCGTTAAACCTGACAGTTGAAAACCCGAAAGCTTCTAAAAAAAATAATGAAGACTGTTTAATTAAAGATCCAGAAAATCTAGATTGCATCATTCAAAAAATACGGCTTCTTTGCCGTGATCGAAAAGGACCCTTAAAGGTTGAAGATTTTCAATTGGCTGAAAAATATTTTGATGCAGGAGAAATTGACTGGGTTAAAATAAGTTGTGAAAAAAATTCAAGCGATTTTAAAACTTACAATTTTTTTAAAAAAGACGCAGACAAAACAGCCGACAGCAAATTCGTTTTCTTGGTGTTGGAAGTCGATCGGTCCATGGCATCAAAAAATTTTTCTAAAGCCAAAGAAACTTTAAAAGAAATTGAAGCTCTGTACAGCGATTGGCCTGAGCTGACCTTCCTAAAAAATAAAATAGACATCGAATCAACAGAAGGTAGGCCCACGGGCTCACCCGATTATATAATTCAGTACAAAAACAAATGTAAAAATCTAAGCAAATCAATTGTTCGAAAATACAGATACGATTTTGACTTATGTCAGAGGGATTTATGAAGATAATCAAAAGGCTAACAATTGTGTCACTAATATTCATCAATTTTGGCTGTGGAATAAAAAGTGATCCGCTACCACCAGCCGAACAACAACCGATTCAAAAAGCAGTGGAAATAAAAACCCTGCCGCCAGACGGTGAAATACCAAAAAAAGAAATAAAGAAAAAATAATGAAAATAACATCGGTGCTGATTTCTGGCGCGGGTAATACATTTCATATAATCAGCGATGATCGGATTCAAAATGAATCTGAAATCATCAAAAAAAGTATTATCAAAAACGTATGCTTACGAAATCCAGCTGACGGAGTTATTTTTTTAAAAAATGGATCTGTTAATAATTTATTTGAATGGGATTTTTTCAACAATGATGGATCGGCAGCTGAAATGTGTGGCAACGCCACACGATGTGTTGGCTTTTATTTGAAAAATGAAATGCGTGATCTGCGCGACACTTGGCTTCTGCAGACAAAGGCAGGATCAATTAAAATAAAAGCGCTGACTGAAAATAATTTTCAGATCACGATGACCTCGTTGGTATTGCTGCAATCGACGCACGGTTTTTTTTGCAACACCGGAGTTCCCCATCTGGTGTTGCCAACGACTCAGATTGGTAAATATGAAAACTTGCGTGTTCAGGCGCAGGCACTAAGAATGCACACTGATTTTTTACCCGCGGGAACCAATGTGACTTTCATTCATCTGTCGGCTGATCAAAAAAAAATGAAAGCAGTTTCGTATGAGCGCGGCGTTGAAGACTTTACTCAGGCTTGCGGTACGGGTGCCGTGGCCGCCGCTTTTTATAATCTTAAAATGAATTCGGTTTTAGAAACAACGGTTGAAATGCCCGGCGGATCTCTTATAATAAACTTAACGGATCAAAAGAATCCTTTGATGACAGGTCCTGCCGTTCTTATTGGAAAGTATAATTATGAATTCAAAATTTAACGGAGTTTTTTCAGCTCTTTTAACACCGTTTCACAATGGCCAAGTTGATTATAAATCGCTTGAAAAGCATTTGCTGTTTCAAATCAAAAACGGAATCACTGGATTTGTAGTCAATGGCACGACGGCTGAAAGTCCGACTTTGAAATGGCAAGAAGTCGAAGAAATTTTTAAATGTGTAAAAAGCTTTTCTGGAAAAATGCCAGTCATTGTTGGAGTAGGCTCCAACAGCACCGAAAAAACAATCGAGGCCACACAAAAAGCTTCAGCTTTGGGCGCCGATGCTGTTTTGGCTGTTGTTCCCTATTACAACAAACCTCCGCAAAGGGGCTTGGTTCAGCACTTTACTGCAGTTGCCAGCGCCAGCAATGTGCCCGTTATTTTGTACAATGTGCCTGGCCGCACGATAACGGCTTTAAATTTAGAAAGCATTGTAACTTTAGCAAAAAATAAAAATATCATCGGTATCAAAGAGGCTTCAGGTGACATGAGCTTTGCAGAACAGCTTTCACAAAATCTTTCAAAAGATTTTGTGAAGTTATCCGGAGATGACGGTACATATTTGCCATTTTTAAATTTAGACGGCCAAGGAATTATCTCTGTCATGTCAAATATTATACCCAGACAGTGCGTGCAGTGGACAAAAGATCCAAAAAGTCATCGCACTGAATTTGAATCTTATTTAAAATTGATTAATGGAATTTATGCCGAAGCCAATCCCATTGTTCCCAAATGGATGCTCTATAGAATGGGTCTGTTTAAGTCTGCAGAAATGAGACTGCCGCTGGTCGAGCATGACTTGGCCCTGCAACCTTTAACAGAAGCTTTGCTGAAGGAGTTTTCTTTAATATGAAAAAATTAAAAATGGGATTATTCGGCGGTTCGGGAAAAATGGGTCAGCAAGCTGAAGAGGTCATACTTCAATCGGGTCACGTGCCTTTCTTATTTGTGGGTTCGGAAAAATCAAGGCATTTTGCAATCAGTGTTTTGAATTTAAAAAATATTGAAAAAGAAATTCTAAGTGAAGTTGACGTTTGGATTGATTTTAGTTCTGCCGAAGGGCTTATGGATTTAATTCAACACACAAATTCATCACCAATTGTTTCAGGTACAACAGGTTTAACGAAAACTCAGTTTTCCAAAATAAAAACCCAGGCCCGAAAGCGCCCTATTTTTTGGGCTCCGAATTTAAGCATAGGACTGTGGAGTTTTCGTCAGGCACTTAAAGCGTTAAACTCTGTTCATCAGTTTGACTTTAGTATCGATGAGATTCATCACAACCAGAAAAAAGATAAGCCCAGTGGCACAGCGCTTATTTTGCAAAGCGATTTAGAAAAGATTTTAAATAGAAAAATTGCTCGACCCGCAGCCCATCGATTGGGTGGTGTTTACGGGATACACACTGTTTATGCAGCTTCTGAAGACGAACTTATTTCTTTTCAGCACCAGGCCATAAACAGAAAAGTTTTTGCCTCTGGCGCCCTTCGCGCGGCAGAATGGTTAGTAAGTCAAAAAAATGGTTTTTATTCAATGGACGACATGTTTTTAAAAAGAGGTAACACGTGAAATTTTTTATTGATTCAGCAGATGTGAATGAAATTAAACAAGCCAATGACCGCGGTTGGGTTGATGGCGTTACAACAAACCCGACGCTGATTGCTAAATCGGGTCGTCAATTCGAAGAAGTGATCAAAGAAATTTGTAAAATTACAAAAGGACCGGTTTCTGCTGAAGTTATATCTTTGAAAGCGGATGAAATGGTTACTGAAGGAATAAAATTAGCTAAATGGGCTGACAACGTTGTTGTTAAAATTCCAATGTGTGAAGACGGTATGATTGCAGTTAAAAAACTAACCGCTGAAGGAATCAAAACCAATGTGACGTTGGTTTTTTCTGTTGTGCAAGCCCTGTTAGCTGCCAAGGCGGGTGCGTCGATGGTTTCTCCGTTTGTTGGACGACTTGATGACATTGGTTCCGACGGCATGGTCATGGTGAATGAAGTCGTGCAAATGTATCAAAATTATGATTTTTCGACGGAAGTCTTGGTGGCCTCAGTTCGAAGCCCTATGCACATTCAACATGCCGCTTTGATGGGTGCAGATATTGCGACAATTCCATTTAAAGTGATGCAGCAGATGACGGGTCACCCACTGACTACAAAAGGCATCGAAATGTTTTTAGCGGATTGGAAAAATGCTCAACAGTAGTAAATTTATTTTTATCTGTTTGCTGATGATTTTTTTTTCAAGTTGTCAGACAAATCCACATGTTATTCATGAATCATCGTTGTCAGCAAAAGAACACCGAAAATTAATCGTCAGTGTTTTTGGTGATCCCCGACTGATCAGTCAAAACGGACGCGAGCTTTTTTCGCATTACCACGACCGAAAATTTAAATTTATTGATGACCCGACTAAAGTCAATGTGCGCTACTATACGAAGACAAGCATACTGGGCGTGCGCAGACCTTTTGAAGTTTCCGTTGAGGTCCACCAAGAGCAAAGAGACGCAGAAACAAAACAGTTTCTTGATCAGGGCCTTGACGAAGGTCTTAGTCAAAAAAGGCTTAAAGAATTAAGCACCGTGCTTAACCAAAGTCGCGAGAACTCTCAAGAGTTTGACGTCGAGAACCCTTTCTAGGTATCCTAAAGTCGGTGCTGAAAGCGGGATCAAGGATTGATTCTGAATGAATACTCAAGGAGTGAAGTTGCCATCTTTTTTTTCTGCTACAATTACAATAGCGACGACAGTTTTGCTTTTGTATTCAACAAGTACAGAAAAAAGCCGAGTGGTTACTTTTGCAAAGCCCCTTTTGATTACTCAGGTTAGAAAAACACCCGCCTTTTTGCTTTATCAACACGCACAAAATAGTGATATGAAAAGCCAAGCCGTAGTTGCAGCGTCTGAATCTTTTATCAGTACGGAAAGTTTGAAACTAAAGATAGAGCCAGTAGTTATAGCTGAAATGTCGTTGGCACAACATGAAATTGGATCTGTAAATGATTTTGGTTTTCAGGTTTCTAGGCAAATTGCAAATCAAAATTTCAGTCAGAATTTAAAACAAACTTCAACACCTGAAAATAAAAATTCGGATCAACTGCCACAAACAGTAATTCAAGAACTGGCGCAGGTTTCAAATCAACCCAAAAGTTCACCGTTAAAAAAATGGGGCACAGTTCGTGGAAAATTTGAAGTCAAAGATGGCGTTGGAGTTGTCGATCATATTGTTGAAATTAAAAGAATTGAAGAAGGACGCGTCCGAGAATTGGGCCGTATCGATTTGCAAGCAGGTTCGTACTCGATCGACATTGAAAATCCTCAGGGAATATTGATCGCGCAAATTAAAGATAAAAATGGAATATTAATTGGCGAAGACCAACAAAGAATTATAAACCTGCAAAGTCAGGGAAATTATTTTGAAGGTCCTTTTATTCGTGTAGGAAAACCGGCAGGCCTAGCGTCTCGAACAGCAAATAGCGAAAACCCAACCCTTGTAAAAGAAACTTCGGCGATTGTTGCTTCTCTGTTTTCGAAGCAATACCCCTTGGAAAGTCCGAAAGATCAATTTCAAAACATTTCAAAAAATTCTTCAACCATTTCAGTTATTGAAGATAAGAAAAATATTTACCAGTCGATCGTTACCATCAGACAAACAGCAGACCAACTGGAAACTCCGCTGTTCACGAAAAAATGGTTAGCCGGAGCTTTGGATTTTATCTCAGATCAGATGAAAATCGAATTTAAATCAAAATCGGCACCCGTTCTGATCGGTCAGGTTTTGCTAGGTGGTAAACTGGGCGCTGGCGTAAAGGTTGAAGTGGAAAATCAGCCAGGTGTTACCGCTATTTATTTGGATCAGTTCATGATTCCAAATTTAAAATTAGAAAGCACCTCAGAAAATGGCTATTTTATGTTTGTGGGGCTCGAGCCCGAAAATTATTCTGTGACCGCATTTAAAAATAACACGATCATTGGTCAGCAGATTTTCGTTGCAGAGCCCGAACATATCTCTTTTCAGCACATAGTTTCTGGTATCACTTCACGCTTGGTTTTAGTTCGATCTTTCGACGCTTTTACAAGCGAACCTCAGGATGCAGATATTTTGATTCCTGATTTTGCAGATATCCTAGAAACATCTGCAGGCAGCGCGACTTATCGTACAAGTAATGAACTGGGATTATCTAATTTTATCGTCCGACCTAAGCAAGATTACATGCCAGTTAACTACATACAGGATTCTCGAAATGATCATGTTCACATTCCATTAATCAAAGAAAAGTGGCTAAGCGACATACAAACTCAACTGCAAATTAATGATCAGTCTGGTACCGGCACCATTATCGGTTTTGTTCCTGACTTGGATTACGAGATGTACTTAATTTCAGAAGACTATGATGTGAATCAAATTACTTATTTTGATTCGATGGGTGCAGTGACTTCTGCACCGACATCGGGTGGTGGCTTTATTTTATTTAATGTACCCACCGGAGCACAAGAAGTTGTTGTGCAAGAGAAAAAAACAAACCGAATTTTTTCGCAAGTGCACATTGTTAAGTTAAATCAAACAAGTCTGTCTCACTATAACGATTAATTAGCGAACGAAGCTAATAACTTGGTTTTTAAAAAAGTCGCCGCGCTGTTCAAAATTTTTAAATTCATCTAAGCTGGTGCCACCCGGACTTAGCAAAACCGAATCACCATTCTTTGCAGATTTCAGACAGTGATCGATACCCTCACCTAAAGTTTTAAAAACAAAACCCATCAAGTCCGCACCAGATTTTGCAGTGCCTCCACAGGCTCCGAAAAAAACAAATTCAATACGAGTTTCATTTTTCAAAGCAGAAAGTTCACCCCAGGGTAAATTTTTATCTTTGCCACCCACAAGAACGAATAGTTTTGCAGGGTAAGATATTTTTTCTAAACAGCCAGTCACTGCAACTAAAACTGAATCTAAAGCCGTGGCCTTGCTGTCATTTATGAATTGAACTCCGTGAAAAATTCCAATATTTTCTAGTCGGTGCGGCAAGCCCTTGAAGGCGTACATTTTTTCAATAGCCTGATTGGACCAATCGGCCAGCAATGCTAATTTTTTGGCAATAGCGAAATTGTCTTGATTGTGTCTACCTATTAAAGAAATCCGCTGGCTTTCTGATTCAGATAATTCGGTAGTCGTATTCACAAGTAAATAAGCACAGCGCGCAGAGCCAGAGAAAACTTCGCAGTCTTTTGACGTGCGATTAAATAAACAAATATTTTTTGTTAAAGAGGTTATAAAAAGTTTCGCATTATAATAATCTTGTAAACTTTTGTAACGCTCAAGATGATTTGCAGAAAGAAAAGTAATTGCTGAAAATTCTAAATTAAGCCCCCGACAATTTTCAAGTTGGTAACTGGATAGTTCTAAAACAATCCATCGAGCTGCGGGCTTGCCTTTTAACAAAGCTAGCGCATATTCACAAAAAGGTACTCCTAAATTTCCGCCGACAAAGCTGTGGGAATCTTCGTGCTGCAAGGCAGCTGCTAAAACAGAAACCACTGTGCTTTTACCGACCGAACCCGTAACACCGATAATTTTTTCTGTGGTAATAACTGACGCAGCTAAAGATATTTCAGAAGTTAGCTCAGCACCCTGCTGAAGCAAAGACTGAATCCATGGTAAGCTCAGTGGAACTCCCGGAGAAACAACAAGAGTCCCGGGATTTCTTTGCACTAAAAGAACTGGGTGCGTGACAGCTGCTGAAGAATCTTTATCGTCGTAAGTTATAAGGTCAGCGTTGTCATACCCCACAGCTTTCAACAATTCGAAAGCCGCGCGACCACTTTTTCCTAAGCCGATCACTGCGATTGGTTTTTTTAAATTTTTGATCCAGCTGGTATTGGCCATCGTGACATTAAATCAGAACCATGAAACAATGTCATGGTGAGTTTAATTCATACAGCCATTATCAGTGATCTGCATTTAACAGACGCCGAGCCTCCAAGGCATCGAAAAGTCTCTCGACATCCATTGTGGAAAAAATTTAAAACCAAAGAATTTTTTATTGATACCGCATTGATTCAGTTTATCGAACACATTCAAGAAAAAGCCAGGGGAAACAAAGTTGAACTTGTTCTTAACGGAGACATATTTGATTTCGATAGTGTGATGAGTCTTCCGGAAAATCCAATTTACAAGGTTAACTGGTTTGAAACCCGTCGAGGACTTTACCCCAAAGAAGAAAGATCGCTTTTTAAAATGCAGGTCATCATCGACGAGCACGTGAATGTGTTTGATGCCATTAAAAGTTTTATTAAAAATGGCAACACGGTTGTTTTTATTCCAGGAAATCATGACGTCGAATTGCATTTTCCAAAAGTCCAAAAATTGATACGTGACTCGCTGGATTTGACGAATGAAGAGCAAACCCATGTGCGCTTTGTGGAGTGGTTTTACATTAGTGAAAAAGATACTTTGATCGAACACGGTCATCAGCAAGATCCGTATTGTGTTTGTGAAGATCCGATCAATCCTTTTTTATTGGAATACAACGAATTAGCTATTCGCCTACCTTTTGGAAACGTGGCTTGCCGTTATATGATGAATGGGCTTGGGTTATTTAATCCTCATGTTGAAAAAAATTATATTATGTCCATGGCAGACTATTTGAAATTCTTTTTTAAATACCTGTTGCAGGCTCAGCCACTGATTATTTGGACGTGGCTTTGGGGATCGGTAGCGACCTTATGGCATGTAACTGCAGAGCGCTTTGCGGTGCCTTATAAATTATCGATGAGCATCGAAAAAAAAATAAATAATGTTGCCGAGAAAGCTAAATCTAACGCCGGTGTCGTTCGTGAATTAAAAGAACTTTTTGTGCGTCCAGCAACACAAAGTCCCATTCTGATTGCCAAAGAATTGTGGTTGGATCGATTATTTTTTATATTGTTTATTTTTATGAGTGCTTATTTTCTTATTTCCACGTTAAAAAAATATTTTGGAATTTCTTTGTTTTGGATTTTTGTTCCGCTATCTTTATTGGTGCCGTTTTTTTTATTTTATGCGCGGTCAGTGACGTCTTTGGTTTCACAGTACAAAGAACCGGACGAACAACTTTTGGCGAAACAATCTATGGTTACGGGTGTTAAGCGAATTGTTTATGGCCACACCCATTTGGCCGTGCATGCTTTTTACGGCGGCGTCGAGCATTTGAATTCTGGCACCTGGTCACCAGCTTTCACAAACGTCGAATGTACAGAAACCACCGAACGAAATACCTACGTTTGGATTTCACCGATGCCGGATGATCCTACCCTCCGAAAAGCCGAACTTCTTCCTTTCACAACCAAACATACTTTTTCCAATTAACTTGCTGCATTAATCCGGTGGCAAGGTTGTCATCGGCCAGCTCTCATGTAACGCTTTTTAAGTCATAATAACTTTTGGAGGCATCATGGCTGACGTTTTAGTGGTAACAAGCAAAGTAAAAAAATACATCAAAGAGAAAAGCGAAATGAATACATCTGCTGAAACAGTAGACGTGTTATCAAAAGCAATAGAGCGTTTATGCCAAAAAGGTATTGAATCCGCAAAAGCCGATGGTCGTAAAACAGTAATGGCTCGCGATATCATTATTGACCACATCTAGTTAAATTTTATTTAAAATCATCTCCATAAAACCCAGCACGTATACAGCTGGGTTTTTTTATTTCAGAACATGCAAAAAATCTGGCTATAAGCCCAGGCAAAAAACCATCAAATCGTTAAATTTTTTGTATATACTGTTAAGTGTTAGTGCATAACTTCTAGCAAGGGATTTTGTCTATGTTTTCAAATTTGAAAGCGACTTATTTGTTTGTTTTTATTGCTGTCATTTCTGCGTGTCAAACCAGTCCAAGAAAACCCTCGCAAATTGCGGAACTTTCCGAGGCTACACCACCAATGTATTTTGATCGGTTAGTAGATTATTCTCCGTTTAAATACGAAGTTCTTTTTACAGATCCCGAGTGCGGTGTTTATAAATATAAAGCTGATGCCAATATTAAAACAAAAAGTGGCAAGGTACTAATTCAAAAGCCCGAAAATGTTTACTGTAAAAGCAAATATGATTTGGCTCGCTCGGGAGCTCGTTCGACCAGTCCGCAGTATCGCATCATCGAATGGATCAACGAAGAAGAAACCAAAGAAATTTTTTTTTCTTACCTATCATTTCGTAATAAAGCTGTCAAAAACGCCCTGTGTGATGCCGCAAAAAAAGGTGTGAAAATAAAATTCGTCATCAACTCGACAGAAGATAAAACCACGGCGCAAGAGCTTGTCGCTTGCAGTCCTGAAAACGTCGAAATGAAGGGTCGCGGTATGGAAGGCGGCCTAGGATACGCTCATAACAAAATTTTTATTATTAATCCCAAGTCCGAATTAAAATTTAAAATGGTTTTTAGCAGTGGAAATATGACATCCGGTCCGGTGATTCACCATGAAAACTGGAATTTTATTACTACAAATGCGCAGTCTAATTTTGCACAGTCTCATCTTTGCGTGATGAATGCTGAATGGGACGATTCGATCGGTAAAACGAAACAAACTTACGTTGATTCCGTTCGAAAATGTCGTGCTGAAATTAAATCTCCGGAAGAAAAAGATATTAAAGTATTTTTTGTTCCTGGCGAAGGCGAACCCGGACCTGGCATCAACAAAAAGACAGCCTTGGAATACATGTTAGATGGGACTGTAGGTTTTCCTGGAATTAACACAGCCAAAAAAATTTGGATTGGCTGTCATCGGTTTTTGTATGCAAAAATGCTAGCGGCGTTAAAAAAAAGAATGTTTTCAAATAACAAACCCGAAATGCACATCATTGCCGATGATGACACATATTATAAAGCGAATGATCCTACGTTCACCGAGGCAGATACGCAGCCTGCCGAATGGTATAATATTGAAAATCTGACCAAAGCCGGAGCTCAGGTCAAGCTGATGGAAACAAATTCCAATGAACATCAATTGCATCACAGTAAATATCTTATTTTTGCAGACGATCAAGATTTCAAAGCTGTTCTAACAGGTTCAGCCAACTTAACTAGCGCCGCTTTTACGACAAACTGGGAAAATACTTATTACGTGATGATTCCTGAAGTTGTTAAGGCTTTCGCTGATCACTACAAATACACTTGGGAAAAATTAGCGACCTCGGTAAGTGATTTGCCTCAACAAGGTTCCGTAATTAATTTTTTAGAAGAAGAGCCAATCATTAATAAAGTCGGGACTGATCAAAAATAATAAAGAAGATTTTTTGAAGCAAGCCTATTATTTTACCAGGGCTTTTAGCTCTTCCCAAGAAATCATTTTTACTCCCAGTGTTTCAGCCTTAGCAACTTTTGACCCGGGGTCATCTCCAAGAACCAAGTAAGATAATTTTGATGAAACGGCAGATAAAAGTTTACCCCCGTTTGTTTCAATAAGTTCGTGGGCTTCTTCGCGCTTAACAGGTAAAGTTCCGGTGACTAAAAAGCTAAATCCCAAAAGTGGACCGTCGCTAGCCCGCTTTGGTTTTTCAAACGTAATCCCAGCGTCTAACAAAAGTTGAATTTCGTTTTGCCAGCGTTTGTCAGCAATAAACTGCAAAACGGCTGCGGAAACCTTGGGGCCAATTTCAGGAACTTTTTCAAGCTCTTCTTTTTCTGCACTTAAAAATTTTTCAATCGTGCCAAAGTGATCGGCAATAAGTTTTGCAGTTTGTTCGCCAACAAAGCGAATTCCCAAAGCATAAATAAATTTTGCTAAAGTTGTTTTTTTACTAGCCTGTAAATTTGTTAAAATATTTTCGACAGATTTTTCACCTTGCCGGTCAAGACTAAGCAAGGATTCTTTATCAAGCTTGTAAAGATCAGAAAAAGACATGATCAATTTTTTTTCCACAAACGTTTCAATGATCTTATCCCCGACTTTTTCAACACCCATAGCCCGTCTGGAAACAAAATGTTTGATACTTTCTTTTAAAACAGCATCACAAAAAGAATTCGGACAACGTAAAACGACATCTTCGGGCTCTTTGATGGCTTTCGTATTACACGACGGACAGACAGCTTGCATGACATAGGGCTTCGAGGTTTTAGGACGCTTACTTAACACAACAGAAACCACTTCCGGAATCACATCACCCGCACGTTGAACAAAAACGGTGTCACCGATGCGCACGTCTTTTCGATTAATTTCATCCTGATTGTGCAAAGTTGCATGCGTAATGGTAACACCCCCAACTTTAACCGGCGCCATGATTGCGACGGGCGTTAAGGCTCCGGTACGACCAACTTGAACTTGAATATCTTCTATGATCGTTTCCATCTGTTCTGGTTTAAACTTAGCGGCAGTAGCCCAACGAGGTGACCGCGCAACCAACCCGAGATCTTCTTGTTTTTGTAGTGAATTAACTTTCACGACAATGCCATCAATATCAAAATCTAAGCGGGGACGTTTTTTTTCTATCGTGTGATAGTAGTTAATAATATCATTAATTTCGTTGGTGCAAACCACATAATCACTAGATAGAACTGGCAAACCAAACGCCTTAAATTTTGCGGAAATATCTTGCTGAGAACTAAATTCAACTCCGTCAATAGCACCAGAGCCATAAGCGATAAATTTAAGTGGTCTACCCGAGGCTACTTTTGGGTCAAGTTGGCGAATTGTTCCTGCGGCTGCATTCCGGGCGTTAGCAAAAAGGGCCACACCTAATTCAGCGTTGCGCGTATTCATTTCTAAAAAATCTTTTTTAAAGATAAGGACTTCACCACGAACCTCTAACAGAGCCGGCGGTGTTGTGGAATTTAGTTTCAGCGGAATTGATTTGATGGTCTTAATATTATGGGTGACATCCTCTCCAACGAGGCCATCTCCGCGAGTTAAACCTCGAATCAACAGACCGTTTTCATAGACAAGCTCAAGCGAAAGGCCATCCAACTTAAGTTCTGCGAAATATTCTATTTGTTCTTGCGAATTTTTTTCGAAACGAAGAAATTTTTTAACCCGCTCGTCAAAATCGATTAGATCTTGGGGCGAATAACTATTTGCCAAAGACAGCATTGGCATCCGATGCGCTATTTTTTGAAACTGATCAATGGCGGCGCCGCCAACTCTTTGGCTGGGTGAATCACTGCGATCTAAATTATTATTTTCTGATTCAAGTTTTAATAAATCCGAAAAAAGTTGGTCATATTCGTAGTCAGAAATTTCTGGTTTATCTTGGGTATGGTAAAGCTCATCATGACGGCGAATTGATTTTTTTAGTTCCTCGTGACGTTGGTAAATAGTTTTCTTCAGCGCTGACTTGGTAGGCATTGTTGAAGCTTACACACAACCCAGTTGTACGGCTAGCTGGATTCATTGGGTTTTAGCAACGCAGCTTGAAGAAACACCTAAATTTGATTACTGTCAGATTCACTTGTTAAGGAAGCTACAAATGATTGATCAAAAAACAATCGAACAGATCGCCAAACTGGCCCGCTTAAAAATTAACGCTGAAGATCGTGAAGAGTACAGCGTGCAACTGACAAAAGTTTTAAATCATTTTCAGCAAATTACAAAAATAAATACGGATGGAATCGAGCCTTTAGTAACCCCCACGGATATAGAATTCTATGCGAGAGCCGACGAAGAGTTAAAGATATTTACAGCAACAGAAATGGTCTCAGGTGCGCCCGATAAAGCCGGGCAACTGTTTAAAGTTCCACCTGTTGTATAGGATCATCAAATGGATTTACTAAAAGCAACTTTTAAAGATGTCAGTTCTGCGGTTCATGAAAAAAAAATTTCTGTGACAGAAATTACTCGATATTTTTTAGATAGAATTGAAAGACTTAACCCACAGCTGAATGCTTATATTACCCTAAGCGCACAGGCTGTGTCCGATGCACAGGCTTTAGATAAACGGATCCACAACGATGAAGATATTGGTCCTTTAGCCGGAGTCACCTTTGGCATCAAAGATATGCTGTGTACAAAAAACTTGCGCACGACGGCCGGATCAAAAATGTTAGAAAACTTCACGCCGCCTTACGACGCGACTGTGGTTGCGCGTTTAAGAAAATCGGGAGTTGTCGTTTTGGGTAAACTTAATCAGGACGAGTTCGCCATGGGTTCCAGCAATGAGACTTCATTTTTTGGGAAATGTAAAAATCCATGGAATGTTAATTATGTTCCAGGGGGTTCCAGTGGTGGTTCTGCATCGGCGCAAGCTGCGCGTTTAGCTATGGGAACCATCGGTACAGATACGGGCGGCTCGATTCGCCAGCCTGCTAGTTTTTGTGGAATTGTAGGACTTAAACCAACTTACGGTCGCGTCAGTCGTTACGGAATTATTGCTTTTGCTTCTTCGCTTGATCAAGCGGGCCCGATGGTTTCCACAGTCGAAGACGCAGCTTTGTGTCTTGAATCAATTTGTGGTCACGACCCGATGGATTCAACGACTTCGCAGAAACCTGTCCCCCAATTTTCGAAAAATTTATCATCTGATATAAAAGGATTAAAAATTGGTTTGATGAAAGAATATGGCTTAGGTCGAATCCACGCTGATGTCGATAAAACCTATAACTCTGCTATTGAAAAATTAAAATACTTAGGTGCTGAATTTGTCGAAGTTTCAGTTCCACTGACTGAGTTTGCTGTTCCTATGTACTATTTAATTTCAGCCAGTGAGGCTTCATCAAATTTAGCTCGTTATGATGGAGTTAAATATGGATTTCGTGCGGAGTTTAAAGATTTATCATCACTCAGTTTAGATGATTTTTATGCCGAAACTCGGGGTCAGGGTTTTGGAACTGAAGTCAAACGGCGTATCATGTTGGGTACCCATTGTCTGTCGTCCGGATATTTCGATGCTTATTACAATAAAGCAGGACAAGTTCGTCGTTTGATGCGCGATCAATATATCGAAGTTTTTAAAAACTGTGATATTATACTTAGCCCCGTTACAACTTCGCCCGCCTTCAAAATTGGCGAAAGATCAAAAGATCCACTTACCATGTATATGAATGATATTTTTACGACGTCTACAAACTTGGCTGGCCTTCCCGGAATGAGTGTTCCTTTCGGATTTTCTGAAGAGGGGTTGCCTATCGGAATTCAATTAACCGGGTCACATTTTGATGAACAGAAAATATTAAACGCAGCCCTTGCCTTAGAAAATATTTCTGAAACAAAGTTAAGGACTCCGGATGTCTATTAATAACCGAGGCTACGAAGCTGTCATAGGTATTGAAGTTCACGTGCAATTGAAAACAAAATCGAAAATATTTTGCACGGACTCTACAGTCTTTGATGCGGCCGATAACGAAAACACTTCACCGGTCAGTGTGGGAATGCCAGGGACTTTGCCTGTGATCAACCAAACAGCTATTGATTATTCGATTAAAGCAGGGCTTGCTTTGAATTGCCAAATTCGCCAGCGCTCGGTTTTTTCTAGAAAAAATTATTTTTATCCTGACTTACCCAAGGGTTACCAAATATCTCAATACGATTTACCCCTGTGCGAGCACGGTACCGTTCAGTTTTATCTGAATAATGAACTAAAAAATATTAGCATCACGCGCGCCCACATGGAAGAAGACGCTGGTAAATCAATTCATCAGGGCGACTGCACACTTTTAAATTACAATCGGGCTGGGATTCCGCTGCTAGAAATTGTTTCTGGACCCGATCTACGTTCGGCGGCTGAAGCGGCTGAATACGGCCGAACTATTCGGCAAATTGTCAGATATTTAGATGTCTGTGATGGCAATCTGGAAGAAGGTTCGTTGCGTTGTGACTGCAATGTCTCCGTTCGTAAAGTCGGTACAGAAAAACTGGGAACAAAAGTTGAACTGAAAAACATCAATTCATTTCGTTTTGTAGAAAAAGCCATTGATTATGAAATCGAACGTCAAATTGATGAAATAGAATCAGGAAAAAAAATTATTCAGGAAACCAGGTTGTATGATCCTGATAAAAATAGAACGCTTCCAATGCGTGCTAAAGAAAATGCAGAAGATTACCGTTACTTTCCAGAACCTGATCTGTTGCCGCTGGTGATCTCACAAGCTCAGATTGATCAAATAAGAAAAACTATTCCTGAGTTACCGCTTGCCCGCGCTCATCGGCTGCAAAACAGTTTAGGGCTTTCAAAGCTAGATGCAGAAATGTTAACTGCCGAAAAAGAAACTGCTGATTATTTTGAAAACGTAGGTGTCGCTTGCGGAAATTACAAAGCAGCGGCTAATTGGATCATGGGTGAACTTCTACGAGAACTTAATAACCAAAAAATATCGATCTTGAATTCCCCGGTTTCAGCAATTCACCTAGGAAAATTAATCAAATTGATTGATAGCAACGTCATCTCTGGAAAAATTGCTAAAACAGTTTTCACCGAGATGTGGGCTACAGGTACTGAACCCGAGCTTATTATAAAACAGAATAACTTGGCCCAGATAAGTGATGTCACGGATATAGAGAAAATAATTGACGGAGTCTTAGCTGATAGTAAAAATCAGGTGGCAGAATTTCATGCCGGCAAAACAAAAGTACTGGGTTTTTTAGTCGGAGCCATCATGAAAATTTCCAAGGGACAGGCTAACCCCGACATGGTTAATCAAATGCTTAAGAAAAAACTCGAGCTTAAATAATGAAAGTTGCAGCTTTAGATTTAGGATCAAACACATTTTTATGTCTTATTGCTGAAGTCGAAGAAAATTTAATTACCAGAATTTATGAAGATACCCTAGAGGTCGTGCGCCTAGGGCAAGATGTGGGTCAAACAAAAAAACTACACCCTGAGGCCCTCTTCAGGGCTGACGCCTGTTTAAAAAATTTCAAGGCGGTGATTGATCGCCATCAGCCAGATAAAGTCCTTGCGATGGCGACCTCAGCCGCCCGCGACGCCACTAACAAAGAATTACTTTTTGCAATTGGCCAAAAGTACAAAATTCCTATTGAAATCATTCCCGGCTCTGAAGAGGCGCGCATTACATTTAACGGAGCCATGTCCGGTCAAGCGGACCACGCTAGACGCTTAATTGTTGATATTGGCGGAGGCTCCACCGAGTTTATTTTTGGAGATTCCCAAATTAAGCACAGCCAAAGTTTAAATGTTGGATGTGTTCGTCTAACAGAAAAATTCGTCACTTCACAACCGACCTCGACATTTGAAATTTCTGAAATACAAAAAACAATAGCAGAAAATTTTCACCAGCTTTCGAAATTTCAAGAAAAAAACACCTTTGAGATTTTAGCAGTTGCCGGCACACCCACCAGCTTAGTGACAGCAGAAATTGGCTCTTTTGATGCGGAAAAAATTGAGGGCTCTGTGTTAACACAAGAGTCTTTAGAAAAATGGAAAACTTTTCTGCAAGCGTCGACTTTGGAAGAAAAAATAAAAAAAGGTCTTCCCCCTGGACGTGCCGATGTCATTTTGGTCGGTGTTCTTATTTTAATTGAAACCCTTAAGTATTTTAATAAAGATAAACTGTATGTTTCAACCCGAGGAGTTCGACATGGTATTGCGCTGGAAGTGGCTACTCGTTATTTGTCTTAGTTTCTTGGCGTCTCTTGGCATTGCTAAAGAAACTGAAGCTCAGTTCTTAACTCAAAAAATTCAGCTGATCTATGCAGCCTCGAAAAAAACAATTAAAGTCGAAATTGCAAAAACAGAATTGCAACATGAACGCGGCCTGATGTTTCGAAAAAAATTAAATCCCGATCAAGGAATGCTATTTATATTTACCGACGAGCAGACCCGAAGTTTCTGGATGAAAAATACTTTTATCGACCTAAGTATAGGATACTTCAGCAAAGAAAAAAAACTTGTGGAAATTCAAGAAATGAAAGCAGTGTCTTCGATCATGCAACAGGATCCTGCCATTTATCCGACGACCGCTGCGGCAATGTACGCTCTGGAAATGAACCAGGGTTGGTTCAAGAAAAATAAAATCAGTTTAGGCTCAACGTTTAAGTTTATCGGGGCCGGACCCTAGTCCAAAGTTTGCTGACTTCGGTCTAGTCTTATGTAAAGCACTTTGCGGGTGCATAAGCCCTGTGCTTTAATTACAAAGTGTATTTAAGGACTGGAAGTTCTTTTTTTTATCAAGGATGAGTCAATGACAAAAAAACTGTTTTTAATCGTAGCAATTTTTGCCCTCAACTTTCAAATAACAAGCTGTACGTCTAAAGAAAGCGACGATGAAACAACTATCGTCGAAAACGCAGACGTGGAAAAAATTGATGCTGAAGACACGTTAGCTGACGGCGAAGCGGACCTCAACGTTGAAAACTCTTCGATGCAAGCGGCATTGGGCGAAAGCACAACGAAAGCCGAATCAAATAAAGCGGTTAACGAACCCTCAGTGCTTGCAGACATGCCAGCTGACGTAGCCTCAGCGCCGACGCTGGACGAATCCAGTTTAGATGAACCGGCCTTACCAGCTTCCAATGCAGCAACTGATTTAGCAGCGAATTCACCGACTAACGATGCAGCAGTTGTCGAAGCGCCTCTTGTGGAAGAGCCACCGGTTGCCACAGTCGCTGAGGTAACTCCAGAAGTTGAATCTTCGAATAAAGCTCCGTCTTTTGAAAGTTCAAATTCAGATATGTCGTCTTCTTCTTCGTCGGATTTTACACCCCCGGTTGCTAAAGCCAGCGGTACCGACACTTTAAAAAAGATTGCTTTAACAGCGCCCTATCAAACACCTAAAGGCTGGGTCAACAGTGTCTATATGGCGCGTCCCGGAGAAACGCTGATCGACATCAGTCAAAAAATATTTGCTGCAGATAAAGTGAAAGATTTAAAAAAGATTGCAGAAAACAGTTATCTTAAATGGAGATCTGTAAGACCCGGCGACAAACTGTACTATGTTTCACCTAACCGTCCGGATGATTCTGCAAAAACATTATTTTACTACGAAGACATGGGCATGGTTCCGGAAACATATGTTGCAAAAAAAGGTGATAACTTAAAAAAAGTTGCGAAAGAAATTTTAGGCTACAAAAATGCCTATGTTGAAATGTGGGCTGCAAATCCGGTTGAATCCAAAGGTAAATTAACAGAAGGCGAGACGATTAAATACTGGCGTTCTGCCTCTGGTGTGACTTCAGCGGTTGCTAGTAATTCACCAAAAGCAGGAACGGCTGCATTAGTTGATACGGCACCACCTGCTGCACAAGAGACGGCGCAGTATTCACCTCCGCCAGCGGCAGAAATGCCGCCTTTACCGGAAACAATAGCTGCAACGAACGAAATGCCTGCAGCCCCGGCCGCAACGGCTTCATTACCTCCACCTCCGTCGATGGATCAACAACCGATGCCAGCCACAGATGTTCCTGCGAATGCGGCACCGACAGATGCAACGGCCTCTTTGCCGCCACCGCCTCCGCCACCACCGCCTGCAGACATGGCTCCGCCGGCTCCGATTGATGAAGTTGCTGCCACAGCGAAACACAAAAAAGCAAATGACCAGGAAGTTACAGAAGCTGGTGGTTTAGATAACGATACAATGATGTCTTTGGGCGCTGTCGTTGTGTTAATGGCTGCATTGGCTTTTGTTCTGATTCGTCGTAAAAAGAAAAAGGCCGCTGAAATGGCAGCAGCCATGAACGAGACACACGTCGGATCTTAAGTTTTATTTTAAATTATACAAAGATGATTACAAAAAAAGAGGGACCATTCCCTCTTTTTTTTATTTCCAGAGCTGAAGTTTAGATTTTTTGATCAAGCAACCTTTTTCAGTATTCCGTCCAAAATTCCACGATGACCCATACGTTTTGATTCGACGTAATAAATTAAGTCGTCAACGATTTGCACATCACGATTATTCAGCGGTAAAAATTTGATGCCTGCACCATAGGTGTTTTTCCATATGATTTGTGCGCTTATTTTTCGCTCGCGTGAACCAACTACAAAAGTTAGATTGACCTTTTCTTCGACGCGCAGATCATGACTTGAAACTTCTAAAAACGCGCCCGACAGGCTGATATTTTTTAAAATTCCGTTGATGTCTTGACGAGCATAATTGCGACGAAACGAAACATCCAAATTCAGTGGCGTTCTTGGCGCCGGAGCTTTCATTGTATCCATTATTGTTCCTCCAATATTCTTTCTTTGGTGTTTTGTGACTTATCGGCTAAGTATTTGGAAAAGTTAATGAATTCCTATTATGAGACGTTTTTTTGTGAATTGTTGACTTTGGTCTGTTTTCCAAGCGATATTAATGAAGTCGCTACCGACATATCTCATCAAACAAAATTCTCAAGGATTTCAGTAATCATAACAAATTAACCTAATTTATCATGCAAATTAAAATTCAGAGTCAATAAGGAGCCCCTCTTGGCAAAAAAAGAAGTCATCGTCGAAACCACCAAAAAAAAACCTCGTAAACAAAGTACCTCAGAACCCGCAGCCTTAGCTGGAAAATCATCCTCTGCTGCTGCCGAAGCCGAACCAGCCCCTCGCGCCGAAGTAAAGCCTGTAGAAACTCCCACAACACAACCTACTTCAGCCCCAGCAGCAGCACCTGTAACGGCGTCGGCAACTCCCGCACCGCAACAACAAAATACACAACCTGCTGCACCAGCACAGTCACAGACTCAATCACAATCGCAAGAGCCCCGCAGAGAATTCAGAAAATACGGCGGCGGCGGCGGCGGTGGTGGCTCAAGCGGTGGCGACCGACCAAGTCACAGCAGCCACAGTGGTGGTGGCGGTGGTCATCGACATCAAAGTGGGGGCGGCGGTCATCGCTATCAAAATAATAACACTAACAATAGTAACAACCAACCGCGCCGAGATTTCCGTGAAAGATTTGATCGCAACCGCGATGACAATGAACAACAACCACAAAATAATACTCAGCATTCTCAGAATACAGAACCCGAAATTGATTTAGCAGAAATTAATTTAACCGACGAAGAAAAAAGCTGGTTGAATTCCAAAGATTTAAAATCTAAAAATATCCAGGTTTTAACGGACTTGGCTACTAAGCTTAAAATTGAAAATGCAGCCGGCATGCGCCGACAAGATATGGTTTTTGAAATTTTAAAGCGGGCCGCAAAATTAGGTGATATTTTTGGTGCAGGGGTATTAGAAATTCTACCGGATGGGTACGGATTTCTGCGCTCTCCGGATTACAATTATCTTCCGGGACCAGATGATATTTATGTTTCTCCGTCACAAATGCGCAAGTTCGGCTTACGCACGGGTGACTTCGTAACAGGAACTGTGCGTCCGCCAAAAGAAGGCGAACGCTATTTCGCTTTAATTAAAGTAGATTCTTTAAATTACCAATCGCCCGAATCCAGCAAAGATAAAATTTTATTCGATAATTTAACACCACTTTATCCCAACAAAATGTTACGTCTTGAACACAACCCTGCAGAAATGACGACTCGAATTGTGGATTTGATGTCGCCGCTGGGTAAAGGTCAGCGCGCACTGATAGTTGCGCCTCCACGAACTGGTAAGACTGTCTTGATGCAAAATATTGCCAATGCTATTTCAACAAACCATCCCGAAGTTAAATTAATCGTTTTACTGATCGATGAGCGTCCCGAAGAAGTCACGGACATGCAAAGAACTGTAAAAGGTGAAGTCGTCAGTTCAACATTCGATGAGCCTCCAACTCGTCACGTTCAAGTTGCCGAAATGGTTTTAGAAAAAGCAAAACGCTTGGTCGAGCACAAACATGACGTGGTCATTTTGTTAGATTCGATAACGCGCCTGGCGCGTGCTTACAACACGGTTGTGCCACCTTCAGGAAAAATTTTATCGGGTGGTGTTGATTCCAATGCACTTCACAAGCCGAAACGTTTTTTCGGAGCAGCCCGGAACATCGAAGAGGGCGGTTCACTGACCATCATTGCAACTGCTTTGATTGATACGGGTTCAAGAATGGATGAAGTTATCTTTGAAGAATTTAAAGGGACTGGTAACGCCGAAATTCATTTAGATAGAAAACTGATGGAAAAGCGAATTTTCCCTTGTTTAGATATCAATAAATCGGGAACTCGAAAAGAAGACTTACTGATAGACAAGGCCGATTTGAATCGGTTGTGGATTATCCGAAAAGTTTTAGCTCCGATGAACGTGGTCGATGCTATGGAATTCTTGATGGATAAAATAGAGAAATCCAAAACCAACGGTGACTTTTTAAAGAGCATGAATGGCTAGTCCAAACGATCAACAGCCATCGAAAAAAAGAAATATTATTTTTATAGCTAGCTCTCTGGCAGCAGTTGGTGTTGTTGTTTTGATTGCTGTTGTAACTTTGGGTAAAATAAAAAGTAACTCTACAGGTGCTGCAGCAACTTCCCAAGAGCAATTTGAAACCACACCGGAACTTTCATTGAATCTACAAAAAGAGTGTCAAGATTCAGCGGTTCAGATTTCGACGTTAAAAAACACGCAAGCCTTAATGCAAGAGTTCAAAAGTCATATCGACAACTGTCGTGAAATTTATTTCAGTTTAGAAAACGAATCCCCCTTTCGCAAGGAAGGAATGTACGCAGATCTTTCAGTGGATTTAGCGCATTTCGCTTCAAAGGAAAACAAAGAAAAGGCTTTAGAAATTTTAAATTTTGCAAAATCTTTAAAGCCCTGGGAATTTTATTTAGGACCCGTCAGTTGTGATTCGCATCATGTTTTGGATGCCTACATTGAATCATTAAATTTACCCAGTGAAAAATCATGCATCACGCTTGAACAGTACAAAGAAAAATTAATCCCACAGTTGCAAAATAAAAACTTCAGCATTTTAAAAACGATGCTTTCAAATGCAGAAGTGGTGTGGATGGGGCAGCCCGAATCCGACGTCGGATGTCCCGAGAAAATTTCGTCAGTGATTGAAGTCATCGAAAAGCTTGCCAGCGGAACTATAACCATTTCAGAGCCTACCCCCGAAGAAGCCCAGCAATCCGATCTTGTGCTTTCCTTGAAAAGTAATACTCAAGATAAGCTTGCACTGGTTTTCAAGCCTGAAAATTCGTGTTTGCAAATCAGATCTTTATTAGTTCCCAACCTAGAGGTGGTCGAGTAGTAACCGTTGGACCTCGAAGATATAAGCTAAGTACTTGAAATATAACAACTTATTTCACACTACGTGTGGTTTAGTCAGCGATAACTAAACCACATAGTTTCGAAATCATTACCTTTTCTCTTGAGCCCTCCACAAATTTTATGCTATGACCGTAGTCTTTGAAATTAATATAAAGGAATCGAAATGAAGCCAAATTTACATCCAAAAACAAAAACAGTCGTATTTAAAGACATGTCATGTGATTACCAATTTTTAGGAACTACAACTTTAGATTCCAAGGAAATGGTTAAGTGGGAAGACGGAAAAGAATATCCACTGATCAAAGTCGAAATTTCTTCTGCGTCTCACCCGTTTTACACAGGTAAGCAACGTATTATGGACACCGAAGGTCGTATCGATCGTTTCAAAAAGCGTTACTCAAAACCAGCAGCAAAATAACTTACATTCTAAGCGCTCTTTCTTTTGCGGAAGAGTTTTTAATCTCAGCGGCGTCCCAAAGCCGCTTTTGTTTTTTAGGGCCTTCATTTTTTAGATACACAGGAATTTCCAATATGTTTTCAAAATTAGATCAAGTTGAATCACGGTATGAAGAAGTCGGCATGTCGCTTCAGCGTCCTGATGTTGCTTCTAATCAAAAAGTGTATCGCTCTTTGATGAAAGAATTTTCAGATTTAGAAAAAATTGTTGTGTTATACCGAGATTTTAAAAAGAAAAGCGAAAATTTAAAAGCCAGTAAGTTTCTACTGACTTCAGAATCAGACCTAGAAATGAAAGAAATGATTCGTGAAGAAATCAAAGAACTCGAAACTGATTTGCCACGCATAGAATCAGAATTAAAAATTGCTTTGATTCCTAAAGATCCAAATGATGATAAAAACATTCTTCTAGAAATTCGTGCTGGCGCCGGTGGCGATGAAGCTTCATTATTTGCTGACGAACTTTTCAGGGCTTACGCCAGCTACGGATCAACTTTAGGTTGGAAGGCCGAACTGATGTCCTACACAGATGGTAACGTCGGCGGCGCCAAAGAAGTCATTGCCATGATTTCTGGAGAATCGGTGTATTCCAAAATGAAATATGAATCCGGCGTTCACCGCGTACAGCGAGTTCCAAAAACCGAAGCCGCTGGTCGAATTCATACCTCGACCATCACAGTGGCAATAATTCCAGAAGCTGAAATCAACGAAATAAAAATCGATATGAAAGATATCACTATTGATGTCATGCGGGCCAGTGGCGCCGGAGGCCAATCGGTCAACAGGACAGAATCCGCAGTTAGATTACATCATCTTCCGACAGGAATTTTAGTGCATTGCCAGGAAGGTAAGTCGCAGAACTCAAATAAAGAAAGAGCTTTTCAAATTCTACATATGAAATTACAAAGGCTTGAAGATGATAAAGTTTTAAAAGAAGCCTCGGACGCACGCCTAGACCAAATCGGCACCGGAGACCGATCCGAGCGTATTCGAACTTACAACTTTCCGCAGACTCGAATCACCGATCACCGCATTGGACTTACGATTCATCAATTAGACCAGGTCATGAGTGGCCAGCTTGAGTATTTGGTTGATCCGCTTATCGCGCACTTTCAGGCGGAAGCATTGAAAAAACAAACCGCAATTTAAAAAATGAAACTCAAAGAAGTTCTTGATAAATCAATACAGTTTTTCAAAGAAAAAAAATTAGAGACTCCGCGCTTGGATGCGGAACTTTTAATTGCATCAGCACTAAAGCTAGAGCGCATGCAACTGTATTTAAAATATGAAGCACCCTTGACTGAAGCCGAAGTTGTCCAGTGCCGGGAAGTTATAAAACGTCGCTCTCTGGGTGAACCCGTTGCTTATATAACCGAAGACAAAGGTTTTTACGGCTTTGTTTTTAAAGTTGGAAAAGGTGTTTTAATACCCCGACCAGAAACAGAGCATCTGGTTGAAGCCGCATTGGAATTTATTAAAAAACAAAAAATTTCAAAGCCGCGAATTTTAGATCTTGGTGCGGGAACCGGCTGTATTGGTTTTTCATTATTAAAAAATAATTCCGATGCTACTTTAGTTAGTGTTGAAAAATCCGCAGAGGCCTTTACATACTTAAAGTACAATTGCGAAGCCTTGGGTTTACAAAACCGGGCAGAACTTGTTTTACAAAATGTCAGTGATTTGACTCAAGAAAATATTGGATCCTTCAATATTATTTTAGGAAATCCTCCGTATATTGCCATGAATGATCCGGCCGTGGAAAACGCAGTAAAAAAGTTTGAACCTAGTGAAGCGTTGTTCGCAGAAAATAACGGATTAGCCTGTTTGACAGACTGGTCACAGCAGTTTTTACAGTATTTAGAAAATTCAGGCCTGATGGCATTTGAAATAGGATATCAGCAGGGTCCAGATATGTTAAAAAAATTCGCGGACTTAAATACTTTTAGCAACGTAGAAATTCTAAAGGATTTATCAGGACTTGATCGAATCATCAAAGGTGTTCGATAATAAGCACTTACAGAAAATTCTGATTACGAAAGGTCTTTTTTATGGACAGAATGTTAATTCAAGGCGGCTTTCAGTTAAACGGCATCACAGAAACCAGCGGAGCAAAAAATGCAGCTTTGCCAATATTATTTTCTACTTTACTTGCTGAAGGTCACCACAAGTTTACGAATGTTCCATTGCTAAAAGATATTGAATCCACAGCTGATTTGTTAGCTAGCCTTGGGTGTGTCACAAAGCGTGACGGTCATTCATTCTCGGTGCAGGTCGAAAAGTTAAAATCTGTAGAGGCCAGCTATGATTTAGTTCGTAAGATGCGCGCAAGCATTTTATGTTTAGGCCCTATTTTAGCCAAATACGGCGAAGCCGTGGTTTCCCTTCCCGGAGGTTGCGCCATCGGGACTCGGCCGATTGATTTGCACTTGGACGCAATGAAGGCCCTAGGCGCATCGATCGAACTTAAGGAAGGTTACGTTTTAGCAAAAGCAAAAAAATTAAAAGGGGCCACAATTTTATTTGAAAAAACAACTGTGGGTGGAACTGAAAATTTAATGATGGCTGCGACACTAGCCGATGGAATTACGATTATTGAAAACGCAGCCAAGGAACCAGAAATCGTAAATCTAGGTGATTACTTAAATAAAATGGGAGCCAAAGTTTCAGGCCACGGAACTGGCGTTATTCGAATCGAGGGTGTCGAAAAACTATCAGCGGCATCCCATGAAATCATGGCGGATCGGATCGAGGCCGGAACTTTATTAATCGCCGGAGCCATCACCGGAGGCGACGTTACGGTTACAAAGTGTCGACCGCATGATTTAGATGCGCTTATTAACAAACTCAAAGAATGCGGTTTCAAAATTGATGCAAATGACAATTCAATCCGAGTTCACCCTTTAAAAAAATGGGCGGCGTGTGATATTTCCACAGCACCACATCCACTTTTTCCAACAGATCTTCAGGCGCAGTTTATGGCCTTAATGACCGTAGCTGATGGAACAAGTATTGTTTCCGAAACTGTTTTTGAAAATCGCTTTATGCACGTGACCGAATTGATGCGACTCGGAGCAGATATCACTCCAAAAACCCAGGTGGCAGTGGTTCGTGGTAAACCCGGTAGTTTAACGGCTGCGCCCGTTATGGCCACAGACCTGCGTGCCAGCGCCTCATTGGTGTTAGCGGGTTTAGTTGCAAAGGGTGAGACCTTGGTAAGTCGTATTTATCATTTAGATCGAGGCTATGAAAATCTAGAAGGCAAACTTAGTCTTTTAGGTGCAAAAGTAAAAAGAGTGTAATGAAGGTTGGTAAATGCTGGCTGTAAACTTGAGCCCCAGCCAAGGAGGGGCCAAGGCTGGGGCACTAAAACAAATCGTTGGCTAGCCAACAAAGTTTTCTAAATTCGCTTCAAACTTCATCTGGTGTAAAGTCTCAAAACTGCCTTCTGGGAGGGGATCCTGGACTTTCAGTTGTTGTGACTCTTTCACCGGATGATTTAATTTATTTAACGCTGGGTTTGATTCAAGGTGATTTGCCTGAGCTTTTGCAGAGAAAATCAGAACTAAAATAATATAAGTAGCAATCAACCATTTAACCATAACGATCATGATAGCAACCTGTGTGCCAATTTTTTCTTTGCTATGTTCAAAACTAGAGTATTTACGGATAGTTAGAATTAATTTTCAGTTCCACATTGGAACCGTCAGTGGTTCCAGTTTTGGACTTTGGTCATGAGTTGGATCCACTTGACTCTATAGACTGCCATCGCAGCGAAGATCTTTTATAATAAAATAAAGATGAAACACGAATCAGACCTGTGGGTTATTAAACTAGAAACCGACCAAGTAAAAGGGCCTTACTCGACGGCTGCAATTGCAAAAATGATTGCTGCAGGTCTTTTTACGGGTAATGAATTTGTGTGCGCGTACCCTGAAGGCGAATGGAAATCTTTAAACAAACAGCCTGAATTCTACGAAGCGTTGCTTGAGTCCCTTGAAAACCCTGTGGAGGTTGATTCTAAAAAAGCTCAGTTGATGGATGCGGAAACTGTGATTCGCGTTCCTCAGCAAAAACCGCCGCCAGAGCCAGAAAAAAAAGATTTAAACAACCTACTGAAAGAATTACTTCACTCTTCTGATTATGGGAATGAAAAAGCCATTATCATTAAATCAGAAAATCAAATAATTCAAAAGCCTTTGCAGAGTGCGACTATGGGCGGAAAAAATTTATCTTTGAAAGATGACATTTTTTTGAGTGATATCAAAGATATTCAAAGAAAAGAATTAAAAAAATTTTTACCAGTTATATTTTTGTGTGTATTAGTTATCAGTTTACTTGGATATTTTCTTTTGCGCTCTGATCATGATTTGCGATCGGGATGGATATTGATAGCTCCGAAAAAAACAAATCAAAACCAAACAGATATAAAAGATCTTAAACGAAAAGCTGTCCTACAGTTTCAGAGTGGACGCATTGAAGGAATTTTAATTGCGCAGAAATACTTAGTCGAAGCCGTAGAACTATCATCTCGCGATCTTGAAGCTATGGGATTATTATGCATGGCCTATCATCATTTGTGGCCGTATACAAAACAGTCGGTTGATGATTTAAAAAGTATCTTAATTGTAACTCAAATGGTCCGAGGTATTAATCCAATTTCAAGTTACTCCGAAGCCTGCCAAGCAACTTACTTAAATGCAAAAGGTCAATTTAAAGAAGCCAAAGCTTTAGTTGAAAAGACACTTGATAACGTCGTCGATGAAAAATTTAGTTTAGGTCCCTTTTTATATTTCATGAAGGCCGAAATGTTAGAGTACGAACAAAATTACATTAATGCCGCGGCTTATTTTGATCAGGCCTCGCAGCTGTGGCCTAAGTGGGTCGCACCTCGGGTGGGAATGGCTCGCATGCACTTAAAGCAAAATAAATTTTCGGAAGCCCTTTCCGAATTCAAAGGTGTTTTTGATTTGGATAAAGAATCGAAAGTCGCACTTTATGGTTTAGGATTAACTGAATACAAGGGCTATCAAAACATTGAAAAAGCAAACCAGTATTTTTCGACCGGGTTTTCGATTAAACAAACTTTACCAAGATCTTTTCACATCGAAGCTTTGCTAACTTATGCGCAAATGCTATTAGAAAAAAAAGATCGTGCAAAAGCCTTGGAAGTCGCTGAGCAAGGCTATCAGCTAAATCCTAGTCACCGTGGTTTAAAAGAATTAGTTATCACGTTGGGTGGAGATGAAAAAGTACAAAATGCCCAGTCGGAAATTGTTTTACTGGGTGATCAATTTGCGCGGACTTCAGATCACTTGGCTGCTGTTGCTCAGTACAAAGCGGCTTTTGAACTTGATCCAAAGAATGCGACGGCCGCATTAAAAGCCGCCAAAAGTTTATGGGCTTTAAATCAAAGCCGCGAAGCTATTAACTGGTTGCAAAAATCTATTAATGCGGATGCAAAGCAACTTTCAGCCTATGCGCTTAAAGCAGACTATGAATCTCAGCGATACAATTTTGTCGAAGCTGCTAAAACACTACAGATGGCTGCAAAAAATGCGCGCGATAATTACGAAATTCTCAAAGGGCAAGCGTTACTCGAATTTAGAAAAAACAATATGCTTTCATCAATTCAATATGGCGAAAAAGCATTGAAAGCCTACGACGCAGATGTAGAGCTTCTGTCATTGTTGGCACAAGCCCATATTGCTTTTTATAGCAATTCACCCGGAACCCGCAAAGAAGATCAAGACCGCAAAAAAAATTCTCTGAAAGAGGCCCAAAAATATTCTGGCAAAGCAATTGATTTGGAACCTTCATGGCCAGAATCTCAGGTGACTTATTCGAAGTTTTTAGCTGCATTGGACGGGCCCCTTCGCGGAGAAAGCTACTTGAAAAATTTAATTAAAAATTTTCCCTACACGCTTGATTATCGGCTGGGCCTTGCAGAATTTTATACAAGCGAAGAAAAATTTTCTGAAGCCGCCGATCAGTATTTACAAATCGTCGAGCTGGAGGGAAAAAATAAAAAAGCTAATTTAGGTTTGGCAGAAAGTTACCGCGCACTGGATAAGCCCGATTTGGCCCAGCGCTATTATAATGCAGCGTCAGCTTTAGATCCAAGCGATGTCGAACCGCTATTTTCTAATGCCAAATTACTTTTAGAAACTGCATCCGGTAAAGAGGCAAAGGCAAAAATTACTCAAGCCTTAGCGAAGTTTAATGTTGTAAAAGAAATTAACGGAAATTTTCCTCGGGTCTCTTATTATTTAGCGAAATGTTATCTTGAACTTGGGGATTTCGACAAAGCCGTGCAACTGGTGCGTGAAGAAAAAACTAAAAATCCAAACTTAGCCGACCCTTTTCTATTAGCGGCTGAAATATATTATCGAAAAGAACAATTTGCTGAATGCGCCGCTGAATATTCCATGGCCATTAAACTGCGTCCATCGGGGGCTGAACTTTATGTAAAAAGCTCTATCTGCTACCGAAAAAGTGATGCTCTTGATATTGCAGAAGACATGTTAATTATTGCTAAACAAAAGGAATCAGGTTATCCAGACATTTACCGTGAACAAGGTTTTATCTTCGAAAAAAAAGGCATGATGCGTGAAGCTACGGATGCGTTTGAAAAGTATTTAGAAATTTCTCCCAACGCGCCTGACCGTAAACAGATTGAATCGAAGATTCCACGATGAAAGGCACTCGATGAGCATTACTGAGAATATTAAACTGGTGGCTTCAAATCTTAAACAAAGTGCTAAAAACACGACTGTTACGCTAACTCAAAAAATATTACGAGTTTTGTCCGGATTGTTTGTTGCAATGATTCTTTCATTGATTGTTCAGGAAATGATGCAAAGTGGAACACTGATGTTGGTATTTTTTATTTTGCTATTTACATCTATTATTTATGTTTTGTTGGCTCAGCTCAGTGTATTACAAATTTTGATCTTTGATTTGATTTGTGTTTTGATTGTATCTTTATTGCGACTTTATATTATGGTAGCTCCATAAAAAGAATTAATAAATTGCCAGGAGATTTTTGTGATTGATATTAAAATGTTAGAAAAAAAATCTGACACTGATAAAAATTATTATAATGATTATAAGCAGGGTCTTATTAATCGCAATGCCAGTACCGTCATACTGGATCAAATTATGCAATTAAATATTAAGCGTAAAGAAATGATGACAGAGTCTGAATCTGCAAAAGCCCATCAGAATAAATTAAGCGGCGAAGTTGGTAAATTAAAACGCGAAGGCCAAGATGCGACAGCTATTTTAGGTGAACTTGAAACGCTAAAATTAAAAGTTAAAGAACTTGAAAACAAATCCACCGAAGTCGATAGCGAAGTTCAGCATTTGCTGATGACGATACCAAACAAGCCTCACGAAACTGTTCCTGTGGGCGCTTCTGAAAAAGATAATAAAATTATAAAAACAGTGGGTGAAATAAAAAAGTTTACATTCAAACCAAAAGAACATTTTGAAATTGGTGAAAAATTAAACATCATAGACTTTGACCGCGCAGCAAAAACAACCGGAGCTCGCTTTTCATTTTTGAAAGGCGCGGCAGCTCAGATGGAAAGGGCGTTGATTCAACTGATGATGGATCTGCACTCGAATCATCACGGTTACACGGAAATGATTCCCCCATTTATTGTAAATACCAAAAGTCTGACCGGGACCGGGCAGTTTCCTAAGTTCAAAGAAGATGTTTTTCATTTGGAAAATACAGATTATTACCTGATTCCAACTGCAGAAGTTCCAGTTACAAATTATTACTATGATGAAGTCTTAACAGAAGACCAGCTTCCCACTTCGTTTTGTGCATATTCTCCGTGTTTTAGGTCCGAAGCCGGCAGTTACGGAAAAGACACCAAGGGTTTAATTCGACAACATCAGTTTAACAAAGTCGAACTGATGACTTTTTGTCATCCACAAAAATCTTACGAGGCCCACGAACAATTAACGGGTCATGCTGAAAAAGTTTTATCAGAATTACAACTACCGTACAGAAAAATGCTTTTATGTACGGCCGATATGGGTTTTGGAGCTTCAAAAACTTATGATTTAGAAGTTTGGCTTCCGGGACAAAATGCGTACCGAGAAATTAGTTCGTGTTCTAACTTCGAAGACTTTCAAGCGCGCAGAGCTAATATACGTTTTAAGTCTAAAGACACGGGTAAACTTCAGTTCGTTCATACTTTAAACGGCAGCGGTTTAGCTGTGGGTCGAACTGCAGTAGCTATTTTAGAAAATTATCAAAATGAAGATGGCAGTGTAACCATACCCATGGCGTTACGACCTTACATGGGTAATAAAGAAATTATAAAATAAAGGATTTATTACTTTTCAAAAGATATTTCTGAAAGGGACTACCATCCGTTATTGATTCGTCCACTATTTTTTTCGCGATTAATAAATTCATTTTTTCTGCATCCGCCCACAGCTGTTCGTACAAGACCCTGGTGCTACCAATTGCCAGCGATGGAAAAGCACCGTCATCGACTTCGCCGAACGCGACAATTAAAAAATTAGAAAATAGTTCCTTCATAGCGCGATTATAATTGGCCTGATTATCTTTCCCCTGAAGCCCGGTTAATTTTTTCAGAACCTTAGTAGATAATGGCGAGTCACTTTCCAAAGTTTCAAGAATTTCGCGAGCTGATCTAGAAAGCTTCAAAGATGGCAATCGCCCTTGTATATGAGTGCAAAGTAAAGCGGTAAACAGTTTGCAGGAAAAAAAAGTGGCGCGGTTCTGATACCACTTCGAGTAAATAACTTCTCTACAGTCCGAAAGCCGCTTCATTAGTTGCCATAAATCACTGATTCTTGAATCGCTATCTGCATCCCAGGACCAACTCATTTTAGATTTCGGAAAAAATTCGGACCAAAGTGATTTTGGCTCTTTGCTATTTTTAATCGGAAAGACTAAAAGAATTCCAAGTTTATTAATTTTTGAAATGGCCAGTCTTTGATTCATAATAAAGAATTAACTCCTACTTTAAAGATATAAAACTTAAATTCCGCCCAGAATTCTGTCGGTCTCGGCGATAAGAATTAAAAGAATTATTTGTTTTTGTATCCAACGGCAATTCGGAAATCTGACATTCAGCACTCAAGGCTTCGTTAATTTGAGATAAAACAATACTTTTTAAATCGACAAAAAACTGATTATTTTTTTGTAAATAGTGACCGTGTTTATTTTTTTCAAAAGACGAGTTTAATAATAATTGCAGGACATCGGCTTGAACTTCAAAGCTAAGTAGTGCTATGTGGGGGCCGATCCAAATAATAAAATCGGATGCTGTGGATTCTTTTGTGGAAAGTGCCCTCAGGGTTTTCATTGTTATTTGGTTACAAACACCCTTCCAACCTGCATGAACTGCAGCAATTTTTTTGGTTGCCGTATTTAAGATCAATACGGGGATGCAATCCGCCGTTGCAATTACAAGCCCCGTATTTATTTCTTGGGTCCAGTGTGCGTCAGCTTCTTCATTTTGTGAACTGGCTTGAACTACTTTATCTGAATGCAGTTGGCGTAGTTTTAAAAAATTAATTTGGTAAAATTCTTTTTCCAAAGCCAACTTGTTGGTATGGGATTTTCCAAAAAATACCGAAACTTGATGATTATCGAATAAATAACCGGACTCAGATTCCTGGAAGTGATTCAACAAAACCAAACTCCTTAAGCTTTAAACGATCTGCATCTGGCCATGCTGTTTTAAACATTAATTTTTCTTTTGAAACAGGATGTTCGAATCCTAATTCAGCAGCATGTAAGAAAAATCGACTCAGTCCCCATTTTTTATAGTAGGATTTCGAGCTTCCGTACATTAAATCGCCGAAAAGAACATTGTGGTTTTCGCTTAAGTGAACACGGATCTGATGGGTTCGACCCGTTTCAAGTTTTAATTGCAAATACGTTAACGATAAATTTTTGTCCAGCTGAACAACGTTTAACTTTTTAAAATGAGTAACAGCCCACTTGCCATCTGTCATTTCTGGAATTTGTTTTTTTATTATTTGATTTTGCTGTCGAATGGAAGCAAATCTTTTTCTGTCCGTGGGATGTCGAGCCAAGTAAGAGCGAAAGGTTCCCGTTTCTAGGTTTAACTCTTTTTCGGCAACAGCATAATAAATACGGTGAGTCGTTTTGTTTTTGAATTGCTGCGATAGGGCCTCATGAACAGCATCATTTTTTGCAACAACTAACAGCCCACTGGTTTCTTTATCTAGTCGATGAACAATTCCGGGTCTAAGTTCATTTTTCATAGATAGATTTGAAGTGTAATAGATAAGCGCATTAACCAATGTATCTTGTTGATGACCTGCTGCTGGATGGACCACAAGTCCCGAGGGTTTATTGATGACCAACAAGTGTTCATCTTCAAAGATTATATCAAGGTTAAAATTATAGGGCTCAAGCCCCACCGTAATAGTTTCAGGTATTTGAATCCAAATTTTTTGATTTAACTTTAAGACGTGGGAAGATTTCACTGGAATGTCATCGACAAGGACGTGCTTTTTACTAACCAGATCCTGGGCAAAACTTCTTGAAACGATGTTTTCTATTTGTAGAAGCCACTTATCTAGCCGTTGACCGACATCTTTCGAATCAACGACGATAACTTTAGTTTTCAAGCGCTTTTTTATAAAGTTTCATATAGGAATCTGCAACAACCTTGTCATCTAAATAAAGACTGCGCGCAATCTGAATAATATACCCGCGAACAAACACAGGTGCAGGTAAATTGTTAGCATCCATTTTTTCAAGTGCGTGAATATACCAGGTATTTATTTTCGTTTTATCATTCAAGGACTCGACAGATACTTTTTTGTATTCACGAACCTGACGTAAAAAATCACCATTCCACTGCGTTTGATTTTCGATCACTTTTTCAAAGTCTTTGTCGACTTGGTAAGAAGAAGAAACAATAGGCTCAACTGATTTCTTTACAATATTTTGACCAAAAAGTTCCATGCCAGCAGTTTTAATGGCATCGATCGATAAATCTTTTTCTTCAAAATTAGCCTGACGTCTTTTTTCATAAATATTGCGGTAGGTATCATTTCCAAGAACAGCAAAGGCTTCATCAATCATGTTCTGCAGCTGGTCGGCTTCAGACTTATCAAAAATGGTATAAAGCGCTGGATTTTGAGCCGAATATGTTCTTTTTGCCTTTTGATAGGCGACGGCAATTTCTTGCTGGGTGGCGTTTTGCGGAACTTCTAAAATTTCGTAGTAATCGTGATTAATATCTGTGTTCATCTTAAAATTATGATACGGCCCATTATTGTTCTTGATCAATAAAATGTTTATTTTTTTTGGTTTTGTTAAATAAGTGTAAAAAACAGGATAAAATTTATAAATCTGCTTAAACTAATGGCTGAAATTTAATACCGTTTCTAACCTCTTCTGCTTCAGAGGAACGCAAATACAGAGGCAGCAAATTTGACCAATGGTTTGAATTGTCTAAGTATTTGTCAAAAACCAATTTCCCGGCGGCGGTTGCATGTGGGTCATCGAAGGGTTGCAAAGGACGCCTAATTAAATTTTGGATTTCTTCAGGTAAGTATTGGAAATAGGCCGCATAGCCATCACCAACCACGTAAGATTCAGTTTTTATATAGTCTTTTAAATTTTGCACGCGCACCACTTCGGGTTTTTTTATTTCGGAAAGCACGCCGCTTATTTTTTTATAAGTCGCAATGTAGACCATATTTTTAAAGGCATTGATCATAGTTATGATGGGTAAGTCGGTCCCCACAACCTGCGACGCTAAATTTTCCAACGAATTAATTCCCACGACAGGCTTATTGAAACAGTAAGCAAACCCTTTCACCAAATTCAGGCTAATACGAATACCAGTAAAGCTGCCTGGGCCAATGCCACTTACAAAAAGATCCACATCTGGCAGCTTCAGATTATCTTGCTTTAGAACCTCAGCGACATAAAGGTTAACCACGTTGGTGTGCGATCCCTGACGAAGAGACTCGCGGTGAGCCAAAAGCTGATTATCGCGATAAAGAGCCACGCTTCCTAAAAGAGTACTAGATTCACAGACTAAAAAAATCATGATTTAAAAAAGAATTTATTTACGTCATTAAACATCGATAACAGCATCAAGCCCATTAATAAAATGAAACCAACTTGCTGAGCTACTTCCATTTTCTTTATGTTAACGGGGGATCCTTTAATGGCTTCGATTCCATAAAATATTAAATGTCCGCCATCCAAAACAGGAATTGGCATTAAATTTAATATAAATAAACTGACTGACAGAATTCCCATGGTCATTAAAAAGGATTGTAAACCGCTTTCATAAGAATCCTTAGCAGCCTTTCCAATCGACAGCATTCCGCCTACATTTTTATGAGATATTTCACCCTGAAAAAGCCGAACAAAGGAAACCAAAGTCATCGAACTGATATCCCAAGTCCTAACTGTGCCCTTTGCAAAAGCTGAAAATATATTATCAGCTTTTATTTTAACCAACTCGGGTTGTGAATAATTAATGAAAGGCAAAATTCCAATCGTGTAACGACGATCTTCTTTTCCTTGCGCTGTCATTTGGCTTGTCACCTGAGGCGTAATTTTTTTTATTAACTCGGTGCCGTCTCTGATAATTTTAACAGTCAAAGAATCTTTTCCATCGAAAGATTTTATTTTTGATAAAATTTGTTCCCATTTTGCAACTGGTTCAGAGTCGATCGAAACTATTTTGTCATAGCGCTTTAAATCCGCTTTTTCAGCTGGAGAATCCTTTACGATTTGGTCCAAAAATAAATCAGGCTGTTCAAAGCCTAGTTCGGAAAATTTCTTTGACCCCAGGGCTTCAGAAGAAATACCAAGATTTAGTCTTTCTTTTTTATTATTTAATTCTCGCTCGACGGTAAAATTCAATTTCGTTATCGTAGCTCGTGGTGTTCCGGGTGCTTCGCCTGTTGCTTCGAAGCGTCTTTCTAAGTCGGTCCAGCGGGAAACCTTTTCGTCATTGACGGCAATGATTTCATCACCGGGCTTGAAGCCAGACTGGTCTGCAATTGATCCAGATGCCACACCCACGGTTGTGCCTCGGGCTAATGGCAGAACTCCGGGTAAATCGCCAATGGTTGATTGCGTTGAAAAAATATTAGGATTCTTGATCGAAGAGACATTCAATGAAAGGTCTTTTACGTTTCCATCTGCAGACTGTATGACCGATTTTACAGTCGTGTTTTGAAATTGGTTTAATATTTTTTGTAAATCTTCGTAACTTTGGATTTTCTCAGAATTTATTTGTAAAACGCGGTCACCGGCTTTTAAACCCATTGTTTCAGCAACAGATTTAGATTCAATTTCTGCTAAAACAGGGGCGCGCATCTCTTCGCCAAGAATGGATATTAAACTAAAAACGACAATGGCAAATAAGAAATTCATCATTGGCCCAGCTAAAGTAATGGCAATTCTTTGCCAAACATTTTTATGCGTGAATGATACGGACTGTTCACTTTCGCTGATGGTTGCTCCACCAAGTTCGCCAAACATTTTGACGTAACCACCCAGCGGGACAAGTGATATGCAGTAAGTGGTATCACCTTTTTTATAACTGAATATTTTTTTTCCGAATCCCAGCGAAAAAACTTCGACACGAACCCCGCACATTCTTGCGACAGAGAAATGGCCAAGTTCGTGAACAAAAACTAAAATACCTAACAAGATTACAAAAGGAATAATACCCGATAGAAACCCAGCGGACGTTTGATGTAAAAATTCGATTATATTCATAGCCTCTTAGTTTAACTGATCGCAATGAAAGGTCTATATGAGTTGTACCAAAGGCCAGATTAAAAATTATTTTTTTACAGTGAAAAATATTGCGAAGCCGAATAAAACAACGGCGCAGCTAGAAGCACCCCGTCAAGTCGGTCTAATATGCCGCCATGGCCTGGCATAATAGATCCAGAGTCTTTTACCCCCGAGACTCGTTTAATCAGGGATTCAAAAAAATCGCCAATCTGGCCTAGAACTCCGCCGAATAATCCACACATCAATAGGGCGATCATCGGAGTGTTAGGTAACAAAATTTGAAAAATGGCGGCGGTCAGTGTTGAAAACAACAAACCACCCACTGCGCCCTGAACACTTTTGTTCGGCGACAGAAGTGGAGCAATTTTATTTTTTCCAAAATTCACGCCAAACAGATAAGCGCCGATATCGCCGGCGAAAACCACACTGAGCAAACACAAAAACCATTCGATGCCGTTGTTGGACTGGGTGATCCAAACCACAGAGGCGGGCACAAAACAAATATAAATCAAACCCAGGCAGAACTTCGCAATAAAAGTTAATATTAAATCTAAATCCCTGAAGTGTTTATGAAAAATTACTGCAAGAGCAGTCACTAAAACAAAACTAAATATGATGGCGGCACCAGAAAAAATCTGCAGGGGCGTCTGGGTTATTCCTACAAAAACCAGAGTTGAAAGAATCACGAAAATTCTTTTTATGAAAACTGGATGGTCAACCCCAAAAAACATCCGCGCCACTTCAAAAGAGCCCCGAATAACAGTAAAAAGTATAAGTAAATAAATCCCCTTTTCTTTGCCAAAATAAATGGCCAAGAAAAGAATGATCAACGCAAAAACTGCAGAAACGATTCTAAAGGAAAGATTCTTCATTTTTCAGAGATACGCGGCCGTAACGACGCTCGCGCTGGAAAAAATTTTGGCAACAGTGATCAAAGTTTTTTTCATCAAAATCAGGCCAAAGGGTCGGTGAAAAGTAAAGTTCACTGTAGGATGCTTGCCACATCATGAAATTGGATAACCGGCTTTCACCACTGGTGCGGATAATTAAGTCCGGGTCTGCAGTACCGCTGGTCATTAAATGCGAACTCATGAAACTTTCAGTAATTTGATTTTGGTTAATTTCATTATTTTTATATTTTTCAGCAATGCTTTGAACCGCCAGCAAGATTTCTTGGCGAGACCCATAACTCATGGCAAACGTTAAATGAAGACCGGTGTTCTTGGCAGTTAGTTTTTTTGTTAATTCTATAGCCGCTTGAATATCTTTTGGCAGTTTTATAATTTCGCCGATAACATTGAAACGAATATTTTTCTTCACAAGATTTACAGTTTCTTTTTCTAAGTAGCGCTTCAGTAAACGCATCAAAAATGAAACTTCAGTTTTTGGCCTTAGCCAATTTTCAGTGCTGAACGCGTACAAAGTTAAGTTTTTAAGACCCGAGTTTGCGGCATGTGTAATTATTTTTTTTGCAACTCGGGCGCCTTTGATATGGCCGTAAGTTCTAGGTTTGTTGCGAAGCTGTGCCCAGCGACCGTTTCCATCCATAATAATCGCAACATGTTCTAACCGAGCCGCCATGATTTTATTTTCTTCAAATCGTTAAGATTGATTTTTCTTTTTCTTCAGTAACCGCATCCACTTTTTTGATCACTTCATCGGTTAACTTTTGAATTTCAGTCTCTGCTTTTTTTGCTTCATCTTCGCTGACTAATTTGTCTTTTAAAGATTTTTTTACTTCTTCATTGGCATCGCGGCGAACTAAACGAACGGCAACACGTGCATCTTCTGCAATTTTTTTAACTTGTTTGGCTAAATCTTTACGACGCTCTTCCGTTAAGTCGGGCACTTTTAGACGAATGACTTTTCCGTCATTGATTGGCGCCATGCCGATATCTGATTTAACGATACCCTGTTCGATATCTTTTAGAATGGCTGATTCCCACGGAGCTATTAAGAAAGTTTTTGCATCGGGTGTAGAAACCGAAGCCACTTGATTTAACGGAGCCATCTGTCCGTAATAATTAATTCGAATAGAATCAAGCATCGATACTTGCGCTTTACCAGTGCGGACTTTTTTGAAATCTTCGCCAAGTGAAACTAAAACTTTATCCATTTTGGCTTGAGCATTTTTTTTGTTTTGATCTAACATGGTCATCTTTCCTTGCTAGTTAAGAGTTGAGTTAAATAAGTATCTTAGTGTACTAATGTGCCAATTTTTTCACCAATAACAGCTTTAAATATATTGCCATTCTTGGCAAGATCAAATGTCATGATCGGTAACTTGTTATCCATACAAAGGCTGATCGCCGTTGAATCCATAACCTGCAGGCCTTGTTTTAACACGTCGATGTAAGTTATTTTATCGTAACGAATGGCATCTTTATGCTTGGTCGGATCTTTATCATAAATGCCGTCCACTTTAGTGGCCTTCATTAAAACTTCTGCATTTATTTCCATCGCGCGAAGTGCGGCAGCTGTATCTGTTGTAAAGTACGGATTACCGGTGCCTGCAGCGAAAATAACGATGCGGTTTTTTTCTAAATGGCGAACAGCGCGTCTGCGAATATAAGGTTCTGCAATTTCATTCATTTCAATTGCTGACTGCACACGCGTAGGAACATTCTCTTTTTCTAAAGCATCTTGCAAAGCTAAAGAATTAATACAGGTTGCAAGCATGCCCATGTAATCAGAACTGGCGCGGTCCATGCCTTGGGCTGACGCCGCAACTCCGCGGAAGATATTTCCACCACCGATGACTAGACCGATTTGCACGCCGGTGTCGTGGGCTTGTTTGATATCTTTTGCGATCTGCTTGATGGTTTCCGAATTAATTCCGTGACCCTGAGTGCCCGCAAGGGCTTCACCACTTAACTTAAGAAGAATTCTTTTGTAAACTGGCATGCTCATCAAGGTCCCTTCGTTAACTACTTACAGAAAATAAAAACTAGTGATTCTGAGTTTGTGCGGCCACTTCTGCAGCAAAATCGACAACTTTTTTCTCGATTCCTGCACCTAATTCAACGCGCACAAAACGTTTAATTGTCAAATCACCGCCGGCTTTTTTGCCAGCTTCTTTCATGTAATCAGAAACTTTTAAATCTGGATTTTTTACAAACGCTTGATCTAACAGACAATTTTCAGCCAAGAATTTACGAATTTGACCTTCAACGATTTTTTCAATCATTTCAGGCTTTTTACCTTGCTCTAAATTTTTTGCTTTTAAAATTTCTTTTTCTTTAGCAACAACAGCTGCAGGAATTTGATCCGAAGAAACGGCCATAGGGCTCATGGCTGCGATATGTAAACACACATCAGCTGCAAAGGTTTTTGCGTCCGCAGATGTTGCAGCAGCGGCATTGGCAGCGCCAACCTCGATCATCACGCCAATTTTTCCTTCGCCGTGAATGTAAGTGTGCACTAGGCCAGAACCAGCAACGGTGTATTTTTCAGTTCTACGAATAACGATATTTTCACCGATAAAAGCAATCGCTTCTTTTAGCGCATCACCAACAGTTTTACCCGGAGATTTTGTGTAAGCTTGCTCTAAGATGGGAGTTGTTAAATTTGTTGTAAGAACATGCTTTGTGATATCAGCAACGAAAGTTTTAAAATTATCATTCCTAGAAACAAAGTCTGTTTCAGAATTGATTTCAACAACGGCTGCCGTTGTTCCAGATGTTGCGGCGTTGACTAAGCCCTCTGCAGCGATACGGTCAGATTTTTTTGCAGCCGCTGATAAGCCTTTTACACGTAACCATTCGACGGCAGCTTCGAAATCGCCTTTTGATTCCTCTAAAGCTTTCTTGCAATCCATCATTCCGGCGCTAGTTTTTTCGCGTAGCTCTTTAACCATTGACGCAGATATAGACATGACGTCTCCTTAATTTAATTTTTGTAGTTTAGAAAGGCCCGCGTTTGCAGGCCTTATTTTTTTAAGAAAAACGGCAGTTTACTCTGCAGCATCTTCCTTAGCTTTTTCTTCTGTGTTTAATTCAGCTTCGATTTCAACGATTTCAGCAGTTCCAGCCGCAACTAATTTGCGTGTCTTGTTGGCTTTAACAATTGAAGGACCTGCTGGTTTTTTCTCTTCAGGTTTTGCACCACGAGCTGGACGCTTTGTCGCTTGATCTTGGGTATCTAATTCTTTAACCGAATCAGATGCTTTATCAGTTTGCGTGCGCATTTTTTGTTCCCAAATTTTTGCGCCTTCAATGAAAGAATCAGCGATTAAATTCGTGAATAATTTAATAGATCGGATGGCATCGTCGTTTCCTGGAATTGGATAATCAACTGTGTCTGGATCTGAATTTGTATCTGCGATCGCGACAATTTTTATTCCTAGTTTTTTAGCTTCCAAAACAGCGATGTGTTCTTTTGGCAAATCGACTACGAACATGACTTTCGGTAAAGCCTTCATGTCTTTGATACCCTCTAAGTACTCAGTTAAACGAGTTGCTTCGTGATCAAGACCTGCGCGCTCTTTTTTAGTTAATAAATTGTAGTCGCCTTTTTCTTTCATCGCATCGATTTTACGAAGACGATCAATAGACGCTTTTATTGTTTGGAAATTCGTTAACATTCCACCCAACCAACGCTTTGTTACGAAGTACTGTCCCGAACGGCGAGCCGCTTCTTGGATAGGTTCGATGGCTTGTTTTTTTGTTCCAACAAGAATCATCGCTCCGCCTTCAGCAGCAATTTCTTTTACGAAATCAGCCGCTTGATTAGCGCGAACAACAGTCTTTTGAAGGTCAATAATATGAATGCCTCCGCGAGCTGTGTATACGAACGGTTTCATTTTTGGGTTCCAACGCGAAGTCTGGTGTCCGAAGTGAACGCCTGCGTCTAACATCTCTTTCATGGTAACTTGTGCCATGTGTATTTCCTTTTCTGGTTATGCCTCCGACGAACAGAGCTTGGGTTATCCAAGAGTGCTTAGTAAATTCTTTCGAATTTATGCCAAGACCAGTGTTTATGATCGTCGTGTGTTATAGTGGGGATCAGAGTTAACACAGTCGGTTTGTGTGGGCAAGAATTGCTTTGGCTTAGGGCCTAGTGCGCGGGAACTGAAAAACTGGGATGGTTCTTGTATTAACCACCTGGCTCAGTGACATAATTCTTTAATGTTTTCAAATAGTTGTGGAATTAAACCATTAAATTTTGTTCAGACTCTAATTGCACATTAAATCCTAAAGCTGCAGAAATCATCTGGGCAGTTTGCAAAGATCCCAGCAGATTAGGCGCGGTTGCCGCCGTGACCGAGGCAATCCATAAATTTGCCACATGCGGATAAGTCAGGTTAGCGCTCAGTTTTAATTCTCCGCCTGAAATAGAGGATGAAACAGAGATGCGTTCTTTTTGAATTTGGTCTGCAACTTCTGGAAAAGCGCGCTTGATTTGGCGTTTTACTTTTTTAAGAACTAAGCCAATGTTTTCTGTATCTTCCGCAGAATCAAAATCAATAAAGCTGAGCCACTGAGAAATATCTTTAGAAATAAACTGACCCAGGCATGGGCCGATTTCGTCGTCTGTAGTCCCGTTCAAAACAAACAAGTTCTTTTTTTGTTCTGATATTTCTGGGTGATACAAATCGATACAAACGGCTTGCCAACTTTTTGCTTTTGCAATTTTATTTTTTAAGCGAGCATTCATAATTTCTTCGGGTAACAATGATGGTAGCTCTTTGAGTGGTGCTGCAAAAATAAAGTTATGTCCATGAAAAGTTTTATTACCATTCACAGTGACATGCGTGACCTTCGGATTTTTTACAACGGCATCGTCAAAGTGAAACTGAGTTACAAAAGAGCGTGGTAAAAACGTACCCGCAAAAGATTCTTTCAATTGCTGCACCCACTGGAAGGGCTGTAAATTAAGTTCAACCAACTGCGAACTTAAAAAATAAGATAATTGATCATAGAATTTCGGAGATTGATCACCAAAACCGACGAATGGTTTAAAGCCACTGGCTTCGTAAGTTTCAGGATTATTTTCGGAAATTCTTGATATCAGTTTAAGACCTATTTGAGATTCTAAGTTTTCTAAGGCTTTAGTTGCAGAATCAGTAGCAGGGTAAAAGCGCAGACCGTTATTGATTGTCCGACCAGCGAACTGAACAGGTTTATTAGCCCCGCCAATTTCATCCTGAGATTCTAACAACAAAACATTCTTTGTTTCTTGCGATAATTTTTGAGCAAGGGTTAAACCCGTGAGACCGCTTCCAATGATGATATAATCGTAGATGTGCATACTGTTACGATCAGCAATACAGAATCAGGTGGCAAGAAAATCCTGAATTAAAAGGCTCTAACGCATTTGATCACAAAACGTAAAACAGCTCTGACAGCTGGTTTAAGCCAACTGTGCTGATCCAAAAAGCAAGCCACGCGCGGAGAAAACTTATAATATAAATAAACGGTACGTCGGCCAAAAAAATTTGTTTTTAATTTGTTATCGCGCCAGTTGCGCAGTTCGATGACTTCTGGTGACTGCGGAATCTGAAATGCAGCTGTCGCAATAAAACAGCGCGGACGTTGAGCTTTGCTGGCGATTAAAAAAGTTTTTATAACATCTGGATGTCTGGATGACCGCATAAAAGCTTGGGCCTTTTTTACAAGATCTGCATAAATGGGCGTGTATGAAATAAATTTTGCCAACTGCTTGGCTGCAAATTTTTGCCGACCACCGTACTTATCACTGGCATCATAAATTCGCACCAAGTCCCAGTAAACTCCGGTAATTACTGTTAGCTCGGCCGTTTTTGCAGACTCTTTTAAAAGTTCAGGGGTTAGCTGCCCGGGTCCACAGTTAAAAACAACTTCAACAAGCCTTAAATATTTTTCGTAAGAAATAGCTGCTTCCGAATAAAGCTGATTCTTCATCAGTGCGTGACCATTCTTGACCAGTGCAACTCGGTTTTGCCACAAACGTTTTTTTTTCAGATCTTTGGCGCGCTCTTGCTGCAACAAAACACCCTTGGCACCGTAGGCTTGGCGCTGCAGTGCCGTTATGCAGGACTTACAAATTTGATCTTCTAAAGAAAAATGCGGATCAACTTCTTTAATCTTAGCGCGCAGTTCGGCCTGAATTGGATAAACTTCTGGCGTTTCTAAACTGCACTGCGGACACGTGACCATACCAATATTATTTTACAATAAATTCATTGGGTCAATGTCGACCACGACCTTCACTTGGGTTTCAATCCAGGATTCGTCACCGACGACTAAGGCAACAAATTGATTTAACAACTGGGATTGTTTGTGTTTAAAAATTATATGGTAACGAAACTGATTTCTTAGTTTTGCAAGCGGAGCTTGTGCCGGACCTAAAATTTCGATTTCCTGATAGGCTGTAAATTTTTCCCGAGCAGCGTGCGCACGTTGTGAAATAACATGACAAGCGGATTTCACTTTATCTAGTGATAAAGACTGAATGCGAAGAGCAGTCATTTTGTGAAAAGGTGGATAATTCAATTGCAAGCGGTGGTTCAATTCATTTTGCGCAAAACCTTCGTAATCGTGATTTTGTGCAAACACTAAGGAATCATGGGTGGTGTTATAAGTTTGTATTGTCACTTGTCCGGGGTTTTCGTTTTCCTTCGTGTGACGGCCCGAGCGACCACTCATTTGTGTCATCAGCTGAAAACTTCTTTCTGACGATCTAAAGTCAGGTAAATTAAAACCAATATCAGCCAGCAGCAAACCAACTAATTTTAGATTTGGAAAGTCTAAGCCTTTTGCAATCATCTGCGTCCCAATTAGAATATCAATTTCAGATTTTTCCATCTTATCAATGAGCTCTTCAAGTTCTGCTCGTGAACTGATTTCATCACGATCGGCGCGTGCGATTCGGGCATCGGGAAATAATTTTTTTAAATCCTCTTCAACCCGCTCGGTACCTAGGCCCATCGGGGTCAGTTCACCAACTTTACAAGCTGTACAATTCACTTTAAAATTTTCATGATAATCACAGTAATGACAAACTAAATGCGAGTGCGCGTGCAAAGTTAAACTGATATCACAATTAGGACATTCCTGTGTGTGGCCACAGCCCGCACAAAGAATCATATGCGCCATGCCGCGGCGATTAAGTAATAAGGCTGTTTGCTGTTTCAGTTCTAAGTTTGCTTTCATTTGATTATAAAGGTGTTGCGAAAGCCAAAAAGGTTTTTCGACCGATTTTTTTTCTAAATCTTTTTCTAGGCGCATGTCGACAACTTGGATTTCTGGCAAAGGTCGGTTCTGAACGCGTGATTTTAACTGATGCAAATGAAATTTTTTATCTAAAACATTTTTCCATGATTCTAAGCTGGGCGTGGCTGACCCCAAAACCACGCTGCAATTCATAAACTTACCCAGCATAATGGCGGAATCGCGCCCGTTGTATTTTAATTTTTCATCTTGTTTATAACTGGCTTCGTGCTCTTCATCAACGACGATAAGTCCGATATTTTCTATCGGACAAAAAAGGGCTGAACGAGCACCAATAAGAATTTTTTTATCGCCTGTGATTATTTCCCACCATTGATTTGTTCGTTCGCGGTCTGTTAATTGCGAATGCAAAACTGCGATTTGATCACCAAAACGTTCAGCAAAACGCTGCACCAGCTGTGGTGTTAAAGAAATTTCAGGCACTAAAAAAATTCCACGCTTATTTTGCTGTAGTGCCTTTTCAAACAATTTAAGATAAATCTCTGTTTTTCCGGAACCGGTTACGCCGTGAACTAAATGAACTGAAAACCCTGTGTGTTTTTCGATTTCTGAAATACACTTTTTTTGCTCGTCGGTGGGTGGATGTTCTGATCTTTGTTGAACATTTGGAATGACGGCGGCACGCTGAGATGCGCGGACTTTACTTGTTTTTTTAAGTGGCGGGAAACAAAGTTGTGCCACCTGACCAAGTGGATAAGCGTAATAATCTGCAAGCCATTCCAGCCATTTTAAAAAAGGGTCATTTAGTTTGGGCCACTCTTCATCCACAGAGATCACGTTTTTCAAAGCAAAAACTTTTTCTGCGCCATTTGAAGTTTTATCTTTTACTTTTTTTTCAGAACCGATCACGACGCCCTTAACTTGACGCTTCCCCAAAGGAACATTAATCAAATCACCACGCGCAACTTGAAAACTTTCATTCTGCAAATAAGTTAGCAGGGATTTGATCGGCGCATCGACAGCAACTTGTACGACTGCAGATAAATCATTTTCAGGAATCATCTGAATCTCTTGTAAAAATCCTGAATGATAAGGCCTGCGTTCCCCTTCGAGGTCAGTGTAATTTCTGAGGGCTGATCAAGTTTTTGGGGATAAAAAGAAGCTAAAGTCGCTGAATTTTTTAATGAAACCTGGCGCACTTTAATAGTGATGGTCTGCTGACCCCAGGAAACTTTTTTTGTCTTTGGATACTGAATTATTTTTCCGTAGGTTCCATAATCTTCAAAACTGACTTCGTTTTCTGACAAAAAATGAATTTTACGAAGCTGAAATGAATCCTGATCAATCCAAATTTGTGGATTGCCGATACCGCTTGATGAGGGCTGTCCGATGGCAAAAGCCGTTGTACCAGCCGCTCTAGAAAGGCGAATCGTGGGTGCGACAGATAGCTGCGCTAAATAATTTTTAAATGAGTCTGCAGAACGAACCGAAATATATCTTTCAAAAAAATCTGGATTTGTTGTTTCTGTTTGTTTTGTTTTACCAAACAAAGTGGTTTTACTTTTACTATTGTAAACCGTAACCAAGCGGAACAAGTCCTTTAACGGACCTTGTCCCACAGCTGTTAATTTAAGATTTTTGTCGCCCTCGATCAGCCATGTTTCATGAATCACTAAATCTTCTGCATCAAAATTAAAAATGACATCTTGTTCTACGGTAAAAATTTGCGTGCCTGATAGTGATACGGTTTTATTTAAAACGGCTTCCAATGGCAAAATATAGCCATAGGAAAAGCTGCAGGAAAAAATGCAAAAAAACTGGACGATGGTCAAGGCTAATACTGTTTTCATTTAAATTATATATCATACTGAAACAGTAAATTCAGCTTGAAGGCGAAAGCTAACGGAACGTGTTACTATGAAATTTGTGAAAACTCTGGCTATAATTATTCTGGTTTCTGGAGTTGTCCTTTTTTTCCAGAACTGCCATGTTCAACAAAATACCGGCTTACTAGGTTCTAAAGAATCGTCATCGGCAGCTGCTGATAAAGTTGTCGTTTCTTCTCCGTTTGCCTACGACCTTGCTGTTGATACAATTTCCTACAATTCGTGTGTGGGTGAAAATTTAAACGGCGCGGGTATTCACGGTTTAAAAATAGGTGCCAACGAAGGATTCGTCGATAATTTTGGATCCGGAGCCGTTAAAGCGGGGATCAAACTTAAATCTGAATTTTTACAGCACGTCGCTGAAAATTTGAAGCCCAGTTATCCGTCAATTGTAATTACTCCGGCACAAATTCAAAATCTTCTGGTCAATTCTACTTTTAATAAAGATGTGTATTTGCAGTTCGCGGTCCGAAAAAAATCTGACTTAACCGTGGTGCATGATGTGATTAAACCCGCAGGACCGATTCAGTTCAGTCTTCCACGTGATGGAGTGGTCGTACCGTCTCCGCTTTTTCAGGATCCACTGTTAACAAAACTGACAAAAAATGTGCGGTTCAGTGAAACTGGAGTCGTGTTGGCCGAGGGGCCGCGGGTTTACAATTTACAGTCTGAAGCCGAACCGGCACCGATCGAAGCCAGTTTTGGTTATTCAAATATTGCCGACGAGACTTTGGATAAAGTACAGACCGGAAGTACTGAAAATTTAGGAATCGCAGAAAAGTATTCAGAAACTGTTCGGAATAAATTTAATTTAGGAACTGCGGATAAATACATTTTAGCAATAACTTATGGTGCAGTTAACAGCGTTGGCTCTGAAACAACAGGTGTGGATGACGGCTTAAGTTCGCCAAAGCGAAAAGATGAGAAAGACAAATCAAAAGCTTTTGGTCGCGGATTTGCTTTGCAGTTTGGCCAGCCGTTTAGCCCAGCGGCTGCGGGCTGGAAAAATAATGCTTTAAAAAATGTAACGGAAAGCAATTTGG